>JAMOQI010000020.1 GCA_027064095.1 Bacteroidales bacterium | reverse complement strand
TGGATGTATATTGGTTCTTTAATTCTTATTCTATCATCTTTTCAAGTATTTATTTCTACTTCAATACCTGTTATTAATAAAGTTTTTGGCACCAATATAGCTCCTCCTGTAGAAGTTGTTGCCTATTATAATAAATGGCAACTACCTTTTGCTATTTTAATTGTCATATTTATTTCAGTTTCGTTGGTGCTTAAGTACGGGAAAAACGATTTTACCTCATTTATGAAAAGGTATGGTCTAATATTAATTGTAGCAAATTTAATTTTCATTCCTGAAATATACCTTTTCCAAATAAATAATTTGGCTTTCTTAGTTTTTCTACTTACCATTAATCTAGCAATTGTTAGCTCATTAGATTATTTAATAAGAAATAAGTTTAATTTACATAACCTAAGCAATAGTCTATCTCATTTCGGTTTTGCTTTATTCTTACTGGGTGTATTGGCCGCATTTTCTAATAGTGAAATTATTTCCAAAAATACATCAATGTATGATTTTGGAGATGCCAACTCTAATAAAGAGAACCAACTTCTTGAAAAAGATAAACTTAAACAATTAAACAAATATTTAGTTGAGTATTCTGGCCTTAGAAAAAATAAAAATCATTTATATTATAAAATTGATTTTTACTCTAAAGAAAAAGATGGTAATATAAAAAAGGAATTTTCGATAGAACCATCAATAAACGTAAATAAGATTATGGGAAATGTTTACGACCCAGACACTTATCATTCTCTGAAAAAGGATGTTTTTACATATATTTCATATGCAGATATCAAGGCTGACCAAACTAATAATAGGTATAAAAAATTGTCTGAAACTGAAATGGTAATTGGTGACACATTAACTATTAATAAAGATATTTATATACTAAAAGATATAAGGATAGAAGGCAGTAATGATAGTCTGGATGTCAATAATATTTCAATAATTGCAACAATAGAAATTCCAAATTCAAATGATAGTATATCTTCTTTTGATTTGAGTTACAGAATTGATAATGGAGTATTAAAAAAAGAAGAAAAAACTATTCCTTCTAAGAATTTACGATTTAGATTTGCAAATATAAATCCCAAAAAGATGGGCATAATATTAGGTGTTGACAGAAAAGAAATGCAGTTTATAGTTATTAAATCTGTTATTTTTCCATATATAAGTTTGATGTGGTCAGGAGCACTAATAATGATATTTGGTCTTTTTATTTCCCTTTATAGAAATATTAGACTTAGCAAAAAATAAAGTTTTTGTTTCTCATTCTTTATCCTTGCTCTAAGTATAAAATCATATTCTTTTTCTTGTAATTTTGTAATGTTTCTATAAGATAACAAGCCACTATCAGCAACAATAACCAATTTATCAATATTATTCTTCTGTTTAAATATATCAATAGCCGGAAGCATTATATTTAACCTGTTTTAAGTTTACTAACAAGATAAACCAATCTTGTAAAAACTAAATATTTATAGATTTTGTCTAATTTATTAATCCAATATCATTATAAATTTATCCAAGTAATAACCCAATGCCTATTTTTTATATATAGTGATATTATTGAAAGTAAACTTTATTGATAAAAATTCATCTGAAAAATTTAATTTTTGCCTAAAAAATATATCGAAAACAGGAGAAGGTTCTTTTCTAAATTATTCAAAAACGAATCTCAAACCTCAATAAAATCGCTAAACTTGCATGTCCTTAAATTTATTTAGGACAGCATTGATTAAAAATAAAAAAAGGACTCAATAAATAATATGTTGAGTCCTTTTTCATTAATACAAAATAATTATCTAGTTAATAGTTTGAATCCTACTCCATGAACATTAATAATTTGTATTTCAGGATCACCTTTCAAATATTTTCTCAATTTAGTGATATACACATCCATACTTCTAGCATTAAAATAGCTATCATCTTTCCAAATACTATTTAAAGCTACACGTCTGTCAAGGGTTTGATTCTCATGTTCACAAAGCAGTTTAAGTAATTCAGCTTCCTTGCTAGTAAGTTTTTGATCCACATCGCAACAGCTTAATTTCTGATGTTCGTAATTAAACTTATATTTACCTATTTCAAATTCAACTCTATTCTCATCAGAGTCTAGTTTTCCCGAGCGACGAAGTATAGCATTTAACCGAGCCAACAGTAACTCCATATTAAATGGTTTGGTGATATAGTCATCACCACCAAGCTCAAAACCTTTAAGCTTATCCTCTTCTAAAGATTTCGCTGTTAAGAATAATATTGGAATAAGCTTGTCTGATTTACGCACATTTGAAGCTAAAGTGAAACCATCCATAACTGGCATCATTACATCCAACACCAAAATAGAATAGTCGTTATTCTTGTGAAAACCTAATAATGCATCTTCACCATTAACGAATAAATCAACTTCAAATCCTTTGGCTTGAAGATAAGTTTTAAGGATTTTACCTAAATTATTGTCATCTTCTGCTAATAATATTTTTACTTTTTCCATAATATAACTATTTACAACTTGTTTTTAAAAAATCTATTGGAATACGAATATAGAAAGTTGTTCCTTTATTTACCTGACTTTCTAAATCAATATAACCTCTATGTTTCTCCACTACAGCTTTTACATAACTCAATCCTAAACCAAAACCCTTAACATTATGCACATTGCCTGTTGGAACTCTATATAATTTATCAAATATTTTCTTTTGATTTGATTTAGAAATACCCATACCATTATCCTTAACAGATATCAATATACAGTCACCATCATTTTTGGTACTTATATGTATTTTGGGGTTTTCCAATGTATATTTATTTGCATTATCAAGTAAATTATACATTAAATTTGTTAAATGAAACCTATCAGCATTAATTATAAAATGATGAGCATCTAGGCTATAACTAATCTCACCAGATCTTTGGCTTATCATCATCTCATTATTTTTAATAAGTTCTTTTATCAAATCATGTACATTTACTAATTCAGTATTTAATTTTAATTTTCCTTTATCAATTATTGCAGTTTGAAGAATTTTCTCTGCCATTTTTCCCAACCGAGAATTTTCATCTTGTATAATAGAAATATAGCTTTCGTACAACTCAGGTGTTTTTTGTATATCATCATCTGTAAGAGCCTGACAGGCAAGCGATATAGTAGAAATAGGTGTCTTAAACTCATGAGTCATATTATTAATAAAATCATTTTTTATATCAGACAATTTAGACTGCTTAATTATGGTAGAAATACTATAAAAAAACAAATAAACTACTGCTAAAATAATAATGATAGAAATAAACAACATCAAGCTCATCTCCTTCAGTAAATAAGATTTTTCCTTAGGGAAATATACCATTAAGTAAAGCTGCTGGTCAAATTTATTTGAAAGAAAGGGGAAAGCATAAGCCTTTTCAACATATTTATTTTCATTAATACTCGGATCGTGATATAAAAAATAACTTGCTTTTTGATCGAAGACATTAAATTTAAAATCTGCATATATATTATTATGATGTAACTCGCTAAGGATAATACTATCAATTTTACCATAAGAATATTCAGGGTTATCAAAGACAGGATTATCAAAAGCCGGAATAATACTCAATTCATTGGGAAAAAGGGTAATAAATTTTATTATTGAGCCATCATAATCGAAGGATTTTTCCAACTTTCCATCCACAATTCTGGACTTAGGACCTTCGGGAAAGTCAGGAGCTCCCATCATTTTATGGAGTCGATTTTTAGCAGCATCTCTTTCCAAATTGTTAATCCGCTTCATCACCTTAGTGAATGTTCTCTGGATATCATTACTAAATGCTGTTTCTTTTATTGACAAAGCACTCTTTACCCAAAGTAATTGCATTACCAATAGCCCTGCCATTACAAGTCCCATGGCTATACTAATACTTACTATTCTGTTTGTCTTCATCAAGGCAAAAGTAATAATCTTTTCCAAGTGCTTAAATGCATTAGTTATATGTTTTAACAGATTTTAAGCTTTGTTTAAACCCTTTAACTTTTAGGATTTCATTTCTATATTATTTTTGCAGCGTTAGTTCTTTTAAAAAGATAGCCTCCCAAAACTATCGAACGCAACACAATACTATATATACAGGCCGCACCGTATTAATTCCTGTGCAATGATTCCCAATTTGCGGCCAAAAAACCTGTGATTTTTAATATTAGGACAAACATTCCCCGTTTGTCCTTTTTTTTTACCTTCGCTCAAATTTTAATCTATGGCAAAATCAAAAACTAGTTTCTTCTGTAATAACTGTGGAGCAGAGTATTCTAAATGGATGGGGAAATGCTCTTCATGTGGAGAATGGAATACTATTTCGGAAGAAATTATTACTATTGAGTCAACACCTAAATGGGAAAATGAGTCAAAAGTTCGAAAGGCTAAAAAACCACAACCAGTACAAGAACTTTCTCACCAAAAGGAAGATAGAATAAATTTACTTGACAATGAATTAAATAGAGTTCTTGGTGGAGGAATGGTAAAAGGAAGTCTGGTACTAGTTGGTGGAGAGCCCGGTATTGGAAAATCAACATTATTATTACAAGTGGCACTAAAAGCCAGTTCTTTGAGAATTCTTTATGTTTCGGGAGAAGAAAGTGAACAACAAATAAGAATGCGTGCCGAAAGAATTGGTATTGTCAACAAACAATGCTATATATTGAATGAAACACGAACTGACAAAATTTTTACTCAACTTGCTAATTTGAAAATTGATTTATTAATAATTGATTCTATTCAAACGCTACAAACAGCAAAAATAGATAGTACGGCAGGAAGTGTTTCCCAGATTCGTGAAAGTGCCGGAGAATTACAACGTTTTGCCAAAGAAAGCCATACCCCCGTCTTTATTGTTGGACATATTACCAAAGATGGAAGCATTGCCGGTCCTAAAATATTAGAACATATGGTTGATACGGTTTTACAATTTGAGGGTGATAGAAATTATGGTTATAGAATTCTTCGCTCACATAAAAACAGATTTGGCTCAACGGCAGAATTAGGCATTTACGAAATGCTTAATAATGGAATGAGAGAAGTAAACAATCCATCTGAAATACTTATATCGCAAAGAGATGAAGCAAGTAGTGGAGTAGCCATTGCTGCAACTATGGAAGGAGGAAGACCATTACTTATAGAGGTTCAAGCTTTAGCTAGCTCGGCTGTTTACGGGACACCACAACGCAGTGCAATAGGCTTTGATACACGAAGACTGAATATGCTCTTAGCTGTTTTGGAGAAGAAATCAGGATTCAAACTTGGAACTAAAGATGTATTCTTAAATATTGCCGGAGGAATAAAAGTTGACGACCCTGCTATTGACTTGGCAGTGATTTGTGCCATTCTCTCTTCCAACTATGATATTCCAATTCCTGAAAAGGTATGTTTTGCTGCTGAAATAGGACTAACAGGAGAAGTAAGAAGTATAAATCATGCTGAACAACGTATTAGAGAAGCTGAGAAACTTGGTTTTGAAAAAATATATCTTTCTAAATTTAGCCTAAAAGGTATTTCAAAAGAAGGTTTTTCTATTGAAATTATTGACCATAGTAGATTAGAACAGTTATTTAAATCTCTTTTTGGAAGAAATTAATTATAAAATGAAAACAGTTAGACAATATAAGCTTCAAGATTGGCTTCCAATAACAGTTAAAGATGCCAAATTACGAGATTGGTCTACAATGGATGTTGTTCTATTCACAGGAGACGCTTATGTGGATCACCCTTCATTTGGAGCAGCTGTTATAGGACGCATAATAGAAAGAGAGGGTTTTAAGATAGCTATTGTACCTCAGCCTAACTGGAAGGATGACCTAAGAGATTTTAAAAAATTTGGAGAACCAAAATACTTTTTTGGAGTTACTGCAGGAAATATGGATTCCATGGTAAATCACTATACTGCCAATAAACGAATTAGATCTAATGATGCTTATACTCCCGGAAACAAAGCAGGCTTTAGACCTGACTATGCAACAATTACATATTCTAATATTCTTAAAAAATTATACCCTGATACTCCTATAATACTAGGAGGAATAGAAGCTTCTCTACGTCGCCTTTCGCATTATGACTATTGGGAAGACTCTCTAAAACCTTCCATATTGATTGATAGCAAAGCTGACTTGCTTATTTATGGCATGGCTGAACAACCGATTATGGATATATTAAAATTGCTAAAGAAAGGGGTTCCTTTTTCTTCATTGCATAATATTAAACAAACTGCATTTATGGCATCGGAAAATGAAGTTGCCAAGATTAGAAATAAAAATGAATATATAGATTTACACTCACATGATAAATGCCTAAAGGATAAAAAGGCTTTTGCCTCAAACTTTAAACATATAGAAAGAGAATCTAATAAAATAAAAGCCAAAACATTAATACAATATTGCAATGGAAAGGCAGTGGTAATATTACCGCCATATCCTACAATGACAGAAAAACAAATTGATGCAAGTTTTGACTTACCATATACGTATCAACCTCATCCCAAATATAAAGGAAGAGGTGATATACCTGCATATGAGATGATTAAGTTTTCTGTTAATCTGCATAGAGGATGTTTTGGTGGATGTGCATTCTGTACAATTTCCGCTCATCAGGGTAAATTTGTTGCCAGCAGATCACAAGATTCCATACTTAACGAAGTTGACAAACTCACTAAACATCCGGATTTTAAAGGCTATTTAAGCGACTTGGGAGGACCTTCAGCAAATATGTATCAAATGAAAGGCAAAAACATAGAGGAATGTGTTAACTGCAATCGGCCTAGTTGTATCTTTCCAAATATTTGTAATAACCTAGACATAAATCATGATAAACTAAGGCAAGTATATGAAAAAGTTAATTCTAAACCTGAAATAAAAAAAGCTTTTGTTGGTAGTGGCATCAGATACGATTTACTCGTTGACGATTCTTTGTCGAAAGAAGATAGAATTAGCGCTAAAAAATATATTGAATTATTAGCTAAAAAACATGTAAGCGGAAGATTGAAAGTGGCACCAGAACATACATCAGATAAAGTATTGAAGATAATGAGAAAGCCTTCATTTTCATTATTCTATAAGTTTAAAAAAGAATTTGAATCCAGCTCTAAAAAAATGGGTTTAAATCAAGAAGTGATTCCATATTTTATTTCTTCACACCCGGGAAGTAGTATTGAAGATATGGCTGACTTAGCACTAAGAACTAAAAAATTAGGTTTTAGATTAGAGCAAGTACAAGACCTAACACCAACACCTATGACTGTAGCTGCAGTGATTTTTTATTCCGGGCTCCATCCATATTCACTAAAACCAGTTTTTATTGAGAAAAATCCCAAGGAAAAACTAAAACAAAAAAAATTCTTTTTTTGGTATAAAAAAGAGAATATGTCTTATATAAAATCATCTTTAATAAAAATAGGAAAGAAAGAATGGATAAAAGAATTTTATTAATCGTCAAATTACAATATTCTATCGTTTAATAACTATTTTCATAATTTAATTTCACTAAATACTTTTTCTTTATAAAATATTATATGTCCACTTTATTAAAAAACATTTAATAAATAGACAACCAAAACACCATGCTCAGGTCTATACAGCAACAATTAGATTTAAATGATTGTTAAAACCTTTACTTCCCAAACATTTATAACCACCCAGGTAGGCTTTCATCCCCAAATGAGAGCCTTTCCTACTTTTATAGACTAATGTGATTTCCGCCGCATTATTCACATATTGATAATTGATTTATCAAATAAATAAACACATCAAGTTAAGAAAAAACCGTTTCCAGCACTTCCAGACTTTGTATTTCTCCTATCTCAGGAATATGATATTGAAAATATTCTACTAAAGAATTTAATAAATACTTTCTACTTTCTGCATTTATTTTCAATTCATGCATAGTGCTATAATTTGAGTTTAACAAATTATGAAATAATTGACTATTCTCTTTCGAAAAGAACATATTTCCCTTAGCATAACAATCAAACTCTCCAAATTCCGGAATAAAATAAATATTATCAGAATTATAATTATTATTAGGATAAAAGCCAAGAAAACGACTTAAACCTAAAAGAAAGACAATATGAAAGTTCGCAACTTTATCCTGTTCTACCGCATTTAGAAACTTGATACTAAAAGCGATATATTGAAATAGCGACTCATTAGCCTCCTCCTCTTTTACACCCTTAAAAACCATTTCAGCAATAAAAAAAGCCAATGATGACTTAATAATATTTGAATGAATATCATGCATTCCCTCAGCAATATTAACTTCTTTAATAGACTGAAGATTAGAGCGTTCTTTATAATTTATTTCTAAATTAAGGATTTGTAATACTTGAAATAAAGAAGCAGCGGTCTTACTCTTTTTTTTACGTACACCATGAATAATAAATGACATTAATCCCATCTCCTGAGTGTACATTTTAGCAATGATACTCGTTTCGGAATATTTGTATGTCTTTAATACTATTGCAGAAGTTTTTATATTCACAATCTAAAAGCTATAAAATACCGTAAAGAAAATCCTGAGAAAAATATTTATTCATTTTAGCTTTATCGGTAAAGCCAAGTTGTAGTGATTTTTTTAAATACTGTTTAGATTCATCCTGCCTGCCTTGCGTGTAAGCATATATACCTTTAAAGAAATACAAATCTGGATTATCTGGTTCTAATTTTTCATATATACTCAAATATTTTGGGAATAAATCATAATGTCCTCTTCCTGCAGAAACAGCATTTAATCTTGAATACATTAAAATACCCAAATATGCTAATGTACGGGAATAACTTTGGGCTGCAAGCTCATTTTTATTTGAATTACTTTTGTCAATGATATAATTAATCTGATTATTCCACCATTTTAAATCTTGCACTTCCAGTGATTCTGATAGCATCTGATATCTTTTCTGTTCCTCGCTTAAATACTTATTCTGCCTTTGGAAGTATAATTTAACTTTTGTATCATTACTTAGTGAAACTAACTTTTTACGCATCGTTTTTATGTCTTCTACACTACATAATTTATAAGCAACTTCCATAGATTTAAAACTTAAAAAATACTCTTTTTCGGAATAGTATTTTTTAGATAAGTCTTCATAATATCTACTATTAGAAGAGCCTTTACCCGAATTTCGATTTATAATAAATTGAATAGCATCATCTAATACGTATATTGGTGGCCATTGGTGTTTCCCTTTAAAATGAATGGCAATAGAATTTCTATTGAAAGTTCTTGGGCTATCAGAAGTATAATATTGCTCTATAAAGTTAAAATCACTAAGTCCGGATATCATTACTGTAGGAAATGGAAGGGAAGTTTGCCTATGTAAGCCTGCACCACAAACTATCAACCCATTAATTCTGTTTCTTTGACTATAAATTAACGCCATACGAGCAGCACCGGAAAATCCTAACAAATAAATCTTCATATTATGCAAGTTGTTTAAGGAAAGAAAGTGCTGTAAATCTCTTTTTATTATAGAATTATAATTGGAGATTCCATTTTCTATTTCTTTTAAACCTAATAATGCAAGATGATTTTGATCAGAGAATGAATGTAGTGAGTCCAAAACTAAATTTGGCTTACCATGTGGGTCCATTATTATTAATACACCCTCAATACTACTATCTTTAGGAATATAATATGTATAATGATTGCTTTTCTGAATCCTCGAACTTAATTGAGTAGCTTTTTTACTTTTTTCTCTATAATTTTTTAAATTACCATTATTATCTGTACATGATACAGTAAATAGAATCAACACTAAAACAAAAATTACTTTATGATAATTTACCATCATAGCTTGCGTTTTGAAATTTAGGTTCCAAAATTAAATAAATTATGCCAAAAATAATGAGAAAATATATGAATGAAATAGCTAAATAAAAAAAGGCTTTTCCCTAAAAAAGCCCTTCTTTAATAAACAAACAGAAAAGAAACAAACTAAAATATCTTATTATAACCTACATTTAAAACAATGACAATAGCATAATTTAAAAGGTTGCATATAAAAAATCTTTAAAATTCTCAAGCAAAATATCTGATCGCTTTTGTAATAATACGGGTTAAAGGAAAAGTGAATGACCAGAATCGGGGGAAATTATTGTAAGCAAACAACGGCAGTATATATATCTATCTTATAATAAGCTTCTTAACACCAAAACTATTACCTTTGTCATCTAAAATATTAATAAAGTAAATCCCTGACTCTAACCCATTTAGGTTGATATAATTTGTGTTAATTAACTTTCCTTGCATTACAATTACCCCCATCGAATTAAATATTCTATACGAAACCCGCGTTTTTATATCCTGATTTTTCAAATGGTAAAATAATTTACCATCAGTTACTGGATTAGGATATATGAAAAAACTTTTTCCCTCATTACTAATTTGAGATTCAAAATATGTATTTATGCTACTTGCTGCAATAATAAGATTAACACCAAAAATACTATCATTATTTAACGTAAAATTACCATTAGCGGGATTCGAAGAAAAGCCTGCTAAATCACCAAATATTTGAAATTGACCTTGAGGTATTTGGCTAAAAGAATACTTTCCATTAACATCGGTAAAAGTATAATCTATAATATCATTCTGTCCATTTTTCAATAGAATCAATACTCCCTCTATCTGACCATTTGATGTATTAACAACACTCCCTTCAATATAATCTGTCCCTACTTGCGATAAAACGCTTTTCATATTTACATTTTGCATACTCAAGTCTTGATAAAGAGGAATACTTTGAGAATATTGCCACAGTGATGAACTGTTGTAATAAGTTGGCGCATAATTATTAACAAACTGACTACTAGAAGGCAACACAACCTGTACTTTTAAATCTCCTTCAGGTACTTGATAAAAATAATATACTCCCAAAGTATCATTTACGGAAGTAAGATGTACTGTATCAAGTGGTTTAACACAATTATTCTTATAGTCTCTATATAGATATGCTATACATTTATCGGTAGTTAAATTTCCCACATAAACCCTTCCCCAAAGATTATATTTCTGTGGATTACCAACTTGAATAGGAATTTGAATTTCATCACTACAATTCGCAGTTCGTATTTTTAACTTTACATTATAAATTCCAGCAAAAGGAAACACATGAGTTGGATCCTGATAATTTGAACTATCACCATCATCAAAAAACCATGTCCATGAAGTTATTGGGCTAAGATGAAAACTATTATCATGAAACAGCATAGTATATGGTACACTTGAACTTGTATCAATGATTTGAGTGAAATTAGCTGCGCAATTTACACCTCCATTCGTAACATATATACTTGTAGAGTAGCTTGAATTACAATTTGTTGCAGTGTGTATATTAAGAGTTACAAGGTAAGTCCCAATACTTGAAAACTGATGAATAGGGTTTTGAATATGCGATATTGGAGATAAATCTCCAAAATCCCAACTCCATGATGTAATACTATCATTGGTATGAATACTATGGTCAAAAAATCTATAAGTATAATTTGGACCCGCAGTATCAAACACAAAAGTAAAATAAGCATTACAAGTGGGTGGAATGTTCTTTAAAATTCTAATTGTATCCACAGCAATATCACTACAACCTTGATTATCCGTGATTTTTAACATCACCAAATAATTACCTTCTGTTAAATATTGATGCTCCGGATTTTGCTTAGCCGAAACTTGCCCATTTCCAAAATCCCATTCCCATTTCACAATTGTATTTTGACTGTAGCTACTATCCAAAAATTGATATGTTAATGGAGACACTTCGTTATTAACATTATAGCTAAATTGTGCCGTGCACAATTTGCTTGTTTGCGATAATATAACATTGGTAGTCAATAGTGATAATATGATAAGTATAGTTTCTTTTATTTTCATCTCAGTTCTCTTTCTAAATTATAAAAAATAAACTAATCCTATTCTACCTTCCAATGACCATGGATTTAATTTAGCATAATCAGGATTATCATAAAGTGAATTCTGATAAAACTTAGTCATAAGCTCTCCCGAAAATTGAATATTTCTACTAAACCTATAAGCTAATCCTGCTGATAAAACGTATTGTATCTGGTTCGACACCCTGGCGCTTCCGGAATAATTAAGCTTAATCATACGAGAAGATTCATCGGGCTCATAGATTGCTGTTTTTTGTCTATAAATAACTCTGCTATAAAAAACACCGCCTTTTGCAAATATTCCTATCCGTTTAAAATCTTTTTGATATCCAATCATAAGAGGAATTCTTAAACTATAATAAATCTCATTATAGGTAGCATTATAAGTATGGTGAATTGAATCATACACATCAGTATAATATGGGTTAACAGGTACAATATTAACATTACCAATAGAATCAACAACAAAAGTTGCCGAATCGAAACGCATTTCTGTTGTAAGATAGTCGTTACGCATATATTCCAAATTATAGCCTCTAACATCTTTTGAATATGAAATTCCCACACCACTCTGCATGATAAAGTTTAAATTCTGAAAATTAAAACTCAAATCAATATTGTTAGAAAGTATGTTATTATCATTAATTTGAATAGATTCAAGTCCGTAATGAGCACCAAATCCAATTCTATTAAAAGTTCTTGTTTTAGGATGAAAATCAGAGTTTGGAATTTCTTTAGGAGAAGCTCCAATAGCATTCGATTCTATGTGATCAATTTCAATATTACTTTGATTTTGTGTATTAGATACAACATTTATACTGTTATTAATTTCAGTTTTTGTTTCCACTCTAATATCAGTATTAACTTCAGATGTAACAGAAGAGCTAACAGCTATATTCTCTGTACTCACTGAGGTAGAATTATTTATTCCAATTTCATTTTCAGAAATAGACTTAGAATCTGCAATATCGACGGCATTAGTTTCAACAATAACTTTTGGAAGAATCTTCTTTTCATCTTGTTTAACATTACTACTATTATTAGCAACCTCTTGACTATAACTATTTAATGCTCTATTTTGATGTTTTTTGATAGCGCCTTTATTTTGGTGAGCGATATCACTATTAGAAGAGCTTATTCTAATTGTTTTAGAACTTATTTCTTTGTTTGATTTAGAAATATTATTAGCTACGAGCGCCTGTTTCTGTTTAGTCTTTTTATAAGTTATTTTTCGATTCGAAGTAGAATTTTTTATATTTTTTTCTTTAAATGAAACGATTTCATTTTTATCAACATTAAGTAATTTGTTACTAGTAGAAAGGTTGTTATCTCTGTAATTATAAATACTTTCCTTATCCGTCAAAAACCACATAAAACCCAATAACAAAATAATACTGGCAGCAATACTAGTAACTTTAAATACTTTTGTTCTATAAAAAGCAATCTTAACAGTATTAGCAGGAATACCACTAGCTATTTTATCCCACATATAAGTAGGGGGAGCCTCTTCAAAAGCACCCAATTTCTCCTTAATTATATTATCCCATTCGTTATTATTACTCATTATCTCTCCTCTCCATATATTTTCCTAATTTGCATTTGTAAATAGGCCCTAGCCCTCGACAATTGCGATTTAGACGTATTTTCTGAAATATTTAAACTATCTGCGATATCCCTATGACTATATCCTTCAATAATATAAAGGTTAAAAACAGTTCTGTAGCCATTAGGCATTTTCTGAACAAGGTTAAGCAGTTCTTGATATGAGAGTGAAGAAAGAGCATCAGCATCGTTACTTTTCTCACTCATATATTCATGATACTCAGCCTCTCTAGCGGTACTGAGATTTTTCTTATAATAATTAATAGCAGTATTGACCATTGTTCTACGCATCCAGCCTTCAAAAGAACCTTTATTTTCAAAACGATCCAAATAAGTAAATATTCGAATAAATCCCTCTTGTAAAATATCCTCAGCAGACATTCTATTTTTAGCATATCTAAGACATATACCCCAAAACTTTGGAGCATACCGACGATAAAGCTCATTTTGAGCATTCCCATCTCCTTTTATACAAAGGACCCTGAGTTCTTCGTCACTGCGCTTCAAATCTTATCTCCTCAGTAAGTTTTTAGACAGCTGTGTTTATTGATACGTTGCATATAAACAATTTCTTTACTTACTTTTTTTATTTTTTGATTTGTTATCTTTAACAAGTTCACAATTAGCTTCAATTATTTTCATAACATTTTTAAAACCAAGATTATAAGCATTATACCAGTCTTCACAAGCCTGTTTATTAGCTCCTAACTCTTTTTTGCACAAGCCCCGGTAATAATAAACCTCAGCATATCCATTATTTAATACCAGCGCCAAATCAAAATCTTCTATTGCCTCTTCGTATTGCTTAAGCTGAAATTTACATACACCTCTATAAGCATATGCTTCAATATTTTCAGTATTAAAAATAATTGCTGAATCACAATAAATCAACGCTTTTTGATAATTTTCTTGATCAAAAAAAACATTTGCTTTTTCAAAATACAGATTAGACTTTTGTTCCTGAGTATTTTGAGCATTAGACTGAATGCCAAAAAAAGCAATAAATAAAATAAGTATACTTAAAACTTTCATTAAATTAAAATATAAGGATTTACACCATAAAAATTGAAAGTCAAAAATACATCTTTTTATTTACTATTTTTAACAAATGCAACTAAAGTTATATTTGTTAATTAAATCGTAGGATTAATAAAAAAATATAACAAAACTATAATAAAAGTGTTAGCCTAACTAAACCACCTAACTTCGCTACTGCAAAATTCTGTAGTGTGGTATTAACTAAATTAAATAACTGCTTAGGTTGGTCACACACAAAGATTCGCTTGTCGGCAAAGGCTTTGGCTCTACCTATTAAGAAAATAAAATTAAATACAAACTAATCGATGGCAAATTTATTAGAATTAAGAAGGACCTGAAAAAAATATAATAACTAATAACAAATATATGTAGAACATATTTTTACATGGAAATAACAAAAGCCCCTGAAAATCAGAGGCTTTTTGTTATTTGTACCCAGGGCCGGGGTCGAACCGGCACGAGTGTTACCTCATTGGTGTTTGAGACCAACGCGTCTACCAATTCCGCCACCTGGGCATTAGGTCGTTGAATTAAGGGCGCAAAGATAGTCTATTTTTTATTTCATACAATTATTTTGCATGAAAATTTCATCAATAAAAACAAATATATTCCTTTACATTCCTTTAGCTTCCATGTATTGCTCTAGCAATCGAGCTACATATTTTCCAAAGACATCAAACTCTATATTCACTATAGTGCCTTCTTTAAAATTATGAAAGTTTGTATTATCATAAGTATAAGGTATTATAGCAACAGAAAACCGGTTTGGTTTTGAATCCACAACTGTTAAACTAGTCCCATTAACAGAAATAGAGCCCTTTTCAACAGTAATATTATTTTTTGATTTATCATATTCAAAAGTAAATTTCCAACTACCATCTGTCTCTTCCACTTCCACACAACGAGCTGTTTGGTCAACATGACCTTGCACAATATGTCCATCAAGGCGTTCTCCCATACTCATACTTCTTTCCAAATTTACCTCATAACCTTCTTTCCATTCTCTTAAACATGTTTTATCCAAAGTTTCTTGTATGGCTGTAACAACATATTGATTCTTAGTTGCATCAACTTTTACTACTGTTAGGCAAACTCCATCATGAGCCATACTTTGATCAACTTTTAACTCTTTGGCTAAGTCTGATTCTACGGTAAAATTTATATTACTTTGATCGCGATCTACTTTCACAATCTTTCCCATTTGTTCTACAATTCCTGTAAACATAAGTTTATTTATATAATTTAAGTTGTTAATAAAAATAATGTTCTATCTATATAGGCTTACACTTCCTGTCAAGGTTCGTATTTTAAGACCTTCAAGGCGATACTCATACACATCACAAATATAAAAATATACTCCTTCACTACAATCCTTATGAGAATTCATATCCTTACCTTCCCATAATATATCCGGATCTTCTGTTTTGAAAACCACACTACCCCATCGATTAAATATTGTCATTCTAACCTCCTTTACAAAATCATAAGGAAAAGGAATAAATTTATCATTATATCCATCGCCATTTGGTGTAAACACATTTGGCAAATGATATAATTGACAACTATCTAAATCTACGCAAACTAAGTTGCTAGCAAAACTTTCATTACTAAATGAATCTATAGAAGTAACATAATAGCAACCTACTACTGATTCAATGTTATTATGTAAATAAGAAGTATCCAACGGGCTTGAAGGAGAATATATTACTGAATAATCATTCTGGAGACTTGGCGTAAAATATAAATTATAGGCAACAACATCATTAGAACAAGAATTATTAGGATTATTCCATGTAAGTATATTTTCAATAATCTGACAATTTGTTGAAACTTCTAAAATAGGAGCACAAGGTGGCTCATCATCTATCGGTGTAGCACATTCTTCTTGCGACCAGTTAACTAAAGGTCTACTAAATCCAGGTGCTGTATATTCTCCTAAACTTTTTATTTTATAACAATAGTCAGCACCATTTACCAAACCGCTATCTATATAATTTTGCGTTGTAGTTACTCCAATACTATCAAAAGCTCCAGAAGTATTTTGTCTATAAACAACATATTGGTAATTAGACCATGGAACAAATTCGTTCCAGCTTAGCTCTACTCTATTAGCATGACCTTGAGCACTAATAAATACACTTGAAGATATTTGAGTCTCTCCCACAACAAACCTATTACCCGGTGTATTATTTATAAGTTCTATTTTATAAAAATGAGTATTATCTTGAGTATTAACATCTTGTGAAATATAAATTGTGTCGTATAAACTAGGCAAAGAATCTATTAAACTCATTGGACTATTAATGCCTGTAGTATTATGGTAAATAAGATATTTAAAGGGTCCCGGTGTTTGAACACTATCCAAATCAACAGGCATAGACCATATAACTGTATTTTCACCAACAGTGCTACTGGTAGTATCTACACTTATATTTGTAATAACGGGAACATCTTTAATCAAAGAAGCACAAGATTCTAGAGAAGGATAACTTTGGGCACCATCAGGGAATGTAGCCACAACCATATAACAATATGAAGGACCATGTATTAATCCATAACCATTATTATCATCAATAAAAGTTGTATCAGTAGTACTTCCAATTTTCACATAGCCTGTCCAAGGAGGAACACCTGTTTCACAATTATTTGGTAAATAACCTATATAACCATTATGACGATAAATATCATAGCCAGTATTATTAGAACATTCTTCTGAGTCCCATATAAGTTTTATATGATTTCCCTGAGGAGTTGCAATCAAGTTTTTTGGAGCAGGTGCAATAACTTTAATAAAAGTTGTTTTAATATCCACCAGATTTATTGGACTTCCATTATCTTTAGCCTTAAAAACCACCTGATAAGGCTGTAGTTGTACTTGATTGCAAATTGGTATCCACGAAAAAGTTGATTGTACATAACCTACACCGGTTGTAGGTTGTGGAAAATTAACCGGGTTGTTAGGTAAAACTATTGGTCCACCCGTTGCTCTAAGAGTAATTACATCATTATCTATATCAGTAGCCTTCACCAAAAAACTCAGTGTATCTCCAACAGTTATACAGGTGTCATTTATGTTTTGAATTATCGGTGGATTATTATTACAAGAACCGATCGTTATTTGCATATCTCTTGTTATTGAACCAATAAGAAACCCATTACGATATTCTTTAATAAGAAATGCAACATTATATTCTCCTTGAATAGTCGGGTTTATCCAGCTGATAGTTCCCGTAATTGGATCAATACTAAAAGACTGACTTGCTACCGGATAAGAAAAGCCTTGAATAAAATTACCGTTCTCTCCTCTACAAGCAACAAGCTCGTAGGCTAAACTATCTCCATCTACATCATAAGCCCCGGCATTATGATAAAACGGAAATCCAATACATCCATTATCAATAGGAGGATTTAGAAGTATCGGAGAGTTATCGGGACCAATAAAGGGACTGATATTTAAAATTGTCTCAATATAAAAAGGAACATTGATTGAATTTGGAATATTAATAACCCCTCCATTTCTGTTTGGGTCCTCAACGCTTACTTTAAAATTACCCTGTCCGCTAAATGTATGTGTTCCTTTATAAATATTTAGGTTTATATAATTAGGAAGTGGAGTCTTTTGAAACCTTGTTAATGTTGAACTTGTATTATCACCCCAATCTATATCAAGTGTAGGTCTATCGGCAGGGGAAAGGCTATAAGTATATGTTACAACAATAAACTCATATGTCAAATTAGAAACGTGAGTATACGTAATCTCACCCGCACGATTATGAGTAGCAAAAACACTTAAACTATATAAAAACAGTATCCCAACAAGGTAAATTTTACGCATTTCATTGTATAATTAACGATGCAAAATTAAACAAAACAAAGCAATAAAGACATCTTATAATTTATTTTCTATTAGACAAGGATCACAACAAAAAGTTTGCCGAAAAAAATTAAATCGATAAATCATTATTCATTATAATAAATCAAGTTATAATATAGTATTTGAAATATGCAATTTAATAAGCCTTATATATATAATTTGTTATATTTTTGTATTAACCTAAACTCGTCTTAAACTTTACTCTTATTGTCAATATGCAATGAATAGAATACAGCAATGCTTAAAAACCCAATAAAGTAAAAGTAATTGGTTTAGCTTATTAAACAAGGCTGTCGTTAAGGCATAACTGAAAGGAAATTAAAGATATAATTAAATGAAGAAATTATTGCCAATATACATTCTTATTTTTGTTTTAATTTCGATTGAAATAAAAGCACAAGATTCAAAAATAAAATCGTGGGATTATAATATAAACATAGAGTTTAAGGATACCACACTTTATATAAACCTGCATTTAAAAGCCTTTAAAACGGAGAATTGGACAAAAAACTTTTTCCTATTTAATCGTTACATTAAAATTGATAAAGCATTACTCAATAACAAACCTTTAAACTATATTCGTAGTAATGATACTTTGTATTTTGAGCATTCAAATAGTGATAAAATAAATTTTTTTATAAGTTATAAAATACCTTGTTCATTATATGAATCATCGAAAATTATTAAGATATTTGGTGATAGTATTTTTGCTTATCCTGCACTACTTGATTCAAACCAAGTATTTTGTGAAAGATATAGCAAATTTTATCCTGTTATTTATGATAATTTTACTAATTATAAAGTAAAGATTACCATTCCCAAAACTTATGAAATATATGTTGAACATAAAGCAAATGAAAAGATATTATCAAAAAATAATATTATCAGTACTTATATATTTTTTGATGAAGATTTTCGTTTTTTTATTACCAAAGCAAATATTTTTCAATCAGAAAAAATAGTTCAAAACAAAGAAACATATTGTAAATTTTATTTTCTGCCAAAAGATAAACGACTGTTATCCATCAAAAATAATACGCCTAAATATATAACCGATTTAAATCAAATAGATTCGTTGTACAATGTAATAGCAAATCGTTCTGCTCTGGCGGTAAAATGGTACCAAACAAATTTGTGGTATAAAAATATAGACACATTACCATTTATTGAAACAGGAATCTTTGGACTAGCTGTAAACATGCGTGCTTTCATTATTTTTGACAGAAGTTTAATGAATATGGAGGCTATAGATAATTATGCATTATCTCATGAAATCGGTCATTTTTGGATTGGTTATAATGTAAAATATTTATCAAAAGGGTTTTATTTTTTATCTGAATCAATAAATGAATATATCAATCTTTTGTTTTATGAAAGTTGGGCGGGAAATCAAGCTTATGAGAATGCAATAAAAGACAAAATTAATCTACGATTTAGTAATAAACCGTTTTTTACTGTTTCTTTTGAACAAGTCTTAAATCAGAAAAATGGAGATTTGAATTTTGAATTAATATACAATAAAGGCGTTGTCTTTGCTTATAAGTTTTGTAAATTAATAGGGAAAGAAAAATTTCTAAAGATTATTAGAGAGACATACCAAAAAACAGATAATTATATTACTCTAACCGATTTTGAGAATAGCATTAAAAAAAATGGATGTTTAAAAGAATATTTACAACTATATGAAATGAAATTATAACAAAAAATATGAAACCTTTTCAAAGAAGTATATTCAGCGTTGGGCAAAAAATGACTATATTTTAAAATAGTAAATATATGCAAATGGCATGGAAATTGAAACATTGACGCAATAAAACGCTCAAGGTCTTATATTCAAACTATCAGAACGAGCAATTACCTATAAGCTATAAGCATTGATAATCAATTGAATAGGATGCGTATTATAGTAAAATTAGGAGTTAATGCGTGAACTCCATGAAGAGTATTAAAAAAATCGAATACTAATATTTTTGATTAAAAATAGTTAATAGAACAAAGGAAAATATTAGTAAATTTGGCATTAAACCAGAAGACCTTGGTTTTTGTAATAATTTAATAATCAATGATAAATTTTGATGTTAATTGGAATACAAAAGAGGAAGCTAATCTAAAATGAAAATAAAGTCAGACAGGAGATTAATAAAATTATTATTAGGAATATTTATTGTTTTATTCTTAACCTCATGCCATTCTAAGTATATTAATTTAGGAATTAGAACTGATGGTACAATTGCATGGAATAACGACAGTACGGCATTTGCTTTTATTGCAAGAACTCGTTTATATAGAAAACCTGAAGGTATTACAAAATTTCCTGATGGCGGAATACCAAAGAATGAATATCGAGATTTCTCAATCTTTCTTTTCGATGTTAAACATAAAAAATTAAAGCACCTTGTCAATTTAAATGAATTTTACATCAGCTCTGCATATCGCTGGTTGAGTATGAGTCAAATATCTCTAGAATTACGAGATTCATTACTATTTTATAAACTAAAAAAACCATACAAGCATAATATAAAATATATAGACGAAAAAACTAACCCGAATTTTCTTGAAAATATTTCAAAAACATATGCTGTTAACATATACACTTGCGAAAAATCGGTGATAGACACAAATAAATATCAACATTTGTTTAAAAGCAAACGAGAAACCTTACATCCTAATATTAGAAAAAAATATCTATCCGATATACCATACAAAGATTGGGGAATCAATATAAAAAAACTCTATCCTCAGTCGAAAAATACTTATATGGAATATATTATTGAAGGTAAAGGAGCTATAGATATTATATTTGAACAAATTGTACCTGAATTTACTGTCGAAGATAAGAAATACATCATTGACGAAATGATAAAAAAACAAAAAACTCTTTTGAAAGATTGGAATAAACTTGATAGAGAAAAAGACCCTTATCGACGATCTAAAAGAAAAGATAAATACATCAACTACATAAAATATACAGAAGATATCAAGAAAAAGTTCAAAACACCATCTGTTATCGACAAATTAGCAGAGCAAAAAAAAGTACTTAGAAATTTGCAAAACCATAATATAATAATCCCTAATTCTCTTAAATTTAAAGACCTATTTGTTTATGACCAAGGGTATGATGTAACATTTGAATTAACAGATACAGATTCAGTAAGTATAGAAAAATATAAAAAATGGTTTCAAAATATGGTAGCGCATTTACTAAATAATAAATGGGAACTGGATAAACAAACTAAATTTGAGAAACCCGATACTAATGGTATTGTTATTACAGATTTAATAAATTTCATGTGGGAGCATACAACATTGAAATATGCGGATGAAAAAAATAAACATTATTTAGAATTGGGTGTCAACTACAGTAAAAATGAGGATAAACATAAATTTTTTAAATTTTCTGTTTCAGAAGAATATATTTACAAATTTAACAATTAACTAAAAAAGGAGATTTTATTATGAAAAAAGCAACATTAATTTTAGCAGTGATTACATTAAGTATTATAATGTTCTCATGTGGAAGTAATAGTAATAATGATTCAAAAACGGTAACCATAAAGGATAACGAATCGGGAGCTAAAATAACAGCAAATGTTAATCAAAAAAAGTTACCATCTGATTTCCCCTCTGATTTCTATTTATTAAAGGGTGATATTAATCATATTACAACTATAAAACTTGGAGATAAACAAAAAGTTACAATTTATATGCATGTAAAATCTACCCCAAAGGAAGTTAGAGCTGAAATCTTAAATAATATGGAAGCAAAAGGCTGGGAAACAAAAATGAATGTGGCTTCTCAACAATATTTTACAAAAGGAGAAAAAACTCTTCAAGTAGGAATTGTAAACGAAGATAATGAAACCGGTATCAATTATATGGCAACCTATTAATTACATATATATGAAATTTGCTCCAGGTGCTCTTTTCTTAATATATATACACTTTATAAGTTTATTAATACCAAATAATCTACACGCACAAGAAAATCATAAGCTTGTTGAACTCAATCTTGTAGAAGCAAATATTGGTGACTATTTAGAATATTTTTCGACGGATATAAAAGATTTTTTTCATCCTAAAAATTCATCGAAATATTCTTCTGCTAATTTATTTGATGGAACTTTTAATACTTGCTGGGTGGCTGGTAATTCAAAAACCAATAAAACTAACGACCTTTATATTAAATTACCTGATAAAATTGAGCTCAATAAAATTATATTGAATATTTTTTCGGGTTATGGGAAAAACAGAACCCTTTATAACAAAAATTCCCGACCCCAAAAAATTAAAGTATCAATTTATGCTGCAATAAATCCCGATGACCATGCAACGGAAGTTGTTGATAGGTTTTTTGTAAAACAATACCCATTAGAAATCAATATTAAATTAAAAGACAGCTTTGGAATACAATCTTTTCCGTTAAATTTAGATAAAATTAATATACAAACTTTTCAAGAAACAACAAATAATGAATACAAATTATCTGTAAAAGGTAAGGATCATCATTTATTAAATTTTACATCTGCCATTATTTTAAAAATAGAAATTGAAGATGAATTTAAAGGTAGCAAATATGATGATATTTGTATTTCGGAAATATTCTTTAATAATAGATTCGTTACATCAACTTCACTAAAATATAAAGAAGTCAAAAAAGTTTATATTGATAATAACAATACTTTAATAGCCGACTTTTATAACGAACAAAGAGTAGTTATTTTCAAAGACACAAACTCTGTTTTTACAATTGTCGATTGGGTTGAAAACGGAAATTTTGCCCTTTTACATTATATTCCTAATGCGGCAGTCGGAATTGATTCGCGGGTAGAAGAACAATATCACTTGGTTGATTTAAAGAATAAGAAAATAGTTGATAATGAATTTAAAACTTATACTGATGTTCCTATAATGTTTCAGGTACTTGAAAAAGACGAGTATGGAAGAACTTATTTAGATAATGATGAATTTAAAATTGAGTTAAAATAGCACACTTTCGCCAATAAAGACTATCCGTAATGTGGGTTAAATGTTAATATTTATATCAGTAGATAATATCAGTAGTAAATTGAAAATTAATCGTTTCAAAATCCTATCTTGAGTAACCTAATTGTCAGATTACACAATAACTTTATTAAATTTATTATTAAATTAATAAAGCAATATTTCAAAAAAAAAAGAGAAATAGATATTAATAAATTGTATTTGAGATTATTTAAGTTGAAATAGTGTAATACTTTTTGAAGTTTTATTTTTTATTGAGCAAGCTGCAAAAATTATATATTTGCCGCGAATTCACTAAAAATCTAATAATGGAAAATTTAAGTGGGTTATTTGACAGACTACTGTTGGTATATTTAAGGAAAGACAACTAATTGGAATGACAAAAACACTTAAAAATATTATTTCACTGACATTGGTATTCATTATTCTGACACCTTTGACAGTTAAATTATTAGATGGATTTTTTCATCATCATGATCATTTTCGATGTACTGCAAAAAACGAAAAGCATATTCATGAATATCACAAAAAATGTCCGATTCCAAGTTTTGAACTTTCCTTTTTTTCGGTTAAAAAGCAAATACAAACAATACAAAAATACTTTTACCATTTAGAACTAAATGACTATTACAATTTTGGATATTATTGTGATAATTCAAAGTTTTTATTTTTATTACGAGCCCCTCCAATTCATATTAAGTAAAAATATGACATCTTAAGTGATGCAATAAATTTATTTATTATTTTCAAAATCGTAATAAAATGAAGAAAATCGTTTTTATTTTCTTTGTGTTGTTTCTTTTTATTAAAGCAAACGCTCAAAATCAAATAAAAGGTAAGGTGACAGATATAAATAATGAACCATTGATTGGTGCATCAGTTTCTTTGCCCGAACTCAATAAAGGTACAATAACTAATCTAGCAGGAGAATATATTATTAATAATATTCCAAACGGAAAAATTAAAATTAAATTTTCATTTGTTGGATACAATACTGAGATTAAAATAATTGAAAATTCGCAAACCGAGAATATAGTAGATGCTCATTTGACTGTTGCCATTATCCAATCTCAGGAAGTTGTGATTACAGGTGGTTATGTAAGTTCTCAACATGAAAATGCGGTAAAGATTGACGTATTAAGATGCAAGGATATTGATTTATCAGGAACACCTAATTTTATGGAATCATTAACCAAAGTACCTGGTGTTGATATGATATCCAAAGGACAAGGCGTATCGAAACCTGTTATACGTGGTCTTTCAATGAATGATGTTTTGGTTATGAATAATGGAGTACGAATTGAAAATTATCAATTCAGTGAAAACCACCCATTAAGCATAGATGACAATGATGTAGAAAGGGTAGAAATTATTAAAGGACCCGCTTCTTTGCTTTATGGTTCGGATGCTATAGGCGGAGTAATAAACTTTATTAAAGAAAAACCCGCACCTGTAGGTAAAATTCTTGGCAACTATCGTATGCAATTGCATTCTAATACACTTGGAATGAACAATAGTATAGGATTAAAAGGAACTTCTAAAAATATTTTTGGGGGATTTCGATTTGGAAATAAAACTCATGCCGATTATTTACAAGGTGGTGGTGATTATGTTCCAAATTCACGCTTCAATGAAATGACTTTCAATACTAATATTGGATATACTGGTAAAATTGGAACTTTTAAGCTTTTCTACGACTATTTTAAACAAGACTTGGGAATGACGGTATTTCCGGCAAAGTCTATTATAACTGAGCAAGGACGAAAAAATGAAATTTGGTTTCAGAATCTGGAGCATCAATTACTTTCATCTCAAAATACCCTTTACTTAGGTAAATTTAAATGGGGAATTAATGCTGCTTATCAAAACGTACTGAGAAAACTTCAAACAACACTTGATGTCCCTTTTGTTGAAATGAATTTGAACACAATTACCTATGAGTCAAAATTGTATTTACCGTCAAATGAGAAATCAGAATATATTATTGGATTACAAGGAATGTCGCAAAATAATAGAAACCTTAACAATAGGGCTTCTCAATTTTTGCCTGATGCAAATATTAATAATATAGGTTTTTTAGGATTGGCACAATATGTTTTTTTCAATAATAAGTTGAAATTACAGGGAGGTTTGAGATTCGATATATATAAAACTGAAACTTTTGCATTGGGAACAGAAGGAACGAGTGGATATCATGCTCCGGTAATTAAAGAATTTCAAAATCTTAATGGGTCGATCGGTGCAACATATAATGTGAATAAAAAAATAATGTTTAGGACTAATTTTGCAAAAGGTTATCGTGTGCCTAATTTATCAGAACTTACTTCAAACGGAATGCATGGAAACAGATACGAAATTGGAAATAAAGATTTATCTCCGGAAAATTCTTTTGAGACAGATTTAAGTATGCATTTTCACGGTGAATCTCTTTCTTTTGATTTGGCTATTTTTTATAATCAAATTAATGATTATATTTTTATTTCACCAACCACAGATACAACATCAACGGGTGTAAGTATTTATCGTTTCTCGCAAACAAATGCAACTCTTTACGGTGGGGAAGCGGGCATCCATTTCCATCCTAAATTATTTCCATGGTTGCATATAGAAGGAACTTATTCTTCAGTTGTTGGTAAGCAAGAAAATGGTAATTATTTGCCATTTATACCTGCTCAAAAATTACGTTATGAAATTAGAGCAAAACGTAAAAAAATTGGTTTATTGAAGAATCCATCAATCAAATTTTCTGCACTAACTGCTTTTAAGCAAGATAATCCGTCACCATATGAGACAACAACTGATGGATATACACTTGTAAATTTTAGTGTTAATACAGATTTTCATATATCTCAACAAACATTGAATTTTGGTATATCAATAAATAATATTTTTGACACAAAATATTTTGACCATCTTTCAACATTAAAACCTTTGAATTATTACAATCAAGGAAGAAACATTAGTGTGTATTTGAAAATACCATTTAGAATAAAATAAAGAGAATGTGATATAACAATTATGCATTGACTTTGATTTTTATTCAGTTAAATTAGGTGCTGCCTATTGAACTAATTATAGAATAGAGTCTCTCTAGGTGTAATTTATTTTAAATAAGGCATATAAAGCATTGGATACGTGATATATATAAAAAACGGTAGAGTAAATTAAAGGTTAGGTGCGTTTAAAACATTAAACATTTAATTTATTCACCATTAGTTTTAACTTAAAAATTAATTGTTTAAAAATTACAAACTACAGATTGTTAAAACATACTTTCTGTATATTAAAAATATACAAAGCGCAAGAAAAATATTTTATCTGTGTCATAAGTCGGTAACAGAAAATTACAACCTATGAACTGTGATAATATTAAAGAGCTATCATTTGCATATTTTAAGGATGAAATAGATGTAGAGCAGAGGCAAAAAATTGAAAGTCACTTGCATTCTTGTCGTAGCTGTTCTAATTTTTATCTTTTTACGAAGATGAACTTTGCAAAAATAGAAGAAGCCAGACTTAAGGAAAATGACCCTTATTTTTATCCTGCTTTGATGGCAAAAATAGAAAACCAAAATACTTCTTCAACATTAATATCTCGAAATCCGGTTTTAAGACTTAGCTTGGTAAGTTTAATATTGCTAATCAGTATTTTTAGCGGTTTGTTTATTGGTAATTATTCTGCCGAGTTATATAATAGTTCTACTAATATTACAGAGCCTACTTCTGAGCAGCAATTAGGATTGGATTTGGCAAATAATGAAATAGATATTTTCAACGATTTATATATAAATGATGATGAGTAATATTAAAAAGCATCCGATTTGGTTTTGGGGATTTATTGTTCTGCTGGTACTAAATATTAGCGCGACAACTGCTATGCTTATTGCTAGTAAAAGAATTCATAATAATATTGAATATAGAAATTATCATAAGAGAGTTTCAATAATCAATAATGATAATGTAAAAGTAAGAAGAAAAGCCAAAGAAAAAGCTTGGAAAGATTTAAATTTCACCAAAGAACAAAAGCTTTTTTTAAAATCAGCACGTAAAAAACATATTGATAAAATGCGTATTCTTAAAGGGCAATTAAAAACTATGCAATCGAAGTTGTTTAATCAACTTGCTAAAGGTAAAAATGATAATATCAAAGCTCTTAAAGATGATATATTAGTAATACATCAAGAGATTCTGGAAGAGAATATGGATTTTTATGAATCACTAAAAAGTAAATTATCAGAGGAACAAATGCAGGCGATAAAAGCACATATCGATAGGCAATTTAGAGTAAAAGATGATGTTCCCGGGTTTAAAAGAAATCCACATATTACGCCACCACCACATCAACCTTTGTAAATATACCTACACAATAAATACAATTTATTAATTATTAAACTATAAACATATGAAGACAAGAAATTTAAAAACAGTTATGAGCTTAATAACAGTATTATTTCTACTTATTGGAAATACTGCTATGGCGCAAGGACATGCTAATAGAGCTAAAGGAAAACAAGCAATAGCAATGGAGATTCCAAATCTAAGTGCTGATCAAAAGGCTAAAATACAATCGCTAAGGACAGCAGCAATGAAAGAAAGCCTTGTTTTGAGATCTACATTACAAGAGAAGCGTGCACATCTTAATACATTATCAATTGCAGAAAATGCAGACCAAAAAGCTATAGATAGAGAAATTGATGATATCAGTAAATTGCAAAGTAAATTGATGAAAATTAACGCCAAATTACGTCAGGATATTAGAGCTATATTAAATGATGAGCAAAAAGTTTATTTTGACACACATTATAAGCAATTTATGAGAAAGCATGGTGCTATGCACAAAAGAGCAAAGTATAATAAAATTTCAAACACACCAAATAAACAGTAGTTATTAGATAATTATTAAATCTAATTTGTGGAATACACAAAAACCTTTTAAAAAATCCCCGGCTTAATTAAGCTGGGGATTTTTTAAATATCTTTGCTAAATAAACTTATTCATTTTAAGAAATGACAGAATTATATTTTGCTCATGCCAATGGTTTTCCTTCAAAATCTTATAACTGTTTGTTTAAGCATTTAAATATTGACAAAATACATTATACCAATATATTAGGACGAAGCAAATATGTTGTAGACGGTGATTTGAATAATCTTGCAAACGAAATACTTGACGATATTATAAGTAAAAATCTTAAAGATATATTAGCATTAGGGCATTCGGCAGGAGCTGTAGCCCTTTTATTAGCTGCTGCTAAAAGACCGGATTTGTTTCGGTTTCTTTTTCTAATAGAGCCGGTGCTTTTTTCTCCAATGAAACGACTGGCAATAGATATAGTAAGAGGTATTGGTATGGGTGAAAAGATGGGTGTTGTAAGCAAAGCACGAAAACGAAAGATGTACTTTGATGATAGAAGAGAAGCAGAGGATTATTTTAAAACTAAAAAATTTTTTCAGAAATTTGATTCACAGTGTTTTAATGATTATCTTAACGAAGCTGTAATTGAAAATAAACAAGGAGGGGTACAGTTGATTATTTCTGCTGATGAAGAGGCAGAGATATTTAAGTCTGTACATACTAAGGTGCCTGGAAATATAGATAAATTAACCGGGTTATATATTTTTGGCAATAAAAGCAAGATGCTTAGGAAAAGAGATATTTTGTGGTGGAAAAAGAATTTCCCAAATTTTAAAATTAAGTCAGTAGCAGGAACACATGTTTTCCCATTTGAAAACCCCGTTGAAACTGCAGAAATAATAAATAATGAACTATCCAAAATAAAAATGTAGTCTTTTGGATTAAAATTATTATTTTTGAAGACAAGAGATTTAAAGTGTTAATATATTAAAATACGAAAGATGGCAGGAATAAATAAAGTTATACTGGTTGGAAATTTAGGAAAAGATCCGGAAATACGTACGTTTGAAAATGGAAGTAAAGTAGCTCAATTTAGTTTAGCTACTACAGAATCTTATAGAGATAAAGATGGGAATTGGCAAGATCAAACAGAGTGGCATAATATTGTTCTATGGAGATATTTGGCTGAGAAAGCAGAAAAATTCTTCAAAAAAGGGACAAAAATTTATCTTGAAGGCAAGATTCGAAGTCGTAGTTGGGAAGATAAAGACAACAATAAAAGATATATTACCGAAATAGTTGGCGATAAAGTTTTGATGTTAGATAAACGAGAAGATGGAGGAGGTTATCAAGCACCACCACCAATAGAAGAACCTACTACTACTAGCACAAATACTAATGATAACACTAAAGTTGAACCCCCTATCGAGAAATCACCGGAAGATGATTTACCATTCTAAATTAACCCTGATTATTCATACAAAAGCAAAGCGAATTGTATGAATAATTCGGGTTACGGGTTAAAAGTAAAAAAGGGAGATATAAGTAAATATATCTCCCTTTTTTAATAATGATAACGTTAATACTTAACGTCTTCTCTTATTATTTTCTTTTACATATTGCTCAATGGCCATAGACATCGATGGAGCTTGTTTTGATGGAGCCGCAATTTCTATTTTAAGACCGGCTTTTATAGCTGCATTTTTGGTTGTTTTACCAAAAACAGCTATAATTTGTTCTCCTTGTTTAAAATCAGGGAAATTATTAAATAATGATTTTATCCCTGATGGGCTAAAGAAAACAAGCATATCATAACTGTAAATATCAACCTTACTAAGGTCGCATGCTAAAGTTCTGTATATAACAGCTTTTTCAAAATTAATGCCTTCAGCTTTTAAAGCATTAGGAATATCCGGCTTATGAATCTCTGAACATGGAAATAAAAATTTATCTTCTTTATGCTTCTTTATTACTTCCATTAAGTCATTAAAAGTCTGCTTACCATGAAATATTTTTCTTTTTCTATATTGAATATAGTTTTGAAGATAGTAAGCTGTGGACTCCGATATACAGAAGTATTTCATATCTTCAGAAATATCGGCACGAACTTCTTTAGCAATTCTAAAAAAATGATCTACCGCTTGACGACTGGTAAAAATAACGGCAGAAAATTCTGTTATATTTATACGATCTTTTCTAAATTCCGCAGAAGAAATACCATCTATTTTAATAAACTTAAAATAGTCAATATTTAACTTGTATTTGTCGGCGAGTTTAGTGTAAGGTGATTTTTTTAAATCAACTGGAGGTGGTTGAGAAACAAGAATATTTTTTACTTTCATCTAAACAAATAATCTATTAATATTCATATCCGATTAACTAAAAAACAAAGAATATTATTAATTTAATCTTTGCTAAATCAAAATTTTTAAACAGCTAAAACCCAATTAAAATATAGCTTTTGAGCTATTATTAGTGGTAAAATTTCGACGGTGCAAATGTAAACAATAAAACTAAACAAACTAAAGTTATTTTTTTGCTCTGACAGAACTGCCAGCTTCAATAGTCTGATTATAAATAATATGCTTAAAATAGATACTATCATTAATAATCCTAAATAAAAATTTAAATAAAAGAGTATCCATAATCCAAAAAAGATTACTGCTCCAAATATATTATAGGATAGCACTATTATATTTAGATAATTAATAGCAATTTCCTTTGCCTGATATATCCATTGTGAAATTAATATAAAACTAAATTTTAATGAGATGTATACTGCTACTATTAGTGTTACGTAAATAGCAGATTTAAAACTTAAGTTTATGTTTTTTTCAAAGTAAAAATGATAGGTAATAGCAGTAATAAATAATCCTAAAGAAGCTATGTAAAATGCCGTTAGTAGAATATTAACAATATTTTTGGGGATAAATCCATCTTGTCGAAGACGGCTGTATGACTTTTTGCTAATAAGGCCAGTTAAACTATCAACCAACCTTTTTGGGAATAATATTTTAAGCACTACAATAAGCACTGATAATACTAATAGCCAATAAAACACCCACGAATTGTGAATATTAACAATAGGTTTTAATTGTAGAAGGAGAAATATTGGCTGAAAAAATAAACTCATAATAAAAGTTATACTATTTTGATTCCTATGATGATAATATCATCAATTTGTTCAATATCTCCACGCCATTCAACGATGGTATTCCATAGGATTTCCTTTTGAGTTTCCATAGGTTTATCATAAATTTCCAATAATAAAGCTTTAAAGCGTTTTGTCATAAACTTTTTACCTTTATCGCCACCGAATTGGTCGATATAACCATCACTTAGTATATAAAATATATCTCCTTTATGCATACTAAATTCCATATTAGTAAAAGGCCTATCATCTCGTTCATGTACACCAATAGGCATTCTGTCAGCTTTAATAATAGATAATTCGCCTTCTCTAATCATATACAATGGATTGTAAGCACCGGCAAATTGTATTTTCATATTCTCAAAATCATAAACGCAAAGAGATATATCCATACCATCTTTAGTATCTGTTTCTGAGCCTTCTTGGTTTAATGAAGTAATTACGTTATGCCTAAGCAGATTTAATGTTTTAGCTGCAGTATCTACTTCTGGTTTATTTGCAATTTCATTTAAGAATGATATTCCCATAATACTCATAAATGCACCTGGAACACCATGACCTGTACAATCAGCTGCAGCGATAATGGCTTTGCCATTCTTTTGCATCATCCAATAAAAATCACCACTGACAATATCTCTAGGCTTCCACAAAACAAAGTGCTCGGGGAATACTTTTTTCATAAGTTTCTTTTGTGGACTAACAGCTTCTTGTATTCTCTGTGCATAGCGAATACTACTCATTATATCTCTGTTTTTTTCTTCTATATCATCCTTTTGCGCAACAATCTCGGCAGTGGCTTCACGAATAATCTTCTTCAAACTTCTGGTTGATACATTTATGGCTCCCCACACAAACGCAATAAAGAATAATAAGTAAGCTATATATGCTATTATTGTTCTATGCCATGGTGGCCTGATGCTTACCGAATATTCCACCGTGTTACTAATATTACCATATAAGTCTTTTGCTTGTAGCATAAAAGTATAATCTCCTTCATGCAAGTTAGTAAACCTTACTTCAGTTTTATTCGACCAATCTCCCCATTCTTCTTCAAAGCCTTTTAGCATCCATCGATATACAGGTTTTGCTTCAATATTACTTGATATCCCACCAAAAAAGAAGGTGAGATTGTGCTGCTTATAGTCTAGAACTTTAATCATTTCACTGGGTTGTTTCCCAACTAAATTAGAGTCTTTATCTATATAAAAACCATTGAATAGAGTGTCTTTATTGGTAAGTACTTTATTAATATAAGCATTGATAACACCTGAATTAGCTTTCTTGCTAATATCTATCTTAATTAAATCAGATGGGGTTCCTCCGGACCAAAGTGTTTGATTGTTAAAAAATAGTATGCCAAATAATTTATTTGAAATATTTTTAGCAAAGGGCGTTTCTGATACGTAATTTCCTTCCGAATTTTTAATTAATTTTTTAATATATCCCGTTTCTTTATCCTTTGATTGAGAAATTGTCCAAATATTTCCATTACGATCAAGTTTTGCTCTATAGGTAAAATGAGTCATAAACCAATCGGTATATTTATTTGTAAAACTGAATTTCTTATTTTCATCAGAATATTTTAAAAACCCTTCCGAGGAAGCAAAAACCATATTCTTTCCATCATTGAATGGGAATATTGCGTCTTTCTCCGGTAAACCATTAGCTTCGTTAAATCTAAATATTTCAGGCTTTACAATCTTATGATTTATAAAAGTTGGTCTTGAGATTTTTATTACCGATTCAATTGTACCTGCCCATAGATTATAATTACTATCGAAACAAATTTCTCTAATATCCAAATCTATATTATTAACTTTACCTTCATCTATCCATTTACCATTATTATAATAGAAACTTGCTAAACCACTGGGGTACAATCCAATCCATATTCTATGTTCGTCTATTGGATCTTGTTTTAATATATTTCCTGAAGCAAAATATGTAGTATCAAGCTCATAGTCTTTATTTATCTGAAAAACAAAATTATCTGTTATAAATAAAAGAAGTTCTTTATTATCAATTGTAAGTTTTGTGGTGTAGTAAGTAGATTTTTCTGTCATTTCATTATTGAACACCTTTGCTTTAATGTTTTGCAATTTATTTATATCTTCTTGCGAAAGTTGTTCCTTATTCAAATAGTTATCTTGTTCCAAATAATATAACCGATAATCACTACTCAAAAATAGTCTGTCATTTAGTTTATCTATACCTAATATCTGGCCTTTAATATTTAATTTGTCTTTTGGAAAAAACTCATAATTGGAAAACACATCCACTCTACTAATATCGTCTTGAGCAATCCATAAGTTATTATTGCTATCCAAAAAGATATTTTCAATAATTCCATCTCCTATGCCATTTTTCTTATCAATTTTACGAATAAATTCACCTTTGTAATTTATTACGAAAATACCATGTCCTCTACCTAATATTGCAAAAGTCTTATCATTTAAACGAAATATTCTATTAATAGTTATTTCTGCAAACAAGTTTGATAACTGTGTTTTAAATTCATGTCTTATAATTGTGTTGTTTGTGCCAATTTTAAATGTCCAAAGTTTACTTTTAGAATCTATATAAATATATTCATTGTTACTAAATCTTTCTATATTTTTAATATCTGCTTTGTTTTCATCAGTGATGAAGAAAGAACCGGAACCAAAGCTTATTAGTTTTTTTTGTTTTATCTCATAAAGTCCTTTATTTTTTAAAATAACAAGTATTTTATTATTTATTTTCTTTGCTGATATAATTTTATTTTTTGTAGCAATGGTGTCTATTTCGCCATTTTTATAAATATAAATTTTTGAGTGGGATATGAAATATGCCGCCTTATCTAGAGTAAAAAGATACCAAATGTTACCAATGTTTTTTATGGATGCAGAGTCGAGAAGTTTATAAATAGGGTGATAGGCTAAATCCCCTTTATTACCCATATCATTATAGAAATATCCAAATTCGCCAATGCCACCGACATAAATTTTACCATCCTTATCAATATCAATTGATTTTATATCATTCTGGTTGTTTATGCGGTATTTTTTCCATAAACCATCATAGACTAAAAGACCTTCCTTATTTCCTATATAAATTCTACCATATATATCTTCTGCAATATCCCAGTTTTTAGGCTGAGCAAAGAAATCTTTACTGGTAAATACCTGTGTTGGGATATATCCCTTAATAGACTGAGCATTTATTATGCTTGAGCTAATTAAAATTAAAAATATGAGTAGTCTTTTTACTGACATAAATCTGTTATTTGTAATTATAAGATTATAAATTGCTTATAAAAAGATATTTAGCACATATTATAAAATTAATTAATAGTGCACTAATCCATAATAATTAAGCGTAAAAGTACAATTTTTATTTTATAAAATGATTTTTGTGAAAGTTTTTGCTAATAATAAGATATTAGGTGCTATAGTCTAAATTAGTGTTATGATATAATCAGCTTCGTTAAGTATTATTTTTATTCACCAAATCTCCAAACAAGTATTCTGCTTTTCTTATTTCCTAGCTCTATTGGTATTGTCATTATTTCTTTGGTTTTAATCTTTTCCAGACTCTTAATAATTGGTTTAAGGTTATCGTTATTTGAAATCAATGTCGAAAACCATCGAATAGAATCAGCATATTCTTTGCTTTCTTTCACCATGCTTTTAATAAATCTTTTTTCCCCACCAAGGCACCAAAGTTCAGAATCTATTCCTCTAAAATTGGGCTCTGGTTTATCACCATTTCCTAATGATAAATTATTTATTTTGCGTAAGTTAGCTTGTTCGTAGGCTTTTTTAGATGAAAAAAATGGAGGATTGCAAATACTTATATCAAACTTCTCGTTTTTATTTACAATTCCTTTAAAAAAGGCATTATCGTTATTTTGTTTACGAATTTCTATTTTTTCTTCTAAGCCATTATTATTTATAATTTGTCGGGCAGAATTAATAGCTAAATCATCTATATCGGTTCCGACAAAAGACCAGTTATATTCTCTTACTCCAATAATTGGATATATCAAACTAGCTCCAGTACCTATATCAAGACAACGAATGTTTTCTGTCTTAGGTTTCAGTATTTCAGCAATATGATGAATATATTCTGCTCTTCCCGGAATAGCAGGACAGAGATATTTGTGTGGGAGTTCCCAATATCTGATTTTATAAGAATCCTGTAAGATAGCTTTATTGAGCTGATAAACGGCTTGCGGATTACTAAAGTCTATTGATATGTTCCCAAACTGATTTCTTCTAATAAAGTCTTTTAATAAAGGATTTATTTTAGCAAGGTTCTTATAATTATATATTCCCTTATGTTTATTATTTGCATGTAATTTGCTTTTGCTTTTTATATTGGAATCTTTTTTCGACATATTATTTATTTATTTTCTTATAGCAATCAATTGTGTGGTCATTTACCATTCCTATGGCTTGCATAAATGCATAAATTATGGTGCTTCCTGCAAATTTGAATCCTCTCTTTTTGAGGTCTTTACTTATTCTGTCAGATAATTCAGTTTTGGCAGGAACTTGTTCTAATGATTTGAAATTATTATTTATGGTTTTGCCATTTACGTAATTCCAAATATATTTATCAAAACTTCCAAACTCTTTTTGAATTTCTATAAAAGCCTGTGCATTAATTAATGTGGAGGTTATTTTAAGTTTATTACGTATTATACCTGCATTTTGCAATAACTCTTCTCTTTTGTTATCATCATATAATGCAATTTTGCGGTAATCGAAATCGTCAAAAGCAAGTCTAAAATTTTCACGTTTTTTAAGTATTGTTATCCAACTTAATCCTGCTTGAAAACCTTCCAATAATAAAAATTCAAATAATTTTTTATCGTCATGTACAGGAATTCCCCATTCATTATCATGATAATCAATATATAAGGGGTCTTCGGTAACCCAAGCACATCGTGTTTTATTTTTCATTCGTTTCGTATTTTGTAATCTATATTTTATTGTCTCTTATACTTATAACATTCAAAAACAACAAATTTATGATTCTCACCGATAGTATCTGTCCTTGGAAAAAGTTTTTTAAGAAAGCTGCGATAATTCAAATGTCTGTTGGCAACAATTACTAAACGCCCTTCTTTCTTTAGTTTTGTTTTGCTTTGGTAGAAAAGATTAAATGTGGTTTCTGTATTTATCTCATAATCAAAATGGAATGGAGGATTTGTAATTATTAAATCTAAACTTTCATCCATGAAATCCTCAATATTATCATTAAAAGAAAATTTAAAATTCTTACCTTTTAGGTTTAGTTTCGAAGATTCTATGGCAAGGTAAGAATCATCAACAAGATAGATATTTGGAGCTTCTAATCCTAAGGTATCATACGTCTTAGCAATATGATAGGCTATTACACCATTGCCTGAACCTAGATCTAATATTTCTTTCTCGTTGCTATTTAACTCAATATTCTGTAATAAAAATTGTGTAGCATAATCGATATTATGCGCCGAGAAAACACCATAGTATTGTTTCAAATATTCCTCTTTATTTATTTGAATAGTATTTATTATTGAATGTGCTTTTGTGTGCAAAGGTTTTTTAAGTATTAACAATCTGGCTTTTTTCTTTGCTAAACTTTGTTCTGATTCTGAAAAATAATTCTCACTAATTTTTACATATTGTTGACTAAAATTCTTAGTCATAAATGAGCAAATAACAGTAGTGTTTTTATTACTAAACTGAGAAATTTGATTTAAATAAAGCTTGAACAAATCTAATGATTTTGGTATTTTTAAAAATACATAATCTAAGGGCTTAGGAAGCTTATCAATAGGATAAAATATTTTCTCTTTATTGAAATCAAACCCATTTTTCTCTAAATTGTGCTTTATTGCTTTTTCTTGACTTTTAAAATCAATTATTGATATTGGATTATATTTGTTTAAATGATTAGCCAGGTATCCAAACCTATCATTATAGATTGCAATATTAGAATTTTTGATATTGATTTTGTTCCAATAATTTAATAAATATTCATCAGCGGCATTCCATGCTTGCAAGGAGTTATTACGTGATAAAGGAAATCTTTCTATTTTAATTGCCTCTGATATATGCATAATAAAATTTTATTTTACAAAAAAGGGAGTTTAGTGAAATTACAAACTCCCTTTCAGTTTCTGTTTTTCAAAGAAAAATTATTAATATTATTTTGATTTAATTTACATAAATTATCATTCAATACAATAAGCTATTATGCTAAAACTGAATTTTAAGCTTTTCGTGGATAATTCCACTAAGTTTATCTATATCAATTCTCTCTTGTTGCATAGTATCTCTTTCACGAATCGTAACAGTATTGTCTGTTAGAGTCTGATGGTCAATAGTAATACAATATGGTGTACCGATAGCATCTTGACGGCGATAACGTTTACCAATAGCATCTTTTTCGTCATATTGGCAAATATAGTCTTGCTTAAGAGTATTCATTATTTCTTTTGCCTTCTCTGGCAAGCCATCTTTTTTAGTTAGTGGCAATACCGTAGCTTTTACAGGAGCTAATATTGGTGGAATATTCAAAACCACTCTGCTACTACCATCTTCTAATTTTTCTTCTTGATAAGCGTAAGAAAGTATCGATAAGAACATCCTATCCAAACCTATTGATGTTTCTACCACATAAGGGACGTAGCTTTTGTTTAGTTCAGGATCAAAGTATTGTAGTTTTTTGCCAGAGAATTCTTGATGTGCAGAAAGGTCAAAATCTGTACGACTATGAATACCTTCTAATTCTTTGAAACCAAAGGGAAATTTAAATTCAATATCAGATGCAGCATTTGCATAGTGGGCAAGTTTCTCATGATCGTGGAAACGATAATTATCTTCCGGTATTCCCAATGCTTTGTGCCAGGCAATTCTTTTATTTTTCCAGTATTCGAACCATTTAAGTTCTTCTCCCGGGCGAACAAAAAATTGCATTTCCATTTGTTCAAATTCTCTCATTCTAAATATAAACTGACGAGCAACAATCTCATTTCTAAATGCTTTTCCTATTTGAGCAATACCAAATGGAATTTTCATTCTACCGGTTTTTTGTACATTTAAATAATTCACAAAAATACCTTGAGCTGTTTCTGGGCGTAGATAAATTTCATTAGCATCGTCGCTTATCGAACCCATCTGAGTACTAAACATAAGATTGAATTGACGAACATCAGTCCAGTTTTTCGATCCGGAAAGCGGACAAGTAATTCCTAATTCTTCAATTAAGGTTTTGATACTTGCTAAGTTTTCTGATTCCATAGCACCATAGAGCTTTTTGCTGATATCATCAATTTTGGCTTGACGTTCAATAATTCTACTGTTAGTAGCACGATACTGTTCTTCATCAAAGCTATCACCAAATCTTTTTCTGGCTTTTTCTATATCTTTATTTATTTTAGCTTCAATTTTAGCCATAAAATCTTCTACCAAAACATCCGCACGATAGCGTTTTTTACTATCCTTATTGTCAATCATTGGGTCATTAAATGCTCCTACGTGACCAGAGGCTTTCCAAACGGTAGGGTGCATGAAAATTGCAGAATCTATACCTACAATATTTTCATTCATTTGCACCATGGATTTCCACCAATAGTTTTTGATATTATTCTTTAACTCTACACCATTTTGGGCATAATCATACACAGCACTAAGACCGTCGTATATCTCGCTCGATTGGAATATAAATCCATATTCCTTTGCATGAGCAATAACTTTCTTAAATTTATCTTCGTTGTTTTGCATGGCACAAAAATAGAAAAAATGAGAATGCAATAAATGTGTAAATAATTATAAATACTTAAAGACAATATCTTTGATTTTCTTTATTTTTAAAGATTTTCTATCGTAATGTTTATAGTTAATTATAAGAACGTTTTCTTTATCACCTATATAAGGTTGCTTTAATAAGTCGTTGTTAAATTTGAGCTGCCTGTCCCGAACTTGTTTCGGGAGAGTTTTTCCGCATTGTACCTCGTTATTCATTGCTTATTCATGCAAAAGCAAATTCTATGAATAATGCAGGTTAATATTAGTTAATTATTTTTTTAGCATAAATAATTAAAAAACTTTACTTTCGCATTTTATAAAAACAAGAATATTTAATGAGTGAGAAAATTATTTATGGCATACAACAGGTAGGTATAGGCGTAGAGAATGTACACGAAGCATGGGCTTGGTATAGAAAATATTTTGGAATGGACATAAGAGCATTTGAAGAAGCTGCTGTGGCAGAATTGATGATGCATTATACTGAAAATAAAGCCAGGCCAAGACATGCTATTCTTGCCTTGAATATGCAATCTGGTGGTGGTTTTGAAGTATGGCAGCATACAGGAAAAACTCCTGAAAACCCTAAATTTGAAATTCAAATAGGGGATTTAGGGATTTTTGCTGCAAAATTAAAAACCCAAGATACCGAAAAAGCTTTTCAATGGATGAAAAATAAAGGTGTTGATATACTAGGTGATATCGTAAAAACACCAGAAGGAAAATCACATTTTTTTGTTCGTGATCCTTATGGAAATATTTTTCAAATTATTAAAGACGATTATGTTTTTGTAAATACAAATGCTGTTACAGGTGGTGTGTTAGGAGTGATTATTGGTGTTAGTGATATCGATGCTTCTTTGAAATTGTACTCTAAAACTTTAGGTTATTCAAATATTGTGTATGATAACAAGGGTGTTTCTAATGATTTTGGCTCATTACCCGGTGGAGGTTTGGAAAGCAGGAGGGTACTCTTAAGAAAAAGTAAAAAAACAGAAGGTGGCTTTAGTCCACTTTTAGGTCCTAACGAAATAGAATTAGTACAAATAATAGATTCCCCAGTAAGAAAAATTTTTGAAAATAGAATTTGGGGGGACCCCGGTTTTATTCATTTATGCTTTGATGTGCACAATATGGCACAATTGGAGAAAGAGTGTACTGCTAATGGTTTCCCTTTCACTGTAGACTCTAAAAATAGTTTTGATATGGGACAAGCTGCCGGGCATTTTGCATATGTCTCAGACCCTGATGGAACGCCTATTGAATTTGTTGAAACACATAAACTACCCATTATCAAAGCGTTAGGGCTCGGTATAGATCTTACCAAAAGAGATCCAAAGAAAAATTTGCCAAAATGGATACTTAAAGCTTTGGCTCTGAAAAGAGTTAAAGGATAGTTTAGATACTCCTTTCTATTCCTGTTTGATAAATGATTTTATTACCTTAGGGAAATTGTCATATTCCAGCTTGTGAATTTTATTGGCGATATCTGTATAACTATCAGATTCGCTAATATTACATTTCGCTTGAAAGACTATTGTGCCTTCATCATAGTGCTCATTAACAACATGAATAGTTATTCCGCTTTCTTTATCACCAGAGGTCTTTACAGCTTTGTGAACATTATCACCATACATGCCTTTTCCTCCAAATTTTGGTAATAGTGCCGGATGAATATTAAGAATCTTATTTTGAAAAGCATTAATAATGTTATTAGGTATTTTAAGCAAAAAACCCGCAAGAATAATATAATCTATTTCTTTATTTTTTAATATCTTTATTAGTTCAGTACCCCCAGTAAATACATCTTTGGGATAATAATATGATTTTATTCCTAGCTTTTTGGCCCTTTCTACAACATAAGCATCTTTTTTATTTGTATATATTGAATCAACTTTTATTTGATTATTGTTGGCAAAATATAGTGCTATATTTTCAGCATTAGAACCATTTCCTGAAGCAAATATTGCTAATTTTATTATCGTGTTACTCATACTAATAATATAAAATTGAGTTAGCAAAAGTATAATATTATAATAATAGATTTATAATTATTAATTAGTGGCTGTAAGAAAATTAGAATGTTTCATATATTATCTAACAAGAAAACAGCAAATATTAATTGGAATTAAATATAAATATTTTTTTACATTTGCTGAAAATATAGCTCATGAATAACCGCTTAAAAAACTTACAGAAATACAACCTTATTTTAGCTTCCGGCTCACCCAGAAGACAAATGTTGTTGGATGGCTTAGACCTTAGTTTTGAGATAAAAGTAAAATCTATCAAAGAAATTTATCCTCCAGATTTATCCATTAATGAAGTGCCTGAATATTTAAGCAAGCTTAAGGTTAATGCTTATAATGTTGAGAATCTAAAGGATAATGATATTCTAATTACAGCAGACACTATAGTTGTACTTAAAGGAAAAATTATTGGAAAGCCTAAATCAAAAACTGATGCTAAAGAAATTTTACAAAAACTATCAGGAAACAAACATACAGTAATAACCGGTGTTTGTCTTACATCTAACAAAAGACAACGTGTTTTTTCTTCCAGTTCTAGAGTTTATTTCAGAGAAATAAGCACTCAAGATATTGATTACTATGTTGAGGAATATAATCCAATTGATAAGGCTGGGGCTTATGGAATTCAAGAATGGATAGGGTATATTGCCATTGAAAAAATAGAGGGAAGCTTTTATAATGTTATGGGATTGCCAACACAGCTTTTATACGAAGAGTTAATTAAGTTTGTGGAATAATAATAAATGATAAAAGGTGTGTTTTTTAAAAGAATTTTAGCAATTAAAACATGCATTTTTTAGCGTTGAAATCTCAACCATTTAATTACTAACTAAATATAAATTTTGTTAAAAGGGAAAAGCGTCGCTTTTAGGCAGTGTTTTTTTTATAAATTCGTGCCGTTAAAAATAATTTTTTTTTAGCGTGTGAATTGAATGCAAATAATTTAACATATCATTACATTATATTTTTATGGAAGCATTTAAAAAGCTCAATAATTGGGTAGGATGGTTGGTCTTTGCCATCGCATCTACCGTTTATATCATCACTTCTGAACCTACTGCAAGTTTATGGGATTGTGGGGAGTATATTGCAACAGCATACAAATTACAAGTTGGACATCCCCCAGGGGCTCCTTTTTTCCAGTTAATGGGTAAATTTTTCAGTCTTTTTGCTTTTGATACAGCTCATGTAGCACGAATGGTGAACACAATGTCTGCTCTTTCAAGTGGATTCACTATCTTGTTTTTGTTTTGGACTATCACTCATATGGCGCGTAAAATAGTTACTAAAGGTGATAGCACAAAATTAACAGGAGGTAATCTTATAGCTGTTATTGGCAGTGGTGTTGTTGGTGCTTTAGCTTATACTTTTACTGATTCATTCTGGTTTTCAGCAGTTGAAGGTGAGGTTTATGCAATGTCATCATTCTTTACGGCTATAGTATTATGGGCTATGCTGAAATGGGAAGATGCTTCAGAAAATGAACATGGTTATAGGTGGATTATTCTAATTTCTTATTTAGTAGGTTTATCTATTGGTGTTCACCTTCTTAACTTACTAACTATACCTGCGCTTGTATATATTTATTACTTCAAAGTGTATAAACCTACCACTAAAGGAATTATTTTAAGTGGGATAATTTCCATTGTACTACTTGCATTTATAATGTATGGTATAATCCCTTGGATTGTTATTTTCGCTGGTAATTTCGAAATGTTATTTGTAAATTACTTAGGAATGCCTTTCCATAGTGGTACAATAGTTTACTTTATAATTCTTATTGCTGCTATTGTTTGGGGACTTTATTATACACAAAAGAAAAAGAAACTTATAGCAAATACTATTATTCTCGGAATTACTTTTCTAATTATTGGTTATTCATCATTCTTTATATTGGTGATAAGGTCCAATGCAAATACACCAATTGATGAGAATAATCCTGAAGATGCCACAAGTTTACTTGCATATCTTAACCGTGAACAATATGGAGATACTCCTTTGTTTAAAGGACAGTACTTTAATGCTCCTACAAAAGATCAAAGTCAATGGAAAGATAAATCTCCGGTATATACAAAGTCATATTGTGTTGTTGAGAAAGATAGATTAATACATCCTACAAGAATTACCCTTAAAGATCCCGGCTTAATTAAGTTCTATCAATATAAAAAGGATGCTGAAAAATATATTGCGAAGGCAAATAATCCAAAATATAGTTTAAAGCAAGCATATGTTCTTACCGACCCTCGTGAGAAAAGAATTCCTGTTTACGATGATAGATTTGTAACTATTTTCCCAAGAATGTGGAGTAATCAACGTACTCCTCATGCTAATGTCTATAAGCAATATATGAGCGACCACCCAAAGCGTATTCAAGTTAATGAGAATGGTGAAACCAAGACCCTTGAAGTACCTAGCTTTGGTGATAACTTGCATTTTTTCTTTAGTTATCAAATTGGTCATATGTATATGCGTTATTTTATGTGGAATTTTGTTGGCCGTCAGAATAATATTCAGGGACATGGCGATAATATTCACGGTAATTGGATTTCAGGAATTCCTTTTATTGATAATGCCAGACTTGGAGATCAATCTATGATTCCTATTGAATTACAGAATAACAAAGGCCATAATACATATTTTTTCTTACCATTGATACTAGGTTTAATCGGCCTTTATTTCCATTTAGTAAAGAACTATAAGGACGGTATCGTTGTTGTTTCATTGTTTATAATGACAGGATTAGCAATTGTTGTTTATCTAAATCAATATCCTTACCAACCTCGTGAAAGAGATTATGCTTATGTTGCATCTTTCTACGCATTTGCTATTTGGATAGGAATGGGTGTACTTGCAATTTATGATTTCTTGAAGAAATATATGAACGGGAAAGTTGTGGCATTTGCTACTACAGGAGTTACTTTGGTGCTTGTTCCGGGTATTATGGCTCAACAAAACTGGAATGACCATGATCGTTCCGGTAGGTATAATACTCTAAATATAGCTAAAAATTATTTAAACTCTTGTGCCCCAAATGCAATATTATTTACAAATGGCGATAATGATACTTTCCCTCTTTGGTATGCCCAAGAAGTTGAAGGAATTAGAACAGATATTAAAATTGTTAATCTAAGTCTTTTTAACACAGATTGGTACGTTGATCAGATGAGAAGAAAAACTTATAATGCAGATCCAATACCGATGGATATAACCAGAGACCAATATATTCAAGGAACTAATGATGTGGCTTATTTTATAGATAATCCTAATATTGCCAAGAAAGGGGAATACTATAAACTTAAAGATATAACCAATTTCTTCTTTAGCAATAATTTAAAAACTAAATATCCTTTGCGTGATGGATCTAAGATGAATTATATTCCTACAAAGCTTGTTTATGTTAATGTTGACAAAGATAAAGTTCTAAGTAATGGTACCGTTGCTCTAAAAGATAGCGCATTAGTTGTTGATAAAGTTAAGTGGAAGATTAATGAAAATCTTGTACAGAAAAATAATCTTATGATGATGGATATGCTAGCAAATTTTGATTGGGACAGACCAATTTATTTTGCTATCACTACCGGTGCTGATGCATATTTACACCTTATGGATTACTTCCAAATGGATGGTATGGCTTATAGATTAGTGCCAATAAAATCTCCCAGTGGATTTAATCAAGGTAGCTATGGTCGTGTAAACACTGATACTCTTTATGATAGATTAATGAATACTTTCGTTTATGATGGTATTAATAATCCAGATTTGTATTTCGATGAACACCATATGCAATCTATAAGAAATTATAGAAGTAACTTCTCTCGTTTAGCGACTGAATTAGTTAAAGAAGGTAAAAATAATAAAGCTAAACTTGTGTTAGATAAATGCATGAAAACATTGCCGGAAGTAACTGTTCCTTACGACTATTTTGTAGTTCCAATTGCAGAAAACTATTATAAAATAGGTGAGATAGATAAAGCTAACGAGATTACCAATAGACTTTTTGAGATTTATTCTCACGATTTATTATTTTACTTTAGTAGTAATAGTCCTAAAGCATATTTAAATGAAAAAAGAAATTCACTTTTCATAATGCAGGAAATAGGTCGTTTAGCAAGAACATATAAGCAGGAAGAATTGAGTACAAAGGCTCAAAAAGTATTTGAACAATATATTCAAGCTTTTAATATAGGATCGGCAGGTAGATAATATATTGCAGATTAATGAAAAACGCCAATGAATATCTTCATTGGCGTTTTTTTGTTGTAGAATAAAAAAATTATTATTGACTGTTTTTTTATAAAGTTTTGTAAAGAAGTTAATATACTTTAGGAATAGCCTTTATTAATTCTTTAGTATATTCTTCTTTAGGTGAATTGTATAAACTATCAGCTTCGCCAAGTTCTACTATTTCTCCATTTCTCATAACAAGTATTCTGTCACTCATATATTTTACCACCGATAAATCATGTGAAATAAAGAGATAGGTAAATCCAAATTCTTCTTTTAACTCGTTGAGCAGATTTAATACCTGAGCTTGTACTGAAACATCTAAGGCCGATACTGACTCATCACAAACAATAAACTCTGGATTTAAAGCTAAACTTCTGGCAATAACTATTCTTTGTCTTTGACCACCACTAAATTCATGAGGATATCTATTATATTGATTTTCGGATAGATTTACTCTCTCCAATAGCTCAATTACTCTTGACTTACGCTCTTTCTTAGAGTTGAGAATTCCGTGAACCATCATAGGTTCTAATATTGCTTCTCCAATACTCAAACGTGGATTTAATGCCGAATATGGGTCTTGAAATATTATTTGAACTTCCTGACGTATTTTTCTAAGTTCTTTCTTGCGAAGTTTTGCAAGGTCTATTCCCTTATAAAGTACTCTTCCATTGTTTGATGGAATCATTTGTAATAAAGTTCTACCCAGACTTGTTTTTCCACAACCTGATTCTCCAACTAGTCCTAAAGTCTCACCTTTAAACACTTCAAAGCTAACATTATTTACTGCTTTTAACTTATTTGTTGGTACACCAAAAATATTACGTTCCGAAACAAATGATGTTGTTAGATTTTCAATTTTAAGTAATGCATCTTTATTATAAAGTATATTATGCCTTTTGATTCTCTCACTATTTGTTATTAGTCGTGTTTTAGCTTTTATCTCTTCACTACTCAAATCAAAATAATCACTCACTGTAGCAAGCATTATTGGTCTATTGCGAATTGGTGGCCGACAGTTTATTAACCCTTTAGTGTAAGGTGTTTTAGGATTTTTAAAAATAGTATGTATACTTCCTTCTTCAATCATTTCTCCACGATACATTACTAAAACTCTATCCGCAATTTGAGCAATAACTCCCAGGTCGTGAGTAATGAAAATAATACCCATTCCATATTTTTTCTGTAAGTTTATGAGAATTTCCAAAATTGTTTTTTGTACTCTTACATCAAGAGCTGTAGTTGGTTCATCAGCAATAAGTAGTCTTGGTTTACAAGAAATTGCCATTGCTATCATTACTCTTTGTTTCTGCCCCCCAGATATTTGATGTGGATATGAATTAAATATTTTTTCTGGCCTTGGAAGTTCAACTTCATTAAAAAGCTCTAAGGTTTGTTCCTTAGCCTGAGTGTAATTTACTCCTTGGTGTAGCATTATGACTTCAGTAACTTGCTCTCCACATTTAATAACAGGATTTAACGATGTCATTGGTTCCTGAAATATCATGCTAATATCAGCACCCCTTAACTTACGATACTCTGCTTCTGATAATTCTGTAAGTTCTATTGGCGTTTCTTGATTTCGAAAATATTTTATGTTCCCTTTGGTGATATTAGCCATTTTGCTAAGTATTCCCATAATTGCCATCGATGATACCGATTTCCCCGAGCCGGATTCACCTACAATTCCCAATATTTCACCCTCTTTAATATTAAAACTTAAGTCTTTGACAGCAGTAGTGATACCTTCCTCTCCTTTAAAATCTATTTGCAGATTATTAACTGAAAGAAGTAACTTATTTTGCTGTTTTAAATTTGACTCAGGCATAATATTCATAGGTCAAAAGTAGTTATTTTAGTAATTTGAATTGCGTATTAATTGACAAATTAGTTTGTCCGCTGTTACAAATAATCTATACGATAAAGAATGTAATTAATTTATTGGCAATTCTTATGGAAAATCAATAACACTTTACTTTTGTATGAAGAAAGAAGATAAATTGGTTTTTAGTGAAAAACAATTATCTTTGATGTTATATAATAATTTCTTTTACTCATGATAAGAATATTAATAATTGGTGTTTTTTTACTTAATGTCAACGTGTTTTTTGCGCAAAGTAGCAACCCAATGCGTATTGAAATTATCGAGAAGGGTGTTGAGAATGTTGTGGGTATTCCTCTTGAAAATAAAACTTTGCTTATTCTTACACATAAGGAAAAAAGAGCACCAAAAGGTGAACATTGGGTAATTAATATATATAATTCTGTTTTTTTTAAAGTCGGCAATCAGAATCTCTATTTACCACGTGAATTTGAATTGTTTAACTATAAATTAATGAATGATAGCATTGTTTATTTGGTATTTGCCGAAAAAGATGGCTATAATTCCAGTGTAATGATATATAGACTTAATGTTAGAACAAATATTATTAGACATACATATATAAAAGGTGCCAGAAAAGCTAGATTACTTTATTTGGAATATTTAAAAGATAAAATTTTCTTAATAGGAAATAATATGGATGGCCTACAGGAACAGTTAAAAGAAATATATTTAACAAAAGGTATTGAAATTATAGCTCCAAATTTCCCGGAATACACCAATATTATTGCCTCATATTCAAATATCGCTGCCAATAAAGTTATTGTGATGTCAAGTATCTATAGGGGTAGTAATATGGGAGTTTTCTATAATGAATTTAATGGGCAAGATAATATTAGTATTAAAAACCAGCTTCATGAGGCTGATAATATAAGTCTTATTGATGGTAGCTTGGTTGAGAGTAAAGGTCATGCCTTATTTTTTATGGGTACATTTAATTATGAAAGAGGTAAAATTAAAGATATAAATAAGTTAGTTAGGGTGGGAACATTTTTTGCTAAAATTGTTGATGGTCATTTTGCCTTTTTTAAAACCAACAAATTCTCAGATTTTACTAATTTATTTTCTACATTGAGCTATAAAGATCAGGTTAGAGTTAAGGAAAATATTAAAAAGGGGAAGAATGTTGATTTAAATTTTAGACTCCTTATCCATAAGGAAGCTATTAAACAAGGTGAAATATATGTTTTAACTGCCGAAACATATTACCCTGAGTATCATTACGAAAATAATTTTGATTCCAGAGGCTATATGTACCAAACTCAAGTTTTTGATGGTTATAGAACCAATAATTGCATTGTCGCAGCTTTTAATGAAAATGGTAGACTTGTGTGGGACAATTATATGCATGTTGATAATATTAGGTCGTATCGCTTACATGAAAATATTCTGACATTTGCTGAAAAAGATAGCAGTATTGTTCTAGCCTATTATGACAACGGTAAAATAAAAAGTAAGGTTGTAAAAGGAAATGAAATTGTATATAAAAAATCTGAAGATAGAGTTGAAACGGTATTAAACGAAAATATTCTTTATGAAAGTAATAGTTTAATACAATACTGGTATGATAATTTTTTTATATTGTCAGGTTATCAAACTCTATATGGTCGGGACGGTAAAAAACGGAAAGTGTTCTATTTTAATTTGATATCATTCGAATAATACTTCTGTTAACTCACATTACTAGATTTAATAATAAGTAATGAATAAGTGGATGTAATTCCCGAAACAATTTAAAGACAAGTTAATTTAGAAAAACTCAAATTTAAGTTTTTCTAAATTAACAGGATTATTTATAAATAATCCTAATCAAATATTACATAGCATCTGCTCCACTAACAATTTCAATAATTTCATTAGTAATAGCGGCTTGACGAGCTTTATTGTATGTTAATTTAAGGTCATTAACCATTTCGGTAGCATTATCAGTAGCTTGGTGCATAGCAGTCATACGAGCACCATGTTCAGAGGCGAATGAATCTAATAGAGCTTTATAAAATTGAGTTTTTAAAGTTTTAGGTATAAGCTCACCAACGATAACCTCTTTTGAAGGCTCCATAATATAGTCGTTCTGTGTTTCCCCTTCAACAACATTTGTTACTACAGGTAAAAATTGTTCGTTTGTAAGTACTTGAGTTGCCGCGTTTTTAAATTGATTATAAACTAATTCAATTCTGTCATATTCTCCTTCTACAAAGTAGTTAATTATTTTATTAGCAATATCAACAACTGCATCCCAATTAAGGTGATTCCAGATATCGTCATTATTATCAATAACCTGATAGTTATGATTTTTAAAATACTCACTGGTTTTACGACCAATTGTAAAAAAGTGAACATTACCAAGTTTATATTGTGTGCTATACTTGTCATTCAAAAGAGCTTCAGTACGTTTTATAACATTAGCATTAAAAGCCCCACAAAGTCCACGATTAGATGCTATTGGAACAATTAATACTCTATTAGCATCTCTTTGTTCTCCATAAATATTACCATCAGTATTGATGCCAGAACTAAGGTCCTGAAGAATCTCTCCCAACTTTTGTGCATATGGACGCATCGTAGTGATAGCATCAGTAGCCTTTTTAAGTTTTGAAGCAGCCACCAATTTCATAGCACTGGTAATTTGCTTGGTTGATTCAACAGAAGATATTCTTATTCGTATCTCTTTTAAGTTTGCCATATCGACAATTAGTTTGATTATAATTTAGTATTGAAGAGCTTTTGAAAATTCAAAAGCTCTTCAATATCAATTTTATTGAAATCTTTTGCTTACCTCAGCAGCAATTTCTTCAATAGCTTTAGTTTGAGTTTCAGTATATTTTCCTGCTTTTAAATCGTTAAGAACATCAGCTTTTTTCTCATGCATTGTACGAATAAAGTCTGTTTCAAAGTCCTTGATTTTATTTACAGGAACATTATTTACTAAACCTTTAGTACCGCAATAAATAATAGCAATTTGTTCTTCTACTGTCATTGGGAAATGTTGATTCTGCTTAAGAATTTCAACATTTCTATGTCCTTTTTCAATTACAGCAAGAGTAGCAGCATCAAGGTCCGAACCAAATTTAGAGAAAGCCTCTAATTCACGGAATTGAGCTTGGTCTAATTTCAAAGTACCAGCCACTTTTTTCATTGATTTAATCTGTGCATTACCACCAACACGGCTTACAGAAATACCGACGTTAATAGCCGGACGAATACCACTATTAAAAAGGTTTGTCTCTAAGAATATTTGACCGTCAGTAATAGAAATTACGTTAGTAGGAATATAAGCAGAAACGTCACCGGCTTGTGTTTCAATAATTGGTAATGCTGTCAACGACCCACCACCTTTAACCTTATCTTTTAAAGACGGAGGAAGGTCATTCATATTTCTAGCAACTTCGTCTGATTTTATAATCTTAGCGGCGCGCTCTAATAAACGTGAGTGAAGGTAAAATACATCACCGGGATAAGCCTCACGTCCAGGAGGACGACGAAGTAATAGTGATACTTCACGATATGCAACAGCTTGTTTTGACAAGTCATCAAATATTACTAATGCAGGGCGTCCGGTATCACGGAAATATTCACCGATAGCAGCACCGGCTAAGGGAGCATAGAACTGCATAGCAGCAGGATCAGAAGCTGTAGCCATAACTACAGTGGTATATGCGATAGCCCCACTTTCTTCTAATACTTTTACTGTATTAGCAACGGTAGATCCCTTTTGTCCTATTGCCACATAAATACAATATACAGGTTCGCCTCTATCATAAAACTCTTTCTGATTAAGGATGGTATCTAGTGCAATAGTAGATTTCCCTGTTTGACGGTCACCAATAATAAGTTCTCGCTGACCTCTACCAATGGGAATCATAGCATCAACAGCCTTAATACCTGTTTGTAATGGCTCGTCAACAGGTTGACGGAAAATCACACCCGGAGCTTTACGTTCGATAGGCATTTCGAATAATTCACCTTCTATTTTACCTTTTCCATCTAAAGGTTCTCCAAGGGTGTTAATAACACGTCCAAGTAAACCTTCTCCAACATTGATTGAAGAGATACGTCCGGTTCGTTTTACTACATCACCTTCCTGAATAGAATCTGATTCTCCTAAAAGTACAACCCCAACATTATCTTCTTCAAGGTTAAGGGCAATACCCATAATATTAGCTTTTTCAAACTTTATTAACTCACCAGATTGTACATTAGAAAGACCGTAAACACGGGCAATACCGTCACCTACTTGTAATACACTCCCAACTTCTTCTAATTGTGCTTCTGATTGAAATCCTGAGAGTTGTTGTCTTAAAATTGCCGATACTTCAGCGGGTTTAATTTCTGCCATTTTCTATGGTATTTATTATTCGTTAAATCTTAATTTCTTATACTTGTCGTTCCAATACATTTTTCAATCTTACTAATTTTGTCTTAATGCTGGCATCAAATTGTTGGTCATCTATATTAATGATAAATCCTCCAATCAAACTTTCATCAATAGATTCATTAATTTCGATTGTTTTATGTATTTGTTTTTCCATGGTAACTGCTATTTCGTCAATAACAGCTTTTGGTAGTTTTGTTGCTGAGAATAAATTAACTTCTTTAAGTCCTTTTGAGTCTTTATACATCAGAATAAATTGTTCTGATAATGAAGGGATAATAAATTCTCTACGGTTTTTTGAAATAATGCTTAAAAAACGTAATGTAATTTCTGAAACTTTTCCGTCCAAAATAGCAGATATAATTTCTATCTTCTTAGCTACTTTAATAACAGGACTTTTAAGCATAGCAACAAAATCTTTAGAGAGATGGCAAAGATTCTGAATATATGCCATGTCAGCATATATATCTTCTACTATTTTTTCTTCTTGTGAAAATTCAAATAGTGCCTTTGCGTATCTTTTAGATATTTTTGTATTACTCATTGCTGCTAATTAAAATTGAGTTGTTCCAATTGTTGTTCTACCAAAGCGCTTTGCTTTTTCTTATCTTCTAATTCAGCTTTTAAAACTTTTTCTGCAATTTCTATTGAAAGCTCAGCTACTTGAGTTTTTATTTCACTAAGAGCAGCACGTTTTTCATTCTCAATATTAAGCCTTGCATTTTCTACAATTCTATCAGCTTCACTTTGTGCTTTAATTTTTGCATCATTGATAATCTGATCTTTAGTTTTATTGGCTTCAACGATAATAGCATCACGTTCGTTTCGTGCTTCTACTAATAATTTTTCATTATCAGCCTTAAGCTGTTCCATCTCACGTTTGGTTTGCTTTGCCATTGCCAAAGATGCTGAGATATTTTGCTCACGCTCTTTAATGGAAGACATAATAGGTTTCCATGCAAACTTCTTTAATATAATAAGAAGAATTGAAAAAATTAATGTCATCCAAAAAACCAGTCCTAATCCAGGAAGTACTAAATCCATTTGTTATAATATTTTAGTAATCAATAAATTTCTTTTAAAAAAAGAGCAATTATTCCCCAACCAACCGTTGGGGAATAATATGCATAAAGGTTTTTCTTACAATACAATAATCAAAAGACTGATTACAATAGCGAAGAAAGCAACACCTTCTACAAGTGCAGCTGCAACAATCATGTTAGAACGAATATCTCCAACAGCCTCTGGTTGGCGTGCAATACCTTCAACGGCTTTTCCACCAATCTGACCAATACCGATACCAGCTCCAATTGCTGCTAATCCTGCTCCAATACCAGCACCCATCCATGCGATGCCAGCTTCTAATAAAATTGCTAATGTTAACATAATGTAATGTTTATAATTAGTAAATAAATAAAAAAATATTCAATATTAATGACTTTCTTCCATTGCCATACCAAAATACAGTGCTGAAAGCAAGGTAAATACATAGGCTTGAATGAAAGCTACTAAAATTTCTAATAAACTAAGGAATACAGAGAATGCAACTGAAACAACTGAAACTCCATATCCACCAAAAACGTTCATGGCTCCAAAGATGAATATCATGCTTATGAATCCTAAAACAACAATGTGACCTGCCAACATATTGGCAAAAAGTCGAACCATTAGCACAAATGGCTTTGTAAATACCCCCATTATCTCAACCATGGGCATAATTGGTATAGGAAACTTTAACCACCATGGTACACCCGGCATATTAATAATATGTACCCAATAAGCTTTGTTTGCACTGAAAGAGGTAATTGCGAATGTGAATAATGCCATTACCATAGTAACTCCAATGTTACCGGTAACATTTGCTCCTCCCGGGAATATTGGAACTATTCCTAATAAGTTGTTAATCAATATAAAGAAAAATAGAGTAAGTAAATAAGGCATATACTTTTCATATTTTCTATGACCTATTGAAGGTTTTGCAATATCATCTCTTACGAAGAGTATTATTGGTTCTAAAAATGATTGTAATCCTGCCGGAGCTTGTCCTTCTCTTTTCTTATATGATTTTGCTATAGTAATAAATATTAGCATTAATAATAATGCACTAAACATTATTGCAAATACTGTTTTAGTAATTGAAAAATCATAAGGTAATGGCCGTGTACTATCTGTTTCCATCGTTCCTTCAACAACAGGAACAATTTTCCCTTTGTTTTCACCTTCTATCTCAAGTTTAAATCCATCATAAGCGGCATGTCCATGCTCAAATCGTGAGGACATAAACATGTGTAAATTATTATTTTCATCTAAAATAATAATTGGTAAAGGAACAGTAATCGGATGCTCTCCAATATCTGCAATATGCCAATCGTGGGCATCTAATACATGTTCAAATATTAGTTCTCCAGCATTAAACTCTTTTTCACTATGTTGCTCAGCTTCATGGTGTGAACCTTCAATTTCTTCTTGTGCTATTGTACTTTGAAAACTTACAATAAAAAACAGCAAAATAATTGCCGTTATCATGGAAGAACGTCCTTCCCAAAACTTCCTAAGAATCATATTATTTGCTTCAAAATTATTTCTATTAATTGTGCACAAAAATATAAATTATTTTACTCTATTTAACAAAAAAAAGCCCTTATTTATTTTTAGTTTATTGATTGTTCATCATGTGCCTTGCCAAGCTTAATAACAGCAGTGGCTTCGAAAGCAGAATAAATTAGATATAGAACTAAAAAACTAAGTATAAATTGCTTTGCATCAGCGGGTTTAAGAAGACCGTAAATTAATAAAATCGATAGAAAAGATAATAGTTTTATAGTTGTAATAAGCATATAACGAGTAACAAATTGACGCATATTTTTTCCAATGCTACTAATAAAACCTTTGTGAATAAGAAAAGTAACAGCCATAAAAAATACTGGTAATACCGGTAAAGTTGGAGTTACCCATTCTTTAGGCATAGCATAATACCAACCTAATGCAATAATTTCAACGAATACACTAATACCTATTAGACGTATTAAGAATGATTTTTGACTCATATTTAAATTTTGAATTTACTTGTTTAAATTTTTGTCTGATTTAAGTAAGTCTTTTATAAAAAAATAAACTGCTATTACCACAGATAATATACTAAAAGTAATAGTGAAAACAGGAAATTCCCAATCGATATGTCTGTCAAGGACAACACCTCCATAGGACCCTCCTAAAATAATAATACCCATCTGGAAAGCCATAGATGAGTATTTTGCATAATTACTTAGCTGATTCTTTTTCAGTTTTGACATTTGGTGGTCCTAATTTGGTAGGCGCAACATTTTTGCTTTCTTTATCCATATTTATGGTTCCACTAATATTAGCACCTGGTTCGATGGATATTTTATTAGTAATAATATCGCCGGTTAATGAAGAGCTGGCTTTAAGTGATAATAGTTCACTTACTCTTATTTCTCCATCAATTTTACCCATTACCTCAGCATTTTTACATTTAATTTCACCTTCAATTTTGCCATTAGTACCAAGAACTAGTTTCCCTAAAATATTTAATGTTCCAACTACGGTTCCATCTATACGTATATCACCTTTGGTTTCTATTTCACCATGAATCTTTGTGCCAGCAACAATTCTATTGAATTCTACTGCCGATGTGTCACTTGTATTTCTTGCCATCTTTCTGCATTTAAAAAATTGGCTACAAAGATATGAAATATTTACTTACTTGCTTTATACTAAACATTTTTCAAATTTTATAGTAAATTCAACTAACATATACAAATTTACGATTTTCAAATATATAAAATAAAACAGAAAGTTTTTCAAAACCAAGATTTTTTCTAAGTCTTCTATTGATTTCTTTCGACAATAACCGACAATTTGTTCAGATTACCATTGTTGCTGATTAATATATTTATCTATGTTATTTTTCAAAAGGGGCAAATTTCGGGTTATGGACAAATCGTTCTTTACATACATTTTTTACTATATTTTAATACTAACAGCAAGAAGATTCTACAAAATCATAAATGTTCCTTTTGATAATGTTTCTAAATATTTGTTAAAATTAATAACAATTGTCAAACTTTAAGAAAAATGTATTTTCTTTGCACCATTAAACAATATCAGTCAAATTATATAATATTTAGCAAGAAAATGGCTAGTGAAAATACAAAAGATAAAATATTAGAAGTAGCAAACAAATTGTTTAGCCGTTTTGGGTTTCATAAAACTTCAATGGATGAAATTGCTAGAATTGCAAGAAAAGCAAAAGGCTCTTTATATTATCATTTTGCCAGTAAAGAAGAATTATTTACCGAAGTGGTAGCAAAAGAAATTGAAAACCTAAAGGAGAACTTAACAATAATTGTTAATGATAAAAATCTTAAGGCAGAGCAGAAAATTAAACAATATTTAGTTAAACGGATGGAAGTACTGAACAATGCTTCTAATTATCACGAAACACTGAAAGCTGATTTTTTCGAGCATTTTGATTTTATTGATGATTTAAGAAACGACTTGGATGTCTGGGAAAAAGAACAAATAAAGAAAGTTATTGAACAAGGGATAGAAGAAAATACATTCGAAAAACGAAATGGAAATATGGAAGTATTACTTGATGTTTTCATTATGGTATTAAAAGGACTTGAAATTCCGTTTTTTTTGCAAAATAAATACAATAAATTAAATCCGTATTTTGATGATTTATTACAAATATTAATAAAAGGTTTGAGTAAATAATATTTTTTTGTACCGAACTGACTACTAAACAATATTAGTTTAAATATAACATATGTTATTAATAGAAAATATATAATAACACATAATATATATAAACAATGAATATTTACTTTAACAATAATAGAATAGCAATAAAATGAGAATCTTTTTTAGAAAAACATTAGAATTATTTGGATGGAAACTTATGGGTGAATTTCCTGACGTAAAAAAGAGTGTCGTAATAATTGCTCCACATACAAGCAATTGGGATTTTGCCATTGGCAGGTTCTATTTGAATGCTATAGGCATAAGCAATAATACACTAATGAAAAAGGAGCTATTTATTTTTCCACTCAATATTATTTTAAAGGGATTAGGAGCTATTCCCATTGATAGGAATAACAAAAAGACAAGTGTTGTAACTCAAACGGTATCTATGTTTAATAATAGAGAAAATCTGAATCTATTTATTGCTCCGGAAGGAACACGAAAAAGAAAAACTAATTGGAAAAAGGGGTTTTATTATATAGCTAAAGAAGCAAATGTACCTATTGTTGTGAGCTTTATTGATTACGAAAAGAAAGAAATAGGAATGAAATGTATTGTTAATAATACTAATAGTTTTGATGAAACAATGCAAGAAATTACGGAATACTATAGAGATATTAATGCAAAATATCCTGATAATTTCTGTTTAGATAAAAGATATAATTAATTTTTTTACATAATACTGACTAAAAAACGATAAAAGTATAATAATATGGGAGATAAAATATTGATAAAAGAATTATTGAAAGACAAGAATGTTGGAGCAGTAGTATCAAGCTCTGATAATATTATCAAAAAAATTGTAAATGAAATTGATTTTGCAAATGCTGAAGTCATCGTTGAATATGGACCTGGAAAGGGAACTATTACAAAACAGCTACTAAAAAGAATGACAGCCAATGCAATACTATTTGTTTTTGAAACAAATCAGGATTTTATTGTTGATTTAGAAAGAATTACTGATAAGCGTTTAGTAATAATAAATGCAGATGCCAAAAGTGCTTCATTAATATTAAAAAATAGATACAAAATAGAAGATGTTGATTATATAATTTCAACAATCCCATTTACTTTTCTAGATAATAATATTAAAAAAAGACTTATTTTTAGTTCGTATGCTATGCTCAAAGAAAAAGGGAAATTTCTAACCTATCAATACACCCCATTAATATATAATATCATTAAGAATAAATTTAGAGACTTCAGTATAAAACCAAACTTATTAAACTTCCCCCCTGCTTTTATTATGCAAGGAATAAAATAAATAAATAATTAAATAAATAAATAAATTTAAATCATGAACAGATTAGCAGAATTAATAATAAAACTAAAATGGCCAATAATATTGGTAGTAGTTGCATTAACTGTATTTTTCGGTATGCAGTTAAAGGATATAAGTATAAACTCAGATGTGATAAGTTCACTACCGGATGATGACCCTGTGGCAAAACTATATAAAGATATAGGTAATAAATATGGCGGCAATGCAATGGGAATGATTGTTTTAGAAACTGATGATATTTATAAAACCGAAGTATTGGAGCATGTAAAACAAATTACCGATAGTTTAAAAATTACTGAAGGTATTTCTACCGTAAGCAGTTTAACTGATATTATCGATATAAAATCAACCGAATTTGGATTGGAAATAGGAAAGCTGGTTGATGAATATGAATTGCCGCAAACCCAAAAAGAATTAGATAGTTTAAAAGCTTATGTTAATTCAAAAGATATGTATAATGGCTCCATTGTTAGTGAAGACGGTACAGCCACTTTAATAATGTTTACTCTACTCGATGATGCAGACAAGCAAGCCGTTGCAGCAGATGTGAAAAATAAAGTTGAACAACTAAATCTCCCCGAAAAAGTGTACTACGGAGGTCTGCCAATGATGATGAATGATGTAGCAGATTTAATAATGTCAGATTTAACTCTTCTGCTGCCGATTGTATTTATATTAATTGCCTTGATCCTGTTTTTAAGTTTTAGAACGGCAAGAGGGGTGATTATGCCTCTACTAACAGCGGGTATTGCAGTTGTTTGGACTTTGGGGTTGATGCAATTATTAGGATACCAATTAACTATGATTTCAAACAATATTCCGATTATACTCTTGGCTGTTGGTAGTGCCTATACTATTCATGTATTAAACAGAATTAATCAAACTTTCGATAAAGACAGGAAAAAGGCAATAATAAAAGCGATGGCTTATATTTTTATACCTGTAATTCTGGCAGCGGTAACAACGGCTATAGGTTTTGTATCATTTGTATTCGGAGCATATTTAACCATGATACGTGATTTCGGAATATTTACTTCACTAGGAACTTTAATTGCTCTTTTATTATCACTATTCTTTGTACCCGCAGTTATATCTGCTTTATCATTGTATAAGAAAAATATAACAGAAAAACAATACAACAGCAGTCAAAAAAACGACTTCTTATCAAAGAAAATACTGCGTCCGTTAGTAAATCTTTTATTTCATCACCCAAAATATACTCTAATCGCATGGGGGGGATTAATAGTAGTGAGTATTGCCGGTATGTTTTTAATAACCACCAGTGTAAATATGGCTGAGTATTTTAAGAAAGATAACCCAACCCGAGTATCAGAAGATATTATGCAAGAAAAATTCGGTGGTTCTCAACCTGTATTTGTAGTTTTTAAAGGCGATATACAAAGTCCTGAAGTTTTAAATATGATGATTAAAACCGAAGACTATATGGAACAATATCCCGAAATATCAACTACTCAATCTATTGCCGATTTAGTAGAAGAAATGAATAACGCTATGGGTGAAGGTAAAAAAATACCTTCTTCTAAAGAAAAAATCGAACAATTATGGTTTTTATTAGACGGACAAGATATTTTATCACAACTTATAACAGATGAACTTGACGAAGGAATAATTCAGTCGAAATTTGCTTCATCAGACAGTAAAGAAATGAGCGATTTTGTAGATTATATGAATAAATTTATAAAAGAAAACTCTACCAAAGACTGTCAAATATCAATAACAGGAACGCCTTCGGTTTATGTGCGAATGAATGAGAGTTTATTATCTAGTCAAGCAAGTAGCTTAATTATAGCGATATTAATGGTGCTTATTATAGTAGGGCTAATATTACGGTCTTTCTCAAAAGGTGTTTATGCTACAATACCTATAATAGTAACCATTGCTATTCTATTCGGTTTTATGGGATATGCAGGTATTGCATTAGATATTGCAACAGTATTGGTGGCAAGTATTGCACTGGGTATCGGTATCGATTATTCCATACACGTAATTACACACTTTACTCATTCTATGGAAGAGACTGGTGATATCAATAAAGCCTTGGAAGATACTATAATGATTAGCGGAAAAGCTATTGTAATAAATGTAATTTCCGTAGCATCTGGATTTTTGGTATTGCTGTTCTCTCAAATAGTTCCAATACAAAATTTCGGATTATTGGTAGCATTAAGTATGATAGGTTCAGGACTTGGAGCTTTAACACTACTGCCTGTTATATTGATATTAGCAAATAGAAAAAAGAAAATAACAAT
>JAMOQI010000019.1 GCA_027064095.1 Bacteroidales bacterium | reverse complement strand
AATGCGTCTTGACCGCTACAAAATTCATGATATAGAACTAGTTATTGATAGAATACATATAAAAGAAGGTGTAGAAACAAGGCTAACAAAGACCATTGAACAGGCAATGCAATCAGGGAAAGGTCTAATGAGTATTATTAATATTGAAGATAATGAGATTACTCATTTTAGTAGAAACCTTATGTGTGTAGATACCGGTATAGCTTATGCAGAACCTGAACCTAATAATTTTTCATTTAACTCTCCTTATGGTGCTTGCCCTCGATGCAATGGTTTAGGACATATATTGGAAGTAGATTTTGATAAAATTATTCCTAACAAAAAAATATGTATTAGAGCAGGTGGAATTCTTCCATTAGGTGATTACAAAAGAAATTGGATATTTCAACAACTTGATGCTATTGGCAAAAAGTATGGTTTTACTTTAGATACCCCCATAAAAGATATTCCTGAAGATGGAATGCATGTTATCTTTTACGGAACTCAAGATACTGTGGAAGTTAAGAATGATTATTTAGGTGTTACAAATACTTATAAACTTAATTTTCAAGGCATTATTAACTTCGTTATGAATCAAAATGATGAAGAAACTACTACGAGTATTAAAAAATGGACAAGTAAATTTACAAATGATGTTGTATGCCCTGAGTGTAATGGAGCTAGATTGAAAAAGGAGTCGCTACATTTTAAGATTAATAATAAAACCATTAGCGATTTGGCTCAAATGGATTTATTGCAGCTTAATGCGTGGATACATCAAATTGAAAATAAAATAAGCAACAATAAAAGGTTAATAGCTCACGAGATTATTAGAGAGATTAAAACTCGTCTGGGATTTTTACTAAATATAGGAATTGATTACCTTAATCTTAATAGACCTGCCAAGAGTTTATCTGGTGGTGAATCACAGCGAATTAGACTAGCAACACAAATTGGTTCACAATTAGTTGGCGTGCTTTATATTTTAGATGAACCAAGTATTGGACTGCATCAGCGTGATAACAAAAGGTTAATTAAATCTCTTGGTGAACTACGAGATATTGGTAATTCTGTGATTGTTGTGGAACATGATGAAGAGATGATTCGTACTGCTGATTATATTGTAGACATAGGCCCTGGTGCCGGTCGTTATGGAGGTGAAATAGTTGCTACAGGAACACCAAAACAGATTCTAAAATCTAGTTCGCTAACGGCTCAATACTTAAATGGAAAGAAGAAAATCTCTATTCCTCGTAAATTAAGAGAAGGTAATGGTGATTTTATAATCTTAAAAGGAGCAAATGGTCATAATTTAAAAAATGTAACTTTAAAAATTCCATTAGGAAAATTTATTTGTGTAACAGGTGTTAGTGGAAGTGGAAAATCTAGTTTGATAAATGAAACTCTTTATCCGATTATAAGTTCAAAATTCTACCGTTCAGAAACCACCCCACTACCCTATAAATCTATTGAAGGAATAGATAAGATAGATAAAGTTATAGAAATAAACCAATCGCCAATAGGTAGAACACCACGCTCTAATCCAGCAACATATACCGGAGTATTTAGCGATATAAGAAATCTGTTTGCTATAATTCCGGAATCTAAAATTAGAGGTTATAAACCCGGCAGATTTTCATTTAATGTCAAAGGAGGACGTTGCGAAACATGTAAAGGTGCAGGATTGAAATTAATAGAAATGAATTTCTTACCTGATGTTTATGTTCTTTGTGATGAATGTTATGGTAAAAGATACAACCGTGAAACTCTTGAGGTTAGATTTAAAGGCAAGTCGATTAATGATGTTCTTGAAATGACCATAAATCAAGCTGTAGCCTTTTTTGAAAACCATCCAAATATTCTTAGAAAGATTAAAACATTACAAGATGTTGGCTTAGGTTATATTACTCTTGGTCAGGCATCTACAACGCTTTCTGGGGGTGAAGCTCAAAGGGTAAAGTTGGCAACAGAATTATCGAAAAAAGACACCGGTAAAACCCTATATATATTAGATGAACCAACCACAGGACTTCATTTTGAAGATGTAAATATTCTTTTAGGCGTATTGCAAAGACTTGTTGATAAAGGTAATACAATTATTGTGATAGAACATAATCTTGATGTAATAAAAGTTGCAGATCATATAATTGATATCGGACCGGAAGGCGGAAGTAAAGGCGGGAAAATTATTGTCGAAGGTAAACCTAAAGATATAATTAAGAAAGATATCGGTTACACTTCTAAATATTTAAAGGATGTTTTTATAAAAAATCACAAACTTTCCCATTCTAGTTTACAATAGCAGTTACTTTTGGAGTCCTTACGCTTTTTTATTTCGTGGTGGAAACTATTTGAAGATATTTCTTTCGTAAATATCTCTAATTCATCATTATAAACAGCTTCATTTCTAAACTGAATATCAAAAGATTTTAAGAAATGTGTTTTATGAAAATCAAAATTATATGAGTCAATAATACTACGGAAATATCGGGTATTATTCATATGAGACACCATATCTAAATCGCTGTATTTAACAGTGATTGATGAAGTTACACCCTCTGAAATTGTTGATTTATCAGTTTTAACAGCTTTTTTTACACTTAAATAATCGCCATGTAATTTTACGTTAAAATTCATCGAAGAAATATTCTGAGGCCTGCGAGTTTTAAAATTATATAGTAACCAATTGGTAGAAGCTGAAATAACCACATCTCCCATCTTATTCAATATCTGAAATTGGCGATTAGAGAAATATCTATTAATATCCACCAACCAAGTTTTTATTGTTATTTCTTCGTCCCATATTGGTAATTTTTTTATCTCAACGCGCATAGCAGTAATAATCCACACTAAATCTTTCTCTATAACATTCTTATAACCAAATCCAAAGTCATTAGCATGAGTTCCTGCTACTTCCTGTAGTAACTCAGAAACAGCAACAATACTAAGATTCTTCTGTTGATCCAGTTGAAAAGAATGGACCTTTGTTTTATAATAATAAAAACCATTTTCTTCGTATGTCATATCTCATATATTTTGTCTATAATATTACTCCAGGCCCATTTCACTTAATTCTAACCAACGCAATTCCTTTGCGTCAAGTTTATTTTGTATATCTTGAAACTCTTTAGACCATTTTTCAAAATCATCCGGATTTCCCTTTCCTGCATTTAATAGATTTGTTATTTCAGATTTTACACTTTCTAATTCATCAATTTCTATTGTCAGAAGTTCAAACTCTCTCCTTTCTTTAAAACCGGCCTTTTTTACTTTAGGCTTTTCTTTTATAATATTAGTTTTCTTTTTCTCTTGTTTAAGCTTTTTTTCTTGTCGTTCTTTAGCTTTTTTTAATTCTCGGTAATCACTATAATTAGAATGATAATCTTTTATTTTACCTTCACCTTCAAAGACAAATAAATGATCAACTGCTTTATCCAAGAATGCTCTATCATGTGTCGTAACCATAAGACAACCTTGGTATTTACTAAGAAAATCTTCAAGTACGCTTAATGTATCAATATCCAAATCATTTGTAGGTTCATCAAGAATAAGGAAATTTGGATTATTTACAAATGTTAGCAGTAATTGTAGACGTCTTTTCTCACCACCACTTAAATTTCTGTAATAATTATGTTGAGTGCTATGATCAAAATTGAAATAATACAGAAACTGTGAAGCTGACATTGTAGAGCTTGTGCCAAAAGGAATTTCTTCAGCATATTCCTTTACAATATCTATCAGGCGCATATCATCTTTTACCATAATTCCCTCCTGCGAAAAATAGCCAAAAATCATGGTCTGACCCTTTACTATACTTCCGGCATCAGGTTTTAATTCACCCATTATCAATTTAAAGAATGTGGATTTACCACTACCATTTGCACCTACAACACCAATCCGCTCTCCTCTTTTAAAAGTATGTGAGAAATCTTTTATCACTATATTGTCATCAAAAGATTTATGTAGATGGTTCACCTCTAGAATTTTCTTACCTATTCTTGATACTTTTACATTAAATTCAGGCGTTTCTTCCGTATATTTCTTTTGAGATTTTTTCTCCAGATCGTAGAAAGCATCAATTCTAGCTTTTGATTTTGTTGTTCTTGCCTTCGGCATTCTTCGCATCCATTCAAGCTCTTTACGATATAAATTTTTAGCCCTTTCTTGCTCTCTTGCCTGGTTAAATAATCTTTCTGCCTTTTTCTCCAAATAATACCCATAATTTCCTCTGTATTTATAGATATTATCCTGCTCTAGTTCATATATTTCGCTACAAACAGCATCTAAAAAATACCTATCATGGGTAACTAATAATAAACTTAACTTTTGAGACGATAAGAATCCTTCAAGCCATTCTATCATATCAATATCCAAATGGTTAGTGGGCTCATCTAATAAGAGTAAATCGACATCATTTATTAGACTTTTAGCTAAAGCTAGTTTTCTTTTTTGTCCTCCCGACAAACTTTCAACATCTTGATTAAAATCCGTAATTTTCAGCTTAGAAAGAATCTCTTTTATTTTATTTTCATAATCCCAAGCTTGTTTTATATCCATTGCTTCCATAGCTTTCTGCAATTGCACATTGCTCTCATCGCTCTGGTCGGTTTTCATTCTTTCTATAGCCATTTCATAAGACCTAATAGCATCGAAAAAATCACTTTTGCTATCAATAACAGCCTCTAAAATACTAATTCCACTTGTAAATTTGGGGTTTTGAGAAAGATAGGATATTTTAATATCATTTCTTATGGTTACACTACCCTCATCGGGGATATCTTTACCCATAATGATATTAAGCAAACTAGTTTTACCTGTACCATTTTTTGCTATTAATGCTACTTTTTGCCCTTGATTTATTCCAAAACTAATTCCTTTAAAAAGTAGTTTTTCGCCATATGACTTTGATAGATTATCTACTTGAAGATAGTTCAAATTGCTTATTTTAAAATATTTATAAGATAATATACTTTTTAGTTTTACAAAATGAGAAATTCCAAAAAGTAAAATAAAAATACCAATTCAAATTTATTGAACTGGTATTTATTGTAATTATTATTACTTAATTTTTGCCTCTACAATATCCAGTATCTCTTTTTCTTCAAATGCAGCTCTATTAGCAATGTCTTTAGCTTCATTTAAAAGTTTATTAGCTACTTTTCGATTTTTCAATCCGGCAGCATTAATTTTCACATTCAAATAAGCGCCTCTAACACCTGCCATTGCTGCTAAGGCTCCAACTCCAGCATCAGATACTGAATTAGGATTTCCTATCTCAGCCATAGCTTTTGCTACCTCCATAGAGTTAAAACATAATTTCATAACCTTCAGTGGAACACGAGTTGCGTATAATGTTGCCTCTTGAATTGCTTCAGTACGTAATTTTTTCTCTTCTTCTGTTTTTTTAGGTAGTGAGAATGCATCCATTATTTTATTAAATGCATTTGTATCTTCATCCACCATTTTTAACAATTTATCATGATATTCTTTACCTTTATCAGCCCAGTCGCTAAACTCCTCCCATCGTTCATCCCAACCTCTTTTATGTGAACTAAGATTTGCAACCATAGTTCCTAATGCAGCTCCCATTGAACCCATATAAGCAGAAATAGAACCACCACCAGGTGCAGGAGATTCTGAAGCTGTTTCATATACAAACTCCGACAAACTCATATCTATCAATTGCTTAGGGCTATCAGCTTCTAAAATATATTCTACTATCTTTTTCTCCGGCTCAAATGGATATAGCTCATCAAGACCTAAAGATTTTACCGCTATTTTAATTAGTTCAGCATCAGAAACACCAGTAGAACGTTGCTGCATTTTTAAATAATAACGTCCGGCATCTAACATTGCTTGCAGTGGTATTACTCCTACCAATTCAGCACCGGTAACACGTAAACCACGAGCCCTGGCTTTTGCACTTACTTCCTCGAAAGCTATGTGGACAGGTGTTTCTATAATATTAGTCATATTCATAGAAATCTGGGCAATGCCATATTCTTCAATAAACCAGCCGATAGCTTTGGTGTGCTTTAATGTTCCCGGAATCATTATAGGTTTCCCATCCTTATCCTTTAATATTTTTCCCGTTAAACTATTATTTTCTCTTTTTGTACGGCCTCTCTCTCTTACGTCAAAAGCAACAGCATTTGCTCTTCTGGTAGATGTAGTATTAAGATTAAAATTTATTGCCACAAGGAAATTCCTGGCACTTACAGCAGTAGCACCGCTTTTAGCTACTTTTTCACTCCAAATATTAGGACCATAATCCGGTTTCCATTCATCGGTGACAATTCTATCTATTAAAGCTTCATATTCTCCTGCACGACAGTTAGCAAGATTTCTACGTACTTCATTTACAGCAGCTTCTTCGTAGCAATAAATAGGAATCTCAAGCTCCTCACCTATTCTTTGCGCAAGTTTATGAGCTAATTTAGCAACTTCTTCCATACTAATATTAGCCACAGGTACTAATGGACAAACATCAGTAGCTCCAAAACGTGGATGTGCACCATGATGGTGACGCATATCTATTAATTCCTGAGCTTTCTTCACAGACATAAATGCTGCTTCTAATACTTCGTCAGGTGTTCCTACCATCGTAACAACAGTACGGTTAGTGGCTTGTCCAGGATCTACATCTACTAATTTTACACCTTCTACTTTCTCTATTTCCGCAGTAATCTGATTGATGATATTCATATCACGCCCTTCACTAAAATTGGGCACACATTCTATTAGTTGTTGCATAGCTTTTGTAATATTTTATTTTATAAATTTAATTTAATAATATTTCCGTTTAAAATCATAGTATCCACCTTATTATCACCATAGGAATATGTCCAATAATGATATGTAGGCATTGCTTTTGTGATAATTAAATTTGCAATTTTACCAACACTAATACTTCCTAATATATCATTGATTCCCATAGCATAAGCAGTATTAATAGTAGTAGCATGAATAACCTCTTCGGATAACATTTTAAACATTATTGACCCCATAGCAGCAATTAATTGCATATTCCCTGAAGGAGACGAACCGGGATTAAAATCACTTGCTAGTGCTATTGGTAAGCCGGCATCAATCATTTTACGTGCCGGAGCATGTACCATTCCTAAGAAAAATGCAGCTCCCGGAAGTAAAGTTGGCATAGTGTTAGACTTACGAAGTATATCTATTTCCTCCTTACCGGTAAATTCAAGATGATCAACTGAAAGAGCGGAATGCTTTACTCCTACTTGAATGCCACCACTATAATCTAACTCGTTAGCATGAATCTTAGGAATCATACCGTATTTTTTAGCAGCTTCTAAAATTTCATTTGTTTCATCAACAGTAAAGAAGCCTTTGTCACAGAAAACATCAATAAAGTCAGCCAGCTTGTCTTCTCCTACTCTTGGAATCATCTCGTTAACAACTAGTTTAACATATTCATATTGTTTACCACGATATTCCGCAGGAACAGCATGAGCTCCCAAAAAGGTAGAACGTATCGTAAGAGGACTATTTTGTTTAAGTAATTTAATGGTACGCAGCATCTTTAATTCTGACTCCAGAGAAAGACCATAGCCACTTTTTATCTCCACAGCTCCTGTTCCCATTGAAATAATATCTTTTAACCGCTGTTCGGATTGGGTATACAGTTGCTCAATACTAGCATTTCTAATACGCTTAGCAGAATTTAATATTCCACCACCTCGCTTTGCTATTTCTTCGTACGAGAGACCCTTAATTTTATCAATATATTCTATTTCTCTGCTACCGGCATAAACCAAATGTGTATGTGAATCTACAAATGCAGGCATTAGCATCTTGCCTGTAGCATCTATTGTCTTATCATATTTTGAAGATATACTCAAATCACCAATTTCACTCATTGCACCAAAGGCAGAAATTAAGCCATTTTCAATAACTAAATATGCATTTTCTATAGTTTCTATTGTAGACATCTCTTTACCTGAGACTAATTGTACATTATTATCTAAAATCTGAACTAACTCCTTGATATTCTGAATTAAAATCTTCATAAAAGTATTATGTTTAAAAAGCAAATATACAAAAGATTAACAAAGAATGAGAATAGATAATTATGTTATTTTAGGTTATGTTTATGCTATTTTCCATGACTATTTATTAAAATATACTTCAAAAGAACCATTTTTATAGAAAAATACTATTTTATCTATATCGGAAGAATTATTAGTCTTCGAATTATAGTATTTATTAACTTCTGTTTCATCTTCCATCTTATCTATAATATTCTCATTATCAGATAGTACATCTTTCATTATCTTATTTTTTCCTTTTGCTATTTGTTTATTTAAATTGGAAAATGAGCTTTGAATTTTGTTCAATGAGTCTTCACCAACATTTGTGTCATTATCAGTGTGAGTACGTTCAGTTTCATCATAATAACCTTCTCCTGTTAATAACCATTTACTATCTATATGCGGAAAAACCTTAATAATCTTAAGCACATAATCAAGGCTAGGCTTATTTCTTCCGGAAAGAACATGAGATAAACTTGAACGTGTTACACCTATTTTATCAGCAAACTGTGCAGAACTTAGATTGTTATTGTCAATAATTTTTTTAATTCTATCTTTCATAATTCATTAAAATATATACTCAAATTAGTTTACAAAACTAATTATTTTATATGATTATACAAAATATATTTTACATAAATAAATACACTATTAATATTTACAATTGTATTTATAGAAATTTAACAGAACTGCAATCTTATATGTATCAAATAGATACATTAGTAGAAATATTAAGTTATAACATTTGTGTAAGTAAAGTATTACTTGAATTAAAACCCTTTTAAATACTGAAATTATGATTATTAAAATTGAAATGTATTATAGTTAGTAATTACAATTTACAATTGTTGATTATCGTTGATAATTAAATTAAATTATCAAGTTACAATTGTTTATTATTAAATAATATACTTTTGTACATTATACGTCTGTAAACTAATAATAATATTTAGCTATCAGCAACTATATTTTCTTAATCCAATAATTATTCTATTTAATGTATCTACTCCTATCCTATAGTTTGAAAATATTGTTATTACACGCAGTAATATATTATAATTTTAATGAATATTTATAATTATAGATTATAAAAGAGATACCGGATATTTCTCACAAATTGGTTAAAACAAAAACCTCCTCAGATTTCTCTGAGGAGGAAAAAAAATGAAAAATACCGATTATTAAGGTTGGAGTACGGCTCCTCAGCCGTACAATCGGGATATCTTAATAACTGAATCCGATGCAAATATAATATTTTTTTTATTTCAAAAAAATAAAAATTCTATATTTAAAAATAATACTTTAATTATAAGAACTCTACAATATTATTTAACACAGTTACTAAAGATTTACCTAATAATATTGACCTTTCAGAAGACCAACCAAAGTCTTCGTCAGGAATATTATCATTTTGTTTGAATGGCATTTCTAAAGTTTGTGATAAGCATTTAAAATCTTCTCCCAAACGTTTTGAACAAATATCAAGATTTGCTTTCCCCTGCTCATTCTTTGGATAACCATATTTATCTTGAATATCAGGACTAATAGTCTTCCAGATATCCATAAAACTAGAGCTTAGGTTTTTAAGTCTATCATCAAATGAAGGAATTCCTTCTATTCCAGATATAAAAACATAAGGAATAGCTTCGTCACCATGTACATCAAGATTAAAATCCATACCAATTTCTTTCATCTTATTCTTAACGAAATAAACTTCAGGACTTCTTTCTTTGCTTGGACTTGCCCATTCTCTATTTAGATTTACTCCTTTGGCATTTACTCTTAGGTTTCCCAATATACTACCATCAATATTCATATTAGGAACTATATAGATATTAGCTTTTTCTAATAAACTAATTGAAGTAGAGTCCTCTAAATTTAACAATCGGTCAATAAAACCACTAATAAACCATTCTGCCATAGTTTCACCAGGATGTTGCCTGGCGATAATCCACAACTTTTTCTTTTCTTTTGCTTCACTGCCTATTTTTAGAAAATCTATATCTCGGCCTTCACAAGTTTTGCCTATTATTTCATGGTTGCAGATAGGTGACATCTGGGCAAAACTTATCATATCAAGATGTTGCTCATATGAAAATGGTGCAAAGTATGCAAAATAAACCGTATCATACTCTGGTGTAAAATCTATTTGTAATTCTTTACCATTAAATTCTGTTGGGACAATAAACCAATCTAATCTGTCATAAGAAGCCCTTGCCTGATAGTTTTCCCATCCTTCAGGATATGCAGACTCACTTGCATTTATTATTTTAAAACTACAGCTTTTGCCTTTTGCACCGCTTACTCTGAAATAAAACCACTGTAAGAAATCAGAATTAGTATCTTTTTTTATTTTAAGCTTGATACTACTAATATTATCTCTATTTATAACTTCGATATTACCAGCATCAAAATTATCGGATATATTTATACTCATATTAAATATTATTTAAAAATGTGTTTACAAAATTAGTTTAATAATTCCTACGCTATTATTTTTATTTAAAAGCGATATCGTAAAAATACAATATTTCATCATAGACTTTTAATAAATTAGTAAGCAGATTTATTAGGTTTTCACAATAAGCTTTGTCGATAGCAAGTCGGAATAATACGAACAAATTTGAGGAAATATAGAAATTAATTAATAAAATTTATGATTATAATAGGTTAATAGCGCTTCAATCTTTACGCTTAAAAAAGCTAGTAAAATAATCAAGAATATTTATAATTTTGAAGTAATTTATCAACACAAAAAAAAGCCCAAATCAAAAAGAAATGGGCTTTATATTATAAAAATTTATTAGTTATTCTTTTACACGATACCATGTTTGAGTACGAAACACAAATAATATGTAACCTCTAACTTGAAGTAAATCAGGGTTATCTTCATCAAGCCACAGCTTACAATCATAGACTTTACCATTAGCAGGGTCTAAAATTCCATCATCAGCATACCACTCACCATCGTCATATTCTAAACCATTAATTATCTGCATCCCAATAATATGTTTATTATGAAGCTCGCCGGTACATTCTGTACACAAAGGATTTTGATCTTCATCAGGTTTTTTAAATAACTTTAATATTTTACCATAAAGCTTACCATCTTTCTTATAAATTTGTACTATAGACTTAACTTTATTAGTCTTATCATCAATAGTTTTCCATTTTCCCACTACAGTCTTAGATGTTGGTGGTGCTGAAACAAATAGCATCATTGAAATAATGCCGGCTAATAACATTTTCATATTTAACAGTTTAAGTAATAATTAATAATATATTTATTGATTTCTTCCTCTAAAAATAATAAGGATTCCCACCACTATTAGAATAAATGGCCATAAATCTCCAAAATCTATTTCAGGGAAATATCTATCTACTAAAAATAAAATACCTAGAGTTATCATTATTACTCCAGTTATTATTGTGCTATCGCTTCCTTTTCTATTTCTGCTGTTTGAGCTTTCTACTTCCACTTTGTTGATTAGATTTAGTGTATAATTTTATGTTCTTATTTCTAGAGCAAATATATAAATTTTTTTCTAATAATAATAAATATCCGATTCTTACTATTTACTGAATAGCTTTTCGTGCCTTTAAAATAAATTTTGATCTATCTAATGGATTAATTCCTTTATAGTTTCTCAGCTTTCCATCTTTCACATCAACTATCTGATATGAATCAAATTGCATCTGAATTGAGGCTTTACCACCAGACCGGGAAGCTAAAGTAATAGGATACTCCATTGAGGTAGCTGCCGGTAATTTACCACTTATTTTTATATTACCATCAGCGAAAATTGGTTGTTCAAATTCTCCTCTCATTTTATAAATATCTGATACTATCTGTCCTAGTAGGTCTTCTTGTGCCTGTAATTCGAACTTCATAATAGGCTCTAATAAATCGGTATCGGAATTTTTTAGAGCATCCATAATTGCCAGATTTGTTGCTATAGCAAAATCGCCTGGTCTTGAATGCATTACATGGTCTTCTCCTTCTATAAGTGTTATTTTTAAATCAGTAACTTCCCAACCTTTTATCCCTTGTTCTAATGCTTTAGGAATTGTTCGTTCTATTTCTTTTTGATATTTTAATAGTATATCATTAACTCCAACCTTTGAATTATAAATAACACCACTAGAACGTTTTAAAGGTTCAACCTCAAACTTCACTATTGCCCAACATGGTTTTGGCATTGTATATTCATCATAGCCAAAGGCAGTGCTTTTAGGAGTTTCTTTATAAATAATATTTGGTGTTTCAAATTTTACTTCAATACCAAATCTATCTTTTATTAATGTCTCAAGAATTTGGATCTGTATCCATCCATTAACATTTAGTAAAAGCTGCTTTTCTTCTTTATACCAATTAAATCGTAGCAAAGGGTCTTCTATTGATAGTTGGTACAAGGCTTCTGCCAGACTTGTATAATCCTCGGAATTAACAGCCTTAACTTCAACTTGTAATATTGGTATAGTGTTATAACTAAATTCTTTATTTAAATCAATATCACCAATAAAATCACCCACTCTTGCTTCAGAAAATCCCGATACAGCAACGATATGACCTCCTAAAGCTTCTTCAACGTCAATAAGTTTACTTGAGAATACTTTTTTAATCTGATTTACCTTTTCTTTAATTCCATTTCGCCGATTAAGAATCTCTTGCTTCTTGTGAATGCTACCTTTGAAAACTCTCAAATAAGATAATAATCCAAGCTGTGGATGATGATTTAGTTTAAAAACTACAGCAGATAATGGCTCTAACGATAAATCCTTAGAATTGGAAAATACATTGATTATTTCTTCCAGTAATTCTTCAATACCTATAGAATTTTTAGCAATGGCAAACATTGCAGGAAAAAATCTTGCTGATTCAACAGCATTTTTATAAACAGTATCTATTTTATTAATTGGGATATCCTCTCCTGATAAATAATTATTTAGCACATCATCATCAAATTCTGCTATGGCTTCAATAAAATTTTCTTTATCGATATTTTCTATTGATTGTATTGGCGAAATTGTTATTTCACCAATACCTTGGATGTCTATATTTTGTATAGGAACAATAAAAGTATTCAGCTTTTCTTTTAATTCAATTATTAATTTTTCAATATCAACATCTTGTCTATCAACCTTATTAATAAGTACAAATCTGGGAAGATTTAATTTTTCTAATATTTCCCAAATAATTTTTGTTTGAGATTGAACACCTTCGTATGCTGATACTACCAAAATAGCCATATCAGCAGCAAGTAGGCTTCTTTCTACCTCCGACATAAAATCTGCATGACCCGGAGTATCGATAATATTAAAATCTATATTTTTATATGTAAACCCAACACTGGCAGAAGCCACACTAATTCCTCTTTGTTTTTCAACTTCTAAGCTATCCGTTACAGTCGTACCCTTGTTAACATTTCCAATAGTTTTAATCTCACCGGAATGAAATAATAACTGTTCAGTAAGAGTTGTTTTACCGGCATCAACATGGGCAAGTATTGCTATATTTATTGTAGGATTCAATTTGTTTATCTTAATTCTTATAAATACTTAGCAAGTTTACCTAAATATTTACTGTTAATCTTTTTTCCAATTTTAATTGATAATGTATTATTACGAGTACCAACATATAAATTCTTAATTTTGGCATAATCATTCTCAAATGAATAATTTAGTGATACAAAGAAATCCTTAGAATTATATCCTATGGTTGCAATATATTCAAAATCTGGAGTAAAATTATAATAGATAGAATTAGTATTATTGAATTCCACTCTACTTTTATTAAACGACACCCCAAACAGTCCAAATATTGACATATAAAAATCCTTATAAACAACAGAAAAAGCAAATCCCGGTAATAATCGTATCGAATTCTGATTTACTCTAGTAATTATGGAGTTTAACACCATTGTTGATTTAGGAACTGTAATGTTACCATCAAGATTATATATATTGTATCCGGCGCTAGCAACAAATGTAAATGCGCTTTTTATTTGTTGATTATAGTTCTTAAAATTTGCATCAAAACTATATTTAGATGATGTAAAATATATTATATTTACGCCTATTTGTGAAAAGAGCATATCTTTTCGAATTTTAACACTTTCTACTCCATCTACATCTATAATCTTCTGCTCTAACCCTTTATATCTGCGTAAGCGTAAGTCTCCATAAAACCTCTTATATGAATAGCCACCTCTGAAACTAAATGCACTTTGATTTTCTAATGAGTCAATATCAGAAAAAGGTAATTGATAACTCAATGAAAATCCTAATCTATAAAAACTTGCTCCTATTCCAATACTATTATAATTTCTTGTAGCATAACTAACATTTGTTATTCCGCTATTTGTTTTATAATCATAATTTATTTTAGAATAAGATAGCTCATATAAAGGATAAACGACAAATTTACTGCGCGTCATAAACACATAATTAGTATCAAATTGCGCAAAAGAGTTTTGTAATAATATTATAAAAAAGAATAAAAAAACAACTCTACTCATTACAATTTCTTGAGTTTATTTAGTATTCGTCTTCTAGCATTATTTTTTGTTTTACTAACAATATTTGTCATTTCTTCTTCAAGCTTTTCATATTCTTTTAATGCTTTCGTAGAAATATTCGATAATATTCTATCCTTAATATTAGCATCTGTTTTGTGTAGAGCCAGTACAAGAGTTTCTATATCAATACCGGAAAGTAATGCCTTTAGTTTTTGTTTAGGAATGCTTTCAAGATCAGTAAATCTATATGATTTATTAATATATTTTTTAGTATTTGGATTTACTTTCTTATTGGATTCAGCATTCAAAACTTTATCAATTTTTGAAGATTTACTTTTGGAAACCGGCTTTAGTTTTGAATAACAATCTTCAACTCTAATAATAAAATCAGAAAGGACATTCATATAATTAATAAAAGCATCGTATGGAGTTCCATAGGGATTGAAATATTTATGTACATCACCATCAGAAAACCATTTAGTACACATATAATAAAAATGATCGCTGGTTTGTAGATATTCCCAATCTTTAATCATTTGATAATCATCACATTTCTTAACTTTATCTTCAAGAGCATAAAGTTTATCAAAAGCTTCGTCCTGTAATTCATTTCCAAGCCATGCTGTTAAATCTCTCTCTTCATCAGCCCACGAAATGGGGTATGGAACATGAATAGGTGCAATTGCTTGTAATTGACTACTAAGTTCAGAAGGAGTATTAAAAGTAAAATTAGAATTGCTCATTACTTTCTCCGGTAAAGCACGCATAAAATCAAAAATACCTGTTTCCGGCCATTGATGTTCACCAAAAGTCTCATAATCCATAAATAGATTCACAACTTCTTCTTTCTGGTCAATCTCGTTCAGCCAACCTACAAATTTCTCAGTAGTAAGAGGCCATGAATTCCACGATTGCTGCGAAAATCTAAAAGCAATATCATCACTCAACTGGAAATTCTTTAGTAATAATTTTAATTTAGGATTTATAGCATTTGTATAAAGATAATTTGGTGATTTCCACCCCAAGATATGTTTTGCTCCCTCTGTCAGCATAGTATTAAAACCCATTTCTGCAACCATAGCACCAATTTCATCAGAATATATTAACTCAGTATTTCTAAATGTTGTTGGTTTTACACCAAATAAATCAAAAACTCTTTGTTGATGTTTTTTTACTTGTTTTGAAAACTCATCTTTTGACTTTAGTGCCGATAAGGAATGAGTGTAAGTCTCTGAGAGAAACTCAACGGAACCACTTTGCGCCAATCTTCTAAAACTATCTATTACCTCAGGTGTGTACTGTTCAAATTGGTCCAAGGCAGTTCCCGATATTGAAAAACTCACCTTAAACATACTTCCAAATTCATTAATAGCATCCATTAAAAGCTGATTCATTGGCAAATAACATTTGTCGGCCACTCTTCGAGCTATAAACTCATTCTGGTAGTCATCGTAATAGTGATGATCTTTGCCAATATCAAAAAATCTATACTTCTTGAGGCGATATGGCTGATGAACTTGAAAATAAAAACAAATTGACTTCATAATTAAATGCTTTTGTAATTTATAATTAATATCTTTATTTAATTTTACTAAAAAATACTTTTAAATTAATGATTTATATACATTAATAATTTTTAAAGCTGCATTATCCCATTTCATATTATCTACTTCTTCTTTTCCAAGACTAATAAACATTTTTGAAAGCCCATTATAATGTGTAAGTCCCCAAATGGAATCAGCTAATGCATCAATATCCCAGAAATCAACTTTTAAAGCATGATGTAAAACTTCTGAAACACCAGATTGTTTAGAAATAATAACAGGAACATTAGACCTCATAGCTTCTAAAGGAGAAATCCCAAAAGGCTCTGATACCGAAGGCATAACATAAACATCAGAGAGTGCAAACATATGATCCACCTCTCCTCCTTTCAGGAAACCTGTAAAATGAAATTTATCTGCAATTTTCAGTTCTGCCACTCGCCTAATCATTCTATTAAGCATATCACCGGAACCGGCCATTACAAATCTCACATTATTATCTCTTTTTAATATTTTATTTGCTGCTTCAACAAAATATTCCGGTCCTTTCTGGAAAGTTATCCTTCCCAAAAATGTAACTACTTTTTCTTTTACATATTTTTTAGCACCAAAATATTCAGACTTATCGGCTGGTTCAACAGCATTATGAACAGTAATTACTTTTGCTGGGGCTATTCCATATTTATCAATTACGATATCTCGTGTCAGATTGCTCACAGTAATAACTCTGTCTGCAGCCATCATGCCGCGTCGTTCAATATCATAAACTACTTGATTTACAGTTTCTCCAGATCTATCAAACTCAGTAGCATGCATATGAACAACAAGAGGTTTCCCACTAACTTTCTTGGCTGCAATACCTGCTTCATAAGTAAGCCAATCGTGAGCATGAATAATATCATGGTCCTGAGTTACAGCAAGCTGCGCTGCAACTAAAGCATAGCGTTTAACTTCCTCCATCAGATTCTTACCATATTTGCCGGAGAACTTATAATTTGTAGAGAATACAGATTCATTTTCTTCAGAATGATGCTCATATTTGCGTGTGATTCTATAAAACTCTTCATCGTCGGCATACGGCACAAGAATAGAATCTATTTCAATATACTTAAGTTGATTCCAATATTCTGAAAATGCTTTATTTCTAAGGTCAATATTTACATCAGAAGCATTTATTATTCTTACATCCTTTGTTTCATCACCATAAGCTTTAGGAACAATAAAAACAACCTCTTGATTGTGTTTCATCAGCCCTTTTGTAAGCCCATAACAGGCTGTTCCTAAGCCTCCTGTAATATGTGGTGGAAATTCCCATCCAAACATTAATATTTTCATCGGCTGGTCCTCCTTTCTTTACTATCAAAATCCTCGAGTAGCTTAATAGACCTTAGTAACTCACCCACACTTGTAGCTTGAGATATTGCTCCTCTAGCAGTATGTGGTGGATTACCATCATAAATCTCCGATATACTTCCAATACCATGTTCAGTTATAACTTCTTCAAATTGCTCTATATACCAACCTAACTTCTTAATTCTGGATTTACCATATACTTTAATAATAGCATCAGAAAAATGGCCAATTAACCATGGCCAAACAGTACCTTGATGGTATTGAGAATCTCGGGTGTTTTGATCTCCAAAATAGACTCCTTCATAATCACTATGATTTGGAGATAAAGTTCTTAAACCTCTCGTTGTCAGCAACTCCCTTTCTATTATTTCAAGTATAGATTTCATATATTTTTTCTCAAGAGGAGAATAAGGGAGACTCACTGCTAAAAGCATATTTGGACGAATTGACCAATCTTTAAAATCTCCATCAACAAAGTCCGCAAGATAAGTATAATCATCATTCCAGAATGTATCTACAAATATCTTAGGGAAGTTATCAGCTATATTTTGGAACTCATTAATAAAATCAGTATCATTATTCTCTTTGGCCAATTCCAAAGTAAACATAATAGCATTGTATGCTAAAGCATTTATTTCTACATCAAAACCAATGCGAGGAGTAACCGGCTTACCATTACTTATAGCATCCATCCAGGTTAGAGCTTTGCCCTTTTCGCCTCCATAAACTAAACCATTATCGTGCATTTTGATATTAAAAAGAGTACCTGCCCTATATCCCCTTAATATTAATTTCATTTTCTTACCATAGTGTTTCCACACTTCAGTGTTAGAGGTATATTTTGCATATTGTTGCAATGTCCAGAAAAACCATAATGAAGCATCAATTGAGTTATATACAGCAGAGTTTTTATAACCAAAATTAGGAAAAAGAGGTCCAGACATTTCAGACACCATAGTATCCAAAACAGCTTTACAGTCTTTAATTTTTCCTTGCGCAAGTGTTAAACCCGGTAATGAAATAAAAGTATCTCTACCCCATCTTCTATACCAG
>JAMOQI010000018.1 GCA_027064095.1 Bacteroidales bacterium | reverse complement strand
ACTTTATACTTTATACTTTATACTTTATACTTTATACTTTATACTTTATACTTTACCCCCCTCTTCCCCATAATAATACAAAAAAAATAAGCCAGTGAATTTACACCGGCCTATCATACTTACTAAAACTTAAAATTATTATCTTTTAAAATAAAATTATTTCTTTTTAGAATTATAACCTTTTTGCTTAGCCATTTCTTCTAGTCTAGCCTGGAATTTAGATTTCTTAACAGGTTTTTTCTTATTTGCTTGCAATTTAGCTCTAATAGCATCTTCATTAACATAACGACGTATTAAAAACATTTGGCTAAAAGTAATTATGTTAGCAAGGAAGTAATAAAAACTCAATCCAGATGCATAGTTATTGAAGAATCCTAAAAACATAATAGGCATAATGTACATCATAGTCTTCATTCCCGGCATTTGCTGAGAAGAATTCATCATCTGGTTATTCATTTTAGTATAAAGAATAGTAGAAACAGTCATCAACAAAGTAAATAAACTAATATGATTTCCATAAAATCTACTTAACAAAGGAATTTGTTGTGACCAACTAAATATAGAATCATATGAAGACAAATCTGTTGCCCATAAGAAACTCTCTTGACGTAACTCAAATGATGCAGGAAAGAATCTAAACATTGCAAATAGAATTGGCATCTGCAACAACATTGGAATACAACCAGCCATAGGGTTTACTCCAACTTTTTTATAAAGATCCATAGTTGCCTGTTGCTTTTTCATAGCATCTTCCTTTTTAGGGAATTTAGCACTTATTTCATCTATTTCAGGCTTTAGGACCCTCATCTTTGCTGAAGACATATAGGTCTTATAAGTAATTGGGAAAAGGAATAGCTTCAATAAAACAGTAAGAACCAAAATAATAATACCATAATTCCAACCAAATCCACTAAGGAAATCAAACACAGGAATAACAATAAAACGATTTATCCAGTGCAAAAGGAAGAAGCCCCAACCAAGAGGAATTTGGCGTTCCAATTCCATTTCATATTTCTTAAGGATACTATATTTGTTAGGTCCCATATACATCTTCATAGGAATAGACTGAAAATCTGCAGAATATGACAATGGAACACTAATATCCGAATACATAGTTTTCAAATATTTCTCATTTGTATTAGAAGCATCTTTATATTGCTTTATTTTAGCCCTGGCAAAACTGTTATCAGCTATTAATGCTACAGAGAAAAATTGTTGTTTATAAGAAATCCAATGGGTTTTTGTCTCCAATTCATCATCTTCTTCATCACTCATTTCGCTAAGATTGTCAACATCTTCATCAGTATATCTATAATAGATAGCAGTATGCTTAACCTCTTGAACAGGATCTTTTTCTTTGGCGTAAAGGTTCATACTCCAATATAGTGGAATATCATTCATACCGGGAGCAACATGATTGGACATTCCTTTCATATTAATCCTATAGTCAATCATATAATCATTACCTTTGATAACATACTCAAACTCAAAGAATTTGCTTTTATCTACATTTCCTTTATTATCATTAGGATAAATACGCATTGAGAAGATATAAACATCATCTCCTTTTACATAAGTGCTATCTTTAAATGATTTTCCACCTTTTGCAAAAGGTTCAAAGTATAAATCTTTTGTTTCTACTCTCTTATCGTTTAACAAATAACTCATACTTGCAGAGTTCTTATTAAACAATACTAAAGGCAAAGTGTCATAAGTATGATACTTTTTAAGTTCAGCATAAGTAATGCTACCTGTTTTTGAAGAAACTTTAAGCTTAAGCAAATCAGTTTCAATAATATAATCCTTATCCTCACCATGTGCCATGGCAGCAAAATCACCATACTTTTGTATCTGCATAGCTTGGAGTGCAGAATCGCTAACATTATCAGGCAATTGACTTGCTACTTCATTATTTACAGGCAATGACTCAACAGCTTGCACTCTCTTTATAGAGTCAGTAATCCTTGCTTGTTGGTACTGAATAGCAGCAATAGAATCAGCTTTTCTTTTTTGTGCTTCTTGTTTTTGTATATCCTCAGCTGAAGGTGCTATATACCAAGAATAACCAACGAGGATAATAAAAATAGATATAAAACCTAGAATTGTATTTTTGTTCATTATAATATAATTTACATTTTAAAGCCCATAATTTGGGAGTGCAAAGATAAAAAATTTTTAAGGCTATAAATAAATTACATTTGAAATTAATTTTAAATAATCATAATTATACTGAACTTATTTATATTTTTATATTTTACAATAAATAAGAGTTTATAAATCTTATATCTTATTGAATAACTACATCATATGCAATTTATACTAGACCGACATAGAAATAAGCATCTTTTGCCTTTTCTCGAATTAACATAAAAAAGGAGTCTAAATATTATAGACTCCTTTTTTCTAATAAATAAAATTAACAATTCTTTTATCTTACAATTAATTTAGCTTTATACGAAGGCTTTTCATCAATATAAACCACAATAAAATATTGCCCCGTTTTTAATCCTGAACGCAGAATTTCAATATTGGATTTATTAACAATATAATTAACATCAATAAGTTTAGATTGCATATCATAAACTTTTAAAGACACGTTATCAGAATTTATTTCTCCAATTTCTATATTAGTTTTATCATACATTGGATTAGGGTATATCTTAATATTCTCATAAGAGAAAGCATTATCTATACCGGCACCAACAGAAAGCACCACATCTTGACAATTAGGAGTACTTGAACCATAAATATTTGTAGCAGTCAAACAAACATGATATGTTCCACCTACAGCAGGATATGTATGAACTGCATTTTGAGTACTACTACTAGCACCATTATCATCAAAATCCCACAACCATTGGGTTGGTCCATTAACAGATAAATCAGTAAACTGGACTGTAGGATCAGCGGAAATATCAAAACTAAAGTTTGCAATAGGAGGAATAATAGAATTCACAGAAACATTCTGACAAATAGAATCCTGTCCACCTTGATTGGTCACCTTAAGACAAACTTGATATAATCCGTTATTAGCATAAGTATGATTTGTAATCTGATAAGTAGATGAAGCTCCATCGCCAAAGTCCCAATAATAGGTATCAACTGTACCAGATGTAGTACAAATAAAAGACACATTAGGAGAATAAGTAGTATCAAAAGTAAAAGATGCTACGGGAGGTGGAGGTGGAGGATTATATCCCGGTTGTGTAATTGTTCTAAAATGGAAATCAATAGCTCCACTACTACCTGTAGCAGCAGTCCAGCCATTACTACCTAAAATAAAAGACCTTCCGCCAGCACCCGGCTCGGTAATTGCAGCCCATGCTACACCTGAAGGTACAGTATAACCTACAAAAACATCTCCACTTAAACTATCCAATAATACGGAATCTGCTCTTAAATCTACCACAGTCATAGCACTTGTATTAGTAAGTGTTGCTGCTGGGAAAACCATTACCGGGGGTATAATATCTACTCCTGGAAGTCCTCCTGAAGATGTCCAAACATGAACAAGCATTGAATCATTTGGTCTATTAACATCTGTATAATTTCTTATCAATAATGAGGCTATTTGTTGATTTCCTGCAGGTAGTGTAACTCTCACTGCTGCTCCGGAAGTAGAACCGATTGAATCAACAAAATCTACTTGAGAATTATCATATACAATATAATTTCCTGCTATATAAGAAAATGTGTCCGTTGAAATTGCATTAAAAGAGCTAGAACTATCAACAGCATGAATAAAATAATTAATAAAAGTACCGGCAGAATATTGAGGTACAGTAAAAGTATATGTATTTCCAGAAATACTTGTTGCACTGATTGAATCAAAGCTACCACCATCAGCTTGATAAAACAATTTAGCATTGGAAATACCAGAAACATCGATAATATCAGCATTTAAAACATTAGGTCCTAAAGTCCCTTGATAAAAATCTTGTGGAGAATGGATAATAAGCGGAGCTGCATTATCAACGCTATCACTGGTGATAACAATATCATCAATATACATACCATCATAATTCACAGCACCATCACTATAAAAACGAAACCTAACTTTTACATTTGAATTTCCAACATATCCTCCTAAACTGTAATTAAATTGAGTCCACGTTGATAAAACTCCATCATAGGTATCTAAATTCACCCATGATGTACCTCCATTACCGGAAACATCAACATACATATAATCAAAACCTCCTTCAATATTGTACTTCGCCCAGAATGAAAGATTAGCTGATAAAGCGGAAGTAAGGTTTGCACCATTTGTCATAGTTGCTGAAATGTAATTAAGATTATTAGCATAATTGCCGGTGGGACTTTCACTTAAAGAATGGCTAGTGGAATGTGATGCAGCTGATGACACACCCCAGCTCCCTAATAATGTCCAATTTGTACTACCTGATTCAAAATCATCAGAGAATACAGTTGTTTGTGATATCGCATTTAGTGAAAATAAAAACACGATTAAGATAGTAAATAAATTTTTCATATGAACGTATTTTAGTAAATATTTAATAAAAATGATAAATTAGACCTCTTTGTTATTAATATCCAAAATTACAAAAATAATTAACAATAAAATAATATAAAACATATAAATTTATATTCTAACGGTATCTATTTAATTATCTGCACTTTATACTGTATAAATAATTTATATATATAATGTATTTACTCAATTTTATATCGAAAAAATAGATTTTTAACGCAATAACAACTTATCATTCAGTATATTACGAATTACAAGAGCTAGACACTATACATATAAGTCACCGATTAAAAATATATCTTACATTTGCGAGCGTTTCAATATCGTTAAAATAATTTTATTGTGCCTGATAATAATAACAAGAACTCTAAAATAAACAATGAAAATACTGAAGCTATAAATCTGGCTATGAGTATTATACGCATTCATGATTCTTTAAAATTAATTAGTTCAAAATTAGAACTACATAGAGCCAATCCAAAGTTCAAAAACTGTTCTATAGAGTTATTTGAATTACAAAATCTTTTGCGTCAAACCTTACAACAGGATAAAGAACGAGAGATTTTCCAGGTAATAGTAAAAGAAAAAAGTCAATTGTTCTATACAAAACTAAGTAAATTATATCCAAATTTGACAGCAAATGAAATTAGGCTTTCATCATTAATACGGCTAAATCTTAGTTCAAAAGAAATCGCCTCTATTCTGAATATTTCACTTAAAAGTGTAGAAATGAATCGTTACAGACTGCGAAAGAAATTAAAAATCAGCAGTAAACAATCTCTTAGCGAATTTATTAGAAATATTTAATCCACTTATTCTTTGCATCCGACAAAGTACTTCGCTTAGAAAAATATTTTAATCCTAAATTATTGATTTTACCTTCACAAGCTTACATGACATTCCTAATCTCTAACTATGAGCTACAGCCACTGAAGACAGCAAATATCATTGTTACCAAATACTTATAAGTTATAAACTTTTTAGTGTATTGTCACTGCTATGTTTTGGAACTGACAAATAAATAATTTGGCTGTCAATAAAACTTTCACCCTGTTTTTATCGTTAGTTGAATACAAAATTTTGTAGTTTTTTTATGGCTAATTTTTGTTTGTCAGAATAAAAAAAAATAACCCGCATTATTCATATAAAAGCGAAGTGAATTGTATAAATAAGCATTAAATAAGCGGAGTACTATGCGGAAAAACTTTGATTTAGAAAAACTCAAATTTAGGTATTTGAAAAATATCTAAATTTATTAATATTACTTAATCATCAGAATTATTTATGAATAATCAGGGTTAATGAAAGAAATAAAAAATATTATTCTAAACCGAAACCAAAAATTACAAATTCAATTCCATTTGTAATGGTTCATCACTATCGAGACTAACCTCAGTATTACTAATATTCTTTGAACCTTTAGTTTTAGCCTTTTTCCTAGTTTTGGGCTTTTTCTTTTCTACTACTTCAATTTCTTCTTCGGGGATAAGTTTATCAGTTGCAACAGCCTCCTTCTCCGATTCTGTTTTAGAAATCACCTTATGAGACTTAGTTACAGCTTCTTTATTTACCTTATCCTTTTTGATAAATTTATCATTCTCCACATCATCTGCAATTTCAACGTCCTTTTTGGTCTCAGCTGTAATAGAAGAAACTTCTACAGAATTGTCCGGATTAATTTTAACTTCCTTTTCTTCTAAAGGCTCTTGAGAAGTTACATTTTGTATAGCCGTATCTGTGGTAATATTTTCAATATTATCAATGGTCTCAGATGATTTTCCTGCTTCAATAGAGGTTTCTTCAGGCAAAATAATATTGATTTTTTTAACTTTATAATTTGTTAAACGCTTACCTTTTGCTTTATAGCTCTTTTCATCAATAAATCCAACTGCTTCTATAATTTCCGATTCTCTATTTCTAGGAGCAGTTTTTGGATTAAAGATTACTTCGAAGCTAGGATTTTGGTTATCCGTAATATGTATAAGCTTTGATTTAGCATGTTCGCTGATAAAATCTTGTACTTTATCGGAGGAAACAAACTTAAATCTTTTTATATAATAATATTTCGAATCACCATCATAATACACTGCTGTCCACACTTTATCTGGATTAAACTTTTTAAGTTTAAGAAGCTCATCAGAAAAATGAGAACTAAGCTCTTGTCCTGTAGTCATAAACTGACCAGTCTTAAGGATATTAAGTATCTCATCTTCAGCAGAGAAGGCTCCCAAATATTCACCTCTTTCGGCTACATTAAGTTTGTTAACAGTAGTATCGAACCATAAATCTCTTGCCCCCAAAGTTGAAACACCGTCTTCTTTAAGACTTATTTTACTAATAACATTCTTAGTGAGAATATTTCCTTTTGCCGATCTACCTTTAATAGTAATATCTTTAAAGTCAAAATCGAAAATCAACTTTTTTAATTTTGGTCGTGGACGCAACTTAACTTTAATAATTTCTGCTTCCCCATTAGGATTTGCAGAGAAATAAAGCACTTTTGAATTCTCTTTTCCCTGAGTTATATGATAAACTTTATCTCTATTAACCGATTTTACTGCAAAACGTTTGATGTAATTATATCCTATTTTACCATCGCGATACACTAAATTATATATTGTTCTATCATCATTCTTTTTGAGAACACCTGCATAGAGAATTCCTTTACCAACAAACGTTTTATCCGAAACTTTAGTAACCATAAAAGTTCCATTATCAATAAATGTTATAATATCGTCAATATCAGAACATTCTACCACAAATTCATCTTTTCGCAAACTTGTACCAATAAAACCTTCTTCTCTATTCATATATAGTTTCACATTGTTAACAGCAACTGCTGCTGCATTGATATTATCGAAATTACGAAGTTCGGTTTTACGTTCTTTCCCTTTACCAAATTTAGTTTTAATTCTTTTAAAATAGTCTATAGCAAAGCTAATTAGATTAGCTAAATTATGATCTACCTCAGCGATATCATCTTCCAATGCTTTAATTTGTTCATCAGCTTTAAACTCATTATATTTAGAGATTCTACGAATTCTAATTTCTGTAAGCCTTTCGATATCTTCGCGAGTAATTTCTCTTTTAAACAATTTCTTGTATGGGACTAAAGACTTGTCTATTATCATTATAGCTTCATCGAAACTCTCTGCTTCTTCAATTTGATAATATAAACGTTCTTTAATAAAAATTTTCTCCAAAGAGCTAAAATGCCACTTCTCCAAAAGTTCATTTTTCCTTATTTCCAGTTCTAATTTCAGTAATCCAACAGTTTGGTCAGTACTAATTTTTAGAATTTCTGTCATTCCCAGAAAAACAGGTTTATTGTTATGAATGACCGTTGAATTGGGAGAAATAGATTCCTCACATTTTGTAAAAGCATAAAGCGCATCAATAGTCTGATCAGGAGATACATTAGAGCCCAAACGAATTTTAATTTCTACATTCTGGGCTGTATTATCTTCTATCTTTTTAATTTTAATTTTACCTTTGTCATTGGCACTAACAATAGAATCAATAAGACTACCGGTATTTGTTGAGAAAGGGATCTCTGTTATTGTTAAAGTTTTATTATCAATTTTATTAATTTTAGCTCTAAGACGAACTTTTCCTCCTCTAAGCCCATCATTATATTTGCTAACATCTGCAAGACCACCGGTAATAAAATCAGGATAAAGCACAAAAGACTTTCCTCTTAGGTAACTAATTGAAGCATCGATTAACTCGTTGAAATTGTGTGTTAATATTTTAGAAGCCATACCTACTGCAATACCCTCAATACCCATTGCCAAAAGCATAGGAAATTTCACAGGCAATGTCTCAGGCTCTTTATTTCTTCCATCATAAGAAAGATTCCAGACAGTAGTTTTGGGATTGAAAACTACTTCTAAAGCAAATTTACTTAACCGAGCTTCAATATAACGAGGAGCAGCAGAAGAATCACCTGTAAGGATATTTCCCCAGTTTCCTTGAGTATCTATTAATAAATCTTTTTGCCCCATTTGCACCAATGCATCACCAATAGACCTATCACCATGAGGGTGGTATTTCATTGTATGGCCAATGATATTTGCTACTTTATTGTAACGTCCATCGTCCATCTCCTTCATTGAGTGCAAGATTCTTCGCTGTACAGGCTTAAAGCCGTCTTGTATACTAGGAACTGCTCGCTCTAACACAACATACGAAGCATAATCCAAAAACCAATCTTCAAATAAACCCGTTAAAGTTTTTGTAGTTGATAATGAGTTATCCTCTTTCGATTTTTCTACTTGTTGTCCTTCCTCTGAAGTAAGCTTCTCTTCGTCCATATTCCTAATTATAATTTGCTAAAACGCAACAAAAGTAATTCAATTATTAGAATACTAATAGCAATAATGATAAATAATTTCCACAATGAAACTCCGTTTTTTATTTCCTTAATTTGTTCCCTTATTTCTCCTAATTCAGGATTAATAATTTTTACATTATTTAGCTTATTTAATTTTATAAGTTTATTCAGCTCATTTTCAGTAAAATATTCTAAATAAGACTCATTTCTGTTATAATTAAAACCAATAGTCGCTATATCCTTAGTATCATTTACTAGCTTATAAATACCAGCCTCATTTGGTTGTTGTTGAAAACTTATACTTAGTTTGCCAGGTTTATAAGTGTATTGAGGTATAAATTCAACAGAATCATTCTCCCTCGTCATTTTTAAAGATATCTCTTGCCCCTCTCCTAATAACTTTGTTTCATACTTCCTTTCCGTTCCCAAAAAATAATATAAATGGTTCTTAGAACGTTGAAATTGTAAAATATTAAAAAATATGGGAACAAATACCGAATGAGTAGAGAAATTGCTCATATCATTTTCTATGGGTGTATAAAAGAAAAAAACACTCCCACTATTTAATTCGTATTTATTAAGAATCGGGGCATAAGTTTCATCTTTTATTAAAGTTATATAGTTCCCTGCTTTTAACACAGTAAAATGTGATTTAAAATATGGCAAATTAATATTATCTTGTAGCTTCTTTTGATTATTTGGCAAATCAAAAACATCTGAAAATTCAGGACTTTCAAGTGCTATATCATACATCTGAATCTTATTGCTATCAATTCCTGTAATAGGAGAAGTTTTCAGTTTAATTGCCAGATTGTTTAAATCTTTGACACTATTAGTTTTATTAGGAATTATCACCAAATTGCCGCCATCACTCACATACTTTAGAAGCTCTATATTTAATCCGGTAGAAAAAATTTCTATTCCATTAAGAATAATACTGGAATATTTCTGAAATGTACTATAATTTATCTTATCCTCTTTCACATAATCTACGCCAAAAGTACTGTCACTATTAAGATATGTATGTAAATCGGTATTAGAGTCATCGCCATAGATACACAATATTGGCAGTTTTTTCTCTACATTAAAACTAAAATAGAAAACATCATCGTAAACAATGGGATAATCTTCAATAACAATTTGCGCACCATAATTTGCTGCCGTATCAATTCTAAAACTAAAGCTTGTCTTTGCCTTACTAAATTTATCAATACTGACACTGGCAATGGCCTTTTGCTTGGCACCAAGCTTCAAAACAACAGGAATATCACTTATGAAATTATTGGAGTAGTTCTCGATAACACAATTTACAATAATATTCTTATTTGGTTGTAACACCGGATCTTCTATCCAGATACTATCAACAAAAATATTGCCTTGTCTGGCTGCTTTCAAGGTAACAAATTGAACACTAATATTTGAATCAATTTTAAAATTATTAATATCGGCTTGTTTTTTTTGAAAATCTGAAATTATATAAACCTCTTCATTTTTATAGTTTATACTGCTATTATCATTTAATCTTTTAAATATTTGTGATAAGTATAGACTAGATTTATCAATTTGAATTTTATCCAACTGTTCTAAAAAAGCGTCCCTGTTTACATAATTTCCAGCAAAACTAATTTTATCATTATTAAGAAGCCTAAAATGATCGGTTGGTTTATGAGCCATGGCTATTTGACGTGCAATATTTCTCCCTTCATCAAAAACACTTCCTTCACTAGCTCTGGCTTGCATACTAAAAGAATTGTCAAGGAAAATATTTACATAAGCTTCGTCATTGAGTTTCTGACTTCTATTATTTTTATTAATATAAGGACCGGCAAAAGCAATTACAAGCATCGCAATAAACAACATCCTCAACATCAAAATTATTAGGTGTAGTAATTGTGAATGACGCTTACTTTGTTGATGAACCTCTTTTAGAAAACTTAGATTAGCAAAATACACTTTCTTAAACCTCTTAAAATTAAAGAGATGTATTACTAAAGGAATTAGCAACGCCAATAAACCATATAAAAATTCAGGATGATAAAAGTGCATATATTTTCAATTTCACGAATTACAAAAGTATGAATTTTGCAATTTGATTTTATATAAAATTAATTGCCAAGTGGTATTTGTAAATAGAATGGATAATATGTGCTAAAGAAGATGATGTAATTAAACATCTATCACTAAAACATTATATTTGCACAAATAATATTAGTATGAAGACAGCAACATTAAAGCAAATTAAAACTGAACTTTCAACCTATCCTAATGATAAAATGGAGGCTTTAATCTTAAGATTGGCGAAATACAAAAAAGACAACAAGGAGCTTTTGAGTTATTTGCTTTTTGAAGCTGATAACGAGGCTGGTTTTATTGATGCTGTTAAAAATCAAATTGATGAAGATTTTAAGAAATTAAATTCTATAAACTTATTTCTTGCAAAGAAAACCATCCGTAAAGCATTGCGCACAACAGAAAAATACATAAAACACTCCGGATTGAAAGAAACAGAGGCAAGTTTAAGGATATATTTTTGCTATCGCTTAAATTCATATAAAGAATTATGGACAAATAGCACCACTATGGAAAATCTTTATAAGCGACAAATAACAAAAATAAATAAAGCTATAAGCTACCTGCATGAGGATTTGCAATTTGATTTCCGTATTGAAAAGGAAGAATTACTAGGCATTGAAAGCTAATAAGCTAAACTCCACCAAACTACCTTCTTCTTTTTTTAATCTTCTTACCCGACTTGGTATATTTTGCTTTATGACGCGAAGCACTTCCACTGTTTTTCTTAGTATTTTTTATCTTCTTTTCGTGAAAAGCACCTTGTGATTTTATCTTTGGAGGTGGCAAATAATTTTTCTCCTTTTTATCATTTACAATATCATCTTCAGAGTAAATTTCAGATATTTCTATGTCTTCTGGAATATCTTTTATCGAAATTCTACTGTTCATCATATTCTCAATAAGATTTTGAAGTTTCTTATCAGGTTCATTAATAAAAGAGATGGCAATTCCTGTTTTATCAGATCTTCCTGTACGGCCAATTCTATGTATATAATCACCTTGATTCTCAGGTAAGTCGAAATTAATCACATGAGACACATCGGCAATATCCATACCCCTGGCAATAATATCAGTGGCAATCAATGCTATTATTTCTCCACTATCAAAATTCTTTAAAGCATTTAAACGAGTATTATGTGCTTTATTTGAGTGAATAACACCTATATTTTCAGGTGAACCAAGTTGTAGATACAGCTTGTCAGAATTTTTTTTAGATTTTGTAAAAACCAAAACTTTTTTAAAATCATCCTTAGCAAGGAGATGTTCGAGAAGCTTTACTTTAGTATTAAAATTAGGCACAAAATAACCTTGTTGTTCGATTTTATCTAAAGGAGTACCATTAGGACTAACAATTACTTTTTGGGCATTGATAAATGAATTAGAAATTAAATTCTCAATATCACCACTTAAAGTTGCTGAAAACATCAGGTTTTGTCTTTTTGCCGGTAATATATCGAGGATGTTTTTAATTTGTGTTCTAAAACCTAAATTAAGCATTTCATCTACCTCATCAATCACCAATTTCTTAATACTTTTAAGACTTAACACACCGGTATAGGCAATATCCAGTAATCTACCCGGAGTAGCTACTAATATATCGGTACCATCATACACAGCTTGTTTTTGTTTATTCATATTCCCTCCGCCAAATACTCCTAAGGCTCTAATATTTGAATATTTAGTAAGCTTTTCAATTTCGCTAACAATTTGTATTACAAGCTCATGTGTTGATGATATTATTAACACTCTTGGATCTCGTTGTTTAGAAAACTTTAAATCTCGGAGTATTGGAAGTAGGTATGCAAAAGTTTTACCGGTACCAGTTTGAGCTATACCAACCATATTTTTACCCGATAAAATTACAGAATATACTTGCTCTTGTATTGGTGTTGGCTCAACAAATTCCAAGTCTGCTAATGCATTAAGCAGTGGCTTATTTAAATTTAATTCCTCAAAAGTCACAATAATGGTTTTAAAATTTGCAGCAAAGGTACGCTGTTTTATTAATACAGAATGTCCCCTATCCTATCAGTTTATATTAGTCTTCAAGTGCATTCAAATATATCCTGTTGAAATAAATAAAATGATATTCAATACTTTTCCTCCAATACATCCTGTTATGCCTGCCGGGGAAACTAAAATAGAAAGCATTAACTCTTAAAGAATCACACTTTTGTTTAAATAATTTATTTGCTTGATAAAGATGGTCCAGATTACCACAATCAAAAATAATTGGTTTATCAGTAAATTTTATTTTATCAAGATAATTAATACAAGAATAATTCATAAACCTATCCTTATGCTCATTATACTCACCTAGTTTATCACTTAAACTACTGTACTTTAAAGAAGAGTAGTTTAAATCCAAAGTACCGGAAGTGCTTCCTGCAGAAGCAAATAATTCCGAATGACGCAAAAATAGATATAAGGCTCCATGACCTCCCATACTTAGTCCGGAAATAAAGATAGCATTGGTGTCTACTTTGAAGTTTTTCTTCAAAAAAGGTAAATATTGTTTAATAAAAAAACTTTCAAATTTAGAATCCCTTTGAATTGGGCTATCAAAATACCATGAATCTTTTAATCCATCAGGGCAAACAATAATACAATTATATTTATTTGATAAGCTTTGTAAATCTACAATATTGCTCCACTGTTTATAATTTCCTCCATAGCCATGTAGCAAAATTACCAATGGAAGCTTCTCTTGTGAAAATTCAGAATTAATATTTGGTAAAAATACAATAGAAGTATCTGGAGCTGAGATAAAATTAGATTCTAAAACAAAATTCTGTTGAGCTAAGTTCTCTTTATTACAAAGAAAAACAAAGATCAAAATCAATATATAATATTTTTTAAACCACATCATTTAAGTTGCGCTAACTTTATTCGACAAATAATAATAAAACGATGGTAACCACCGTCTTATATGAACCATTAATAATTCTTTTCCTCCAACAAGAATTTCCTTTTTGCCCTTAATAATTCCATTAACAATTATTTTAGCAGCAGCATCAGGGCTAATACTATTTGCCTGTCCCTCATCTAATTTACCATACTGACTACCATCTTTAGTAAGTGCATTATTAGATACCGAAGTATTTATTCTGCCGGGAATAATCATGCTCACATTAATATTGTATTGTTTATTCTCGGCTCTTATACTTTCAAAAAATCCATGTAATGCATGCTTAGATGCGCTATATGCTGAGCGTAATGGGAACCCAAACTTACCAACAACACTACTGACAGCAGAGATATTACCACTTTTTTGATTAATCATTATTGGAAGAATAGCTTTAGTAATTATTACTGAGCCGAAAAAATTCGTCTCCATAATTTGTCTATCAACATCAATGGACGTTTCACTAGCAATTGATCGTTGACTAATTCCGGCATTATTTACAAGAAAATCTATCCTTGAGAATTTATCTAAAATCAATTTTACTTTTTCATCAATATCCTGAAGCTTATTAACATCTATTGGCAATATTAAATACCGGCTTTTATCAACACCACAATCTTCAGCAACTTTCATCAAAGCCTCTTCATTTCTTGATGAAAGAACGACCTTTGCTTTATTCCTTAGAAGAAATTGTGCTATAGCTTTACCAATGCCAGAACTAGCACCTGTAACCCACCATACAGTATTATTTAAATTTTGCATGACACAAATTTATAACATTTAGATATATTTAATTAACAGACTGATAAAAGTTATAAAACTCTAATTGTCGATAAGTTATAGTTTAATACTCCTTAGATACCCACCAGCATCCGGACCCAAATTAAATAATAAATCTAAGACACTAAGATCTTCTATAAAACCATGTTTTTCTTCAAATACTTGATAATAAGTATTATTTATAAGCTGATCTTTTATTATTGTTTCTTTTTTAGGATGAATAACAAATCTATAATCCGTAATATCATCAGGATTAATTTCAAACAGTGATGTCTCTGATACTTTATTATCAATTTGGAGCAACTCTAATAAAAGTAAAATCAGCTCCCAATTAAGTTCCCACAGATATTCATGGTCTTTATAGAAAACAGCTTTTATCTCATCTTCATAATACATCAAAAATGGGCTCGAATTATATGCTGTTTTAATAGAATGCCAATGTTGTTGCTTCCAATGCGAACTATTATCTAATTTAATATCTTTAATTGTGGTATGATTACCATTAAGTCTTATTACAGGAATATTCAATGATTGCTTTTTATTTGGCCCGGCAATATATGCGCGGTTTCTATAGCTTTGCTTTTGATAATTCTCATAAGCTTCTATAAAAACAGTATCGTATGACAATATAGCTACAAAATAACTTATTGGCGGGAAATATGCTGTTGACAATATTACTGCTGACATAATCTAAAAAAAAATGCAAAAATATGTTTAATTTTAGACAAACAAAAAGGGCAGATTGCTCTGCCCCTTTCTAACCTAAAACCTAATATATGAAAAACTCACTTAAACATTATTTAAGCAAGACGTCATTAATAGCTTGAATCAAAGACTCTTTTGGTAAAGCTCCCACAGCCATCTGTGGTTGACCATCTTTTGGGCAAAATAGCATAGAAGGAATACTCTTAATACCGAAAGCACCGGCTAATTCTTGCTCTATTTCAGTATTTACTTTGTAAATATTGATTTTACCTGCAAACTCATCAGATAATTCTTCTAAGATTGGAGCTACCATCTTACATGGTTGACACCAGTCTGCATAAAAATCAATAATACATGGTAAGTCTCCTTCAAAAACCCAATCTTTATTTGCTTCGTAATTAAATACTTTTTCTAAGAAAAGTTGTTTTGTTAATACATTTGTCATTGTTATTATATTTATAAGTTTATTCTTAATTTATTTCTTATTTCTTTACTTTAATAAGCTATTTTCTATTTGCTTAATATATTCCTCTTTAGGATATAAACCTGTCGACATCATTGGCTGTCCATCAACCGGAATATATAAAATACTTGGAATAGAACGAATGCCGAAAACAGAACCCGCAAGCTCTTTTTCTTCATCAGTATCTATTTTATAAAAGTTTACTTTGCCTTTATATTTTTCAGCCAATTCATCCATAATTGGAGCAACTTTCTTACAAGGTCCACACCATGTTGCATAGAAATCTATAATAGCAGGCTTACTACCTTTATAAACCCATTTCGTTGGATTGGTTTTATAATCAAATATCTCAGCAATGAAATATTCGGTATTGATTTTATGAACTTTACCTTCTCCTTCGTTTGCTTTAGCAACGGCAACATCTGTTTCTGATGCTCCTTCTAAAACAGTTGGATCCGCTTCATCTTGAATATCATTGGAAACCTCTACAGCAGCAGATTTATCAACAACTTCATTATTATTATTACAAGAAGTAATACCACAGAATAAAAAAACAGCAAATGCTATTGTTAAAATCTTATTATTCATATCTATTTATATATTTTAATTCGAGCGGCAAAAGTAGTATTTTATTTTAATTTAGCGCATAAATATCACTATTTTTTTATATTTGCAGTCTCAAACAACTATAATTACACATGATATATTGATATACAGCAAAATAGCAAACACTAAAATATGTTAACCATTTTTGATAAAATAAACATTAAACAATTTCACAGCTTTTTCAATGATGAAGATAAATGCTTATCATTTCTTGCTCAAGAAAAATGGAAAGATGGATTTGTTTGTCGAAATTGTGGACATACAAGATATTGCTCAGGCAAAACTCCATATTCACGCAGATGTACTAAATGCAAAAAGGAAGAATCAGCAACAGCACACACTATTTTTCACCGATGCAAAATATATCTCCCTGATGCCTTTAAATTAGCACATCTAGTTTGCACATCACCAAAAATATCTACAGCAGAACTATCAGAGACACTAAATATGCGTCAAATGACATGCTGGAATTTCAAAAAAAAAGTAACCCAATGTATTGATAACAGAAAAGATGTTAGTGAAAAAGGAAAAATTGAGCTAAAGGAAGTTATTCTCGGATTAGGAAATAAAAATTCTTAGATTATTAATTTCCCCGAAAATTAGTTTATTAGCCTAAGCTCAAAACACAAATTCAATGTAGTCTCTCCATAACATATCCTCCTCTGTTAAAGACTAAACAATTATCAATTGGGGACAATCAAATCAATCCGTTCAATATATATTACCTGATTTCAAAAATTTTTCTACTGTTTTCAATATAAGATCACCCAAAATTAAAAAGTTAAGAATAAATACCTTTGTTCTTCAGTCAAAATCAAATTATGTTTAACTATAATTCCATTGTTTATTGCAGTAATTTGATAAATAGTCTTAGTAATATCATTGGCTTTTTCAAAACTAATATTAGACTTTTTCTCTTTTAACCCGTATTATTCTTACAATACCTAAATTTAGATGTTATACTTGGTTTATCCATGAATAATACAATTTAAATAAATAATAAATATTTATGTCATTTTTTTTGACTTTAGCTTCCTTTCTATTATATGATATCCAATTGCGGCCATTATTAATATAAACGGAATTATAGGCGCAATAAATCTTCCATGCCAGTTAATAAAAGTCAATATTGTAGCTAAAGAAAACGCTGCTATTACTAATAATATAAATATGTTGATACTTCTTTTAAAACCGGTAAAGTTAAATATACCTATTACAGCTAAAAAATAAATGATAAATGAGTATAGAAGTAATAATATATTGTGGATTTTGCTATAATATGGTCTTATCATTCCAAAATAATAAATAAATCGCTTAGATATTATTTCAAAAAAGTATAATAATGTGTTTTCTGACTTACCGGATATTTTAATATTCTCATAGCCATAAATTATCCAATTTTTATCCAATGCTTCACTAGTAAATTCTTTAAGATAAAAATAATTATATCTAAAACTTAAAGCTGCAAGCATAGTTACTATAAGAAAAAATAATAATGCAGACAGCTTATTTCTATTATACATTTTGTAATTAATTATAAAAAATATTAATACCGGAATCGTTAAATAAACTGCTGATGGTCTGGTAAAAAATGTAATTATATACACTAACGCCAATAATAAAAATGATATTACTTTTTGATACGAAAGATTTAGTAATAAATAAAGTATAATAATTAATTCTGATATAAAAATTGACTCGGAATAGATATAAAAATTCCACTGTTGCAAAGGATAAGAAACTATCATTATAATGGTTGTCCAAAGAGCAATATTATTATTTAATAGCCTTTTTAATATTCTGAAAAATAATAATGTAGAAAATAAATTTAATGATAATTGCAGAAAAATAATTGGCAAAAGGGACTTTGTAAAAAATAAGTCTATTGCAATAATTGAAATATAAAAACTGTAGAAAAGTTGAAATTCTCCTAACTGATGGTCATTTAATAATATTGATGCATTATTGATAAACCTCTCAGCTTCGTGAGTCTCTGTAATACCAAACATCAAAAACAATAACAGCTGGAATACAAACCAAGAAATAAAAATTACAATTATCGGTTTTTTAGAAGCAAAATTAAAAATATGCATCACTTGTAAATTAGGCATTATTGCTTTACAAATATTATAACAATTATGGAAGCCTCATTAATTACTATTATTACAATTTTATAATACTTTATCTATTATAAGATTAGTTTTTCTCGCATATTTATCCCACTTTCTGTAGTTATCCTTAAGAAATAAACTCCTCTACTGAAATTTCCAATTCCAATACGATAGTTATGCAATCC
>JAMOQI010000017.1 GCA_027064095.1 Bacteroidales bacterium | reverse complement strand
AGACGTGTGAATCTTTCTATATAGGTTTTTCGCATCAAGTTCGGCATTCATAGTTTTTTCTAATCCAATTCCAAAAACTTCACTTTGATTATAACCTCTAATCTTTAACTTTTTGGGATGTAGTGGTATTGGGATAATGTAATCCACATCAGCAAACCTTGTACTTTTCATTAATTCTATTCCATATATCTCGCCAATATATTCCCCAATTATAGGAGTATCGTGGTATTTAAAATTATGTATTAAGTGCTGCACTTTTCCCCCTTTTAAATATTTATAGTATGCAGCACCGGCAAATACATCACATCGCCCATAGAAAAGTTTTTCAATAGGATTATTTTCTTTTAAATGAAAATCTGTTTTTGGAAGTTGTATTTTACAAAAATCACAAATAATATCTTCATGATCTAAAAGATTTCTTTCACAAGCGTAACAAGTTCTCGGATAAAATAAATCAAATAAATCTTTTCCAAGGTGCAATATAACTTTAATAACTTTACGAAAGGTAGATGTTTGTTTAGGCGCAGTAAAGACAGGCAAAAGTGAGTTTAGCCTTCCTGAATTAATATATTCTTTAGAAATTGGCCTTTGAAACAGTATTAACTTTTTATTATTCATCTTCAACCCCAAAGTTAATAAATATTTATACAACAAAAGAGAAAAATTTTGGCAAAAAAAAACCGGCCTTTTAAGGCCGGTTAATTATTATTTATAGATTTAACCCGGATTATTCACAAATAATCAAGGTTTTCCCGCATTACACTCCGTTATTCATTACTGCTTATTTATACAATTCGCTTTGCTTTTGTATAAATAATACAAGCTAAAAAGATTATTTAAATTTCTGTAAGAATGGGTGATAATCTCCTCTAATTCCAATTGCTTTAGCATTGCGAATATGGTGAACTATTTCAATACTTTTACGAGCATGCTCTAAGCCAAATCCATTACCATTTAATATCTGTTGATAACTAATGGTGTGCAAATCAGTAAATCCACCACTAAATTCAATTTCCTTACCATCAACAGTGATAGAACGAAAAGTTCGCTGTCCTTTTGCAACAATATCTGCCGGCAGATTACTATCATCTACACTCAAAAACCATCGAACCCTAGCTCTTTCTAATTGTAGGAAACCAGCTGCAGAATGAGGCTCTGCTAAATGCACAGTATTTACCTTCACATCTCCGAAAATATAGGTAAGCATATCGTAAAAATGCACTCCTATATTAGTTGCAACACCTCCAGACTTAGCATTATCCCCTTTCCATGAAATAAAATACCAACGACCACGACTTGTAATATAACTTAAATCAATATCATAAATTTTATCCTTAGGTCCTTCGTCAATCTCTTTCTTGAGTTCAATTATGGATTTATGGTGTCGCAGTTGAAGAATATTGTATATTTTTTTACCATTTTCTTTTTCTATTTCCTGAAGAGCGTCAATATTCCAAGGATTTAACACCAAAGGTTTTTCACAAATTGCATTTGCTCCATTACGCAATGCTAATCTAATGTGTGAATCATGAAGATAGTTTGGTGTACAAATAGATACGTAATCAATTTTCTTATCTCCTCTCCTTCGAAGCTTATCAAGGTGTCTATCAAAACGTTCAGACTCTGTAAAAAAATCTGCTGTTGGAAAATAACTATCAATAATTCCAACGCTATCGAATTTATCAAGGGCAGCAACAAGATTATTATTAGTTTCTTTTATTGCTTTCATATGACGAGGGGCGATATATCCTGCCGCACCTATTAAACCAAAGTTAATTTTCTTATCCATTATATAAATTTATTAATTGTCTAAAGTTAATTATTTTCATAATTCAACAAAATATTTCCTTATTTTATTAAGAAAAATATTATATATCTCTAATAAATTATAAAAATCCTATTAACCATCTATAATTTCACAACTACGTGATCTCTTAATTCGTATTTTTCTTTACTCTCAGGGCAAGTAGCAATTCCTTTTTCATCAAAATTAAGTCTATGACCATACTCACTCATCCAACCAATTTGACGAGCAGGATTACCAACAACAAGAGCATAAGCAGGAACTGTTTTAGTAACGACTGATCCAGCCCCAATAAAAGCATACTCACCTATATCATGACCACAAACAATAGTGGCATTTGCACCAATTGAAGCACCTTTTTTAACCCTTGTTACTTCATATTGACCTCTACGGTTAACTCCGGAGCGTGGATTAGTTACATTTGTAAAAACCATGCTCGGTCCAAGGAAAACATCATCTTCACAAATAACACCGGTATAAATTGAGACATTATTCTGAATTTTAACATTTTTGCCTAATATTACTTCAGGGGATACGACAACATTTTGCCCTATATTACAATTCTCTCCAATAATACAATTAGACATAATATGAGAAAAATGCCATATTTTAACACCGTTGGCAATTGAACAGCCTTCATCTATTATAGCTGTTTCGTGTGCAAAATAATCTTTATTCATTATACATTAACCTTTTGTTTATTTACTAACTTTAGTCTAAAATTTTTCTCCAAAAATACTTTTTACTATTTAAAAAAGCTAAGCACTCCTTTGGTAATATATTCAAGTTGTTCAACACTCAACTCCGTATGCATTGGGAGAGAAAAAACAGACTCAGAGAGATATTCAGTAACAGGAAAATCTCCTTTCTGATAACGTTCACTTTTATAAGCCTTTTGCATATGTAAAGGCACAGGATAGTATATCATCATAGGAATACCAAGTCCTTTTAAATGTTCTTGTAATGATATTCTATTAGCATTTTTCAACTTTAAAGTATATTGATGAAAAACATGGCTTGATTTTGAATAGCGTTTAGGGGTTGTTATATTTGGATGATTTGCAAAAGCATTATCATAAAACTCAGCAGCAGAATTCCTAGCAAATGCATATTCATCAAGATGTTTTAATTTAACATCCAAAATTGCCGCCTGAATACTATCCAATCGTGAATTTACTCCAATATAATCATGATAATATCTAATCTTCATACCATGATTCACTACTGCCCTTGCCTGTTCTGCTATTTTATCATCATCAGTGAAAAGAGCACCCCCGTCACCAAACGCACCAAGATTTTTTGACGGGAAAAAAGAAGTGCAACCAATATTTCCTATCGTGCCGGATTTCTTTTTACTTCCATCATCAAAAATATAATCCGCACCAATAGCTTGAGCGTTATCTTCTATTACGAAAAGATTATACTCTTTGGCAATGTTCATAATTTCCTCCATAGGAGCACATTGACCAAAAAGATGTACAGGCACTATTGCTTTTGTATTAGCAGTAATTGCTTTTCTTATGGAATCCGGGTCAATATTATACGTGTCCGGATTCACATCAACAACAACAGGTGTTAATCCTAAAAGTGCAATAACTTCTGCAGTAGCAATAAAAGTAAATGAAGTAGTTATTACTTCATCCCCTGGTTTTAGACCGAGAGACATCATTGCAACTTGTAAAGCATCAGTTCCGTTTCCGCAACTTATCACATGCTTTATTCCTAAGTAATGTGCTAAATGTTGCTCAAATTCCTTTACTTTAGGACCTTTAATAAAAGCAGTAGAATCAATAACTTGTCGTATTCCTTCGTCTACTTCAGCTTTTATTTTATTATATTGGGATTTTAAATCCACCATTTGTATCTTGTTCATTTTGGTTGAGGTTGAGAGTTGAGGGTGAAACTTTTCCTAACTTATATCTTAAAAATCTTCTCTATTAAACTTTTCTTCTTAG
>JAMOQI010000016.1 GCA_027064095.1 Bacteroidales bacterium | reverse complement strand
TATTAGGAGCTATGGAAACTAATTACCAAAGAGGTAAAATACAAGAAGAATCGCTTTATTATGAAACATTAAAGCATACCGGAGAACTCCCAATTATGGGTGTTAATACTTTCCTTTCTTCTAATGGTTCTCCTACTGTTACACCCGGTGAAGTAATACGTGCTACGGAAGATGAAAAACAATTCCAAATTAAAATGCTCGAAAACCTCCATAAACATTATTCCAAAGAATCGGAATATTGGTGTTCTCAACTTAAAGAACATGCTACCAATAACGAAAATGTGTTTGAAATACTAATGGAGGCTGCTAAATATTGTTCCATTGGCCAAATTACAAGTACATTATTTAATGTTGGCGGACAATATAGAAGAAATATGTAATAAACCTGAAAATATCAGTAATAAAACCACCTTTTGTAAGTATTAATAAACAATGGGTGGTTTTTTTATTTGGTTTTAACCATATTTATTCACAAATAATTCGGGTTAATGTGCCGAACTCCAGTTTCATAACATCAGCATTCACAGACATTCACAGAGTAGCGACGGATTGTATTTTTAATGGTTTTATAAAGGATTTTTCAAAATAAAATAGAGATTCCTTCACTATATATAAATAATGCAGACTAATTAAAACTTAATGTTAAAGCAAATGTTAAAGCCATATTTTTATTTTCATTTTTACCATATACATCCATTGGAAATGCAATAGCAATAGCATAATTTCTACCTGTTTCAACAGAAAATCCAGGAGCAATTGTTAATACACTATGAGAAATTGCGACATTATTAACCAATCTATAATTGGCAGCTGTTAATAACAGTATTTGATTATTGAGGATATAATATCCGGCATCTAAACTAAGTATAAACTCTCCTCTATCGTTATCATCAGGCTTTTGGATATAATTTAAATACTGAGCTGAGAAATCAAAACTTAGTTTAGTAGAACTATAAACAGAGCCAACAACTCCAAATCCTACTTTTGGAATATTTGAGCTAACCCTTAATTTACTACTTAATGGTTTATTGCCCCATGGAAGATTCATTCCTGAAATTATTGCTAATCCTATTTTCTCATTTTGCAATAGCTTATACCTAATTCCCCATTGAGTTTCAGATAAATCATTTGAAATACTAACACCTACTTCTAACTTATCCCAAAGCCCATAAGTAACTCTAAAGTACATTCCTGAAACCAATGTAATACTATCGGAACTAGAGTAAATATTTTGTAAATCAGAATTTGCATCCCAATATTCTGAGGCTCTAAAAAGGAAAAAACCAGGTTCATATTCTATTGTTTTGTCAGGAAGTACTGCTGCTGTTAGGCTAATAATTTTAGAACTAGAAAGTCCCCCTATCTGGCCAAACAGAGTAGTGCTTATGACTAATAATAATGATATCAATAAATTCCTCATAATTGTATGGAATCAAAATTAATAAAATTCTAAATATTTTACAAATATATTCTTCTAATAAAATATTCCATCTAACTATATATGGCTATTTTTTAAATTAAATATAAAAGGAAATAAAATAGCTACAATTTGTATTTAATTATTTTTTACTGCGCCAGAGTAAATCGTAAACTAATTCCTGCTTTAATATTTGAACTAGGATATTGTGCAGATATAAATGGATTGTTAACTACTTGATCGTAGAAAGCCCTGAAAGTAAGAGACCTACTGAATTGATAATCTGCTGAGAAATTAATACTCATAATACTTTGACCCTGACTTATCTGGTCTATATTTTCAATAAGTTTACGCAAAACAGTTTTATTTTTACGAATAGAGAAGTCTAATTTTAAATTTATATCACTTTTAAATGTTTTTTGTCCTCCACCAAGTTTAATACTCAATGGTACTTGTTTAAATCTATAACCGGTTCCTATTATTAACTCATCAGAATTTATTTCAGTAATTTGATTATTAGAGAAACTCATTGCTATATTCCTACTTTTACGAATAGCGATTTTCATTATCAAACTATTCTCCAATGTCATATCCAGATTAATCAAAGGGCTATACTGTTCGTTAACACTAATCATATTCATATCGTACTTTGGAAGATAATTATCCCCAAGTTGGTCTCGCACCCATGTATAGCCATCTTGGCCTTCTTTAAATTGAATATTAGTTGTATAACCTCCAACAGAATATGTAGAACTATATGCATGACTTAAAGTTATAGTCTTAAACCATCTATCAATAAAATCTATTTTTGTTAAGCCATTATAAGTAAGTCTCCAATTTGGCTTAGGAATTTTTGGGAATGGAGTTAAAGGAATATTATCAGGATTTTGTCCACTATAAGCTGCTAAGAAAGAATACATCATCACTTCTCTACTTGTACGTGAATAACCATCAGGATAAAGTTCTCCATTAAGAGTATCTTGGGTATAAGTACCATTCCAATAAGGGTTTCCTTCTGCTAATCTCTGTGCTAATGGCAAAAGGAAGTTTTTGAAATTTTCAAAGTTTTTATTAGTATTTGTTTTTTCATCATCCTTTGCAAAACTAGTTCTCCACGTATTATAAGACATAGAAAAAGCTCCTGTTTGTGTTGGTGTAAATGCCGCATAGTTTTCCGCCAAGGTATCATACCTCCAATACTCTTGGTTTATACTTGAGAAATTCCTTAAAAACGTTACTTCTATCTTAAACTGAGGGAAAGGTTCAATTGATATACGACCATTTAAATTCTCAGTATGTTTTTTAATACTAGGATTATTTAGCTGTTGACTTTGTGTTATCCAATTGTTCTCAGCAGCACGTTGGGCAATATTTACTTGTGCTCCAAAAATAAAATCTAAGCCAGGAGCTCCATTACTCCAGTTATTTCCCAATGCTCCCGGTGACTGATCAAAACCCGGAAGTAGTGTTCCGTTGCTCTCCGTATAAGAGAAACTTACATTTCTAACCATCATTAACGTCCTTAAACTAGCATCGAAAATAATCTTTCCCCAGTTCTTTTTAGCTTTTGTAGAATCGGGATTTTCACTACCCGATGGTGGTAAATTAAGACGCATACCTCTATTATTATTCATCCCACGACGAGACTTATCATTAATCTTTTTAAGGTATTTAATCTTATTATATAAGTTCACCATATTACCAGTAGTATTAACCTGAATTTTATTGGAGTTTTCAATGGTATTTCCTAAGAATGTTGTCGATAATGGCGCCGCAGTCCATCTATATGTCCCTCCATATCTAGCAGTTAAGTTTACCCAGCTAAGAATAGGTATTTTGTTAATTGGAACAGAATAGTTAACATTATATGTTTGATTAAAATTAGTAGTTCTTCCAAAATCAGAAAGACTCTTCCAAATGGAATCTCTCATATCAGTGTAAGTAGGAGAATTTTTATCCACAAGACCTGCTGGTTCATCAACCCTAGCTTGTACTACAGCCGTATAATCTAACTTTAACGATCTACTAAAATCATATCGGAGGTTGTAATTTCTATTCCAGTTAAAAGTTTTTACATAGGTAGGATTAATAATAATCAACGACTTTGTTTTCTTACGCATAAGATTCTCATTATACATCCTATCAATATTGGTACGGAAGCCCAATTGCTTAGGAAGAAGATTGAAATTGAAATCGCGAATCAAAGCCAGGCTCTTATATTTTCTTAAAAAACTTATTTTTGAAAAAGGCTTATAATTTTTTGGATTTTTCGTATAATTATAGCCCACAGCTCCTCTATAAATCCTCTTATCATCATATTCTATATCAATATTTCTGTGATATTGTTGAGAATACTGATAAGTAAAGTCAAAGTTTTCAATATCGTAAATATGCGGCTTAGAGGAAGTTCCTGTACGCATCTTTTTGACATTCATTAAGTTAAAACTTGTTCTCTTTGTATAATCTGTAGATACTGCTTTTACAGAATCTCGCTGCGCTTTTGTTTTAAATGTTGAAAGGTCATCACTATACTTAATATCTGGATTTACAGGATTAAACTCAGGGTCTTTATACTGCTCACTAACATCAAAATGCAAAGGAATTCTAATGCCGGATTTTTCAGGAAAGAACTTACCTAACTCCAGATTAGTGGCAAAGTCATAACCATAAATATTCTCTTGCTGACGTTCATTAATTTTCTGTTCTATGCTACCAAATCCTGCCGTACTAATATTGCCCGCAAGAACAACATTACCTAAGTCTGCTAAATCAGCAGAGATAACAGTATTTGCTGCCCAGCCACCATGTTCGTCAAAGTCAGTAACTCTAAGCTCATTAGCCCATACCTCAACGCATTTATCCAAACCATCATCAGCAGTACTACCAGGAATAGCCTTTGGATTTCTAATACCCATCATAATAGTTTTTACCGAACTTAATGTTGGTGTACCAACTACTGTAATTTTATTTGCACCATCCATTATAACAAATGGAGTCATTAAACTTATATTACCATTGGGATTTTCACGCATAAGTACATTCCGCGTTTGCTTTGTATTCAGAAATTTTTGAAGTTGTAATGATATTTCATTTTCAGTAGGCCAGATAAGAGCAGTATCTTTAGTATACCAAGGTGTTAAATGAAGAGGAATATCATATTCATAATAGTTCTGAGTAAAATCTGTTCCTAAGCGAATAAAGAAGTGTAAATCTCCATTATCAATAGGTTTATCTTCACTAACCTGTTCAGCATGTATAAACATTTTTAGTGTTTTATATCTTCGAAAATCGAAATCTGCTGTTTTATATACAGCGCGTGCATCACCATCTTGCAAATTACAGACTTTCATTGCTAAACTCTGTTCGTTAAGCTGCTGATAATTTATAGAAGCATAATTAATCTCACGAACAATACCTGCAGGAAGAGAATAAGGTATCGGTTGACGCTTTCCATTCTCTTCAATATTTACTGTACTAACATCGAAACTTGTAGGGCCTAAACCATTACTGGGAATGTACTCTCCCGGTGCCAATAGCTCATCGGTAAATTTTCTCCATTCATTACGAACTAACTCCAAGGTGGCAAATCTAAGTACTGAGGGCTCCTTAAAATTCTTCATAAACATTCTCATAAACCTTATGGAAGTAAAATCCTGAATTTGACCTACTACTTTATCCGGATTACTGATTGGAATTCTAAATTGATACCATTTTACAGTAGTATTAGTTCCATTTTTTAAATGAACAGGAGCTTCATAAACATCAGTAATATGATTCTCTCCCTGAACCATTTTATCCTTTCTAATTTGAATACGATATTGATAATAACGTTCTTCTTCACTTAGAGTATTATCTTGATTTATATCTTCCACATCAGGCAATGGTGTTGCTATGGTTGGATACGATTCTGGACTCTGCTGTGCTGTTGGGGAGTTACCATCAACACCGTTGTATTTTTTGTAACGATCTAATATACTTAAACTTGCATTATCATAGTCAGTTCCCCTAAAATAGTGGTAATCATCATTCGAAGGGTCGTTAGAAGCATTAATATACGCCTGAGAGCCAGAGCCATAAAGTGCCACAATCCTATTTAGATATGAGTCTTGGTAAAAATTCCGTTCTTCCTCGTCACGCAATCCATCATATCCCACATCCTGATATGCTCTAGAGTCCGGGTTATTGTCGAATGAATTTGTAAGTGCTTGTAATCTTGGCACCAAACCCCAAACTGTAGTATCAACATTTGTAGGAGTTGACGTAATTGGTAATCCATTTTCAAAGGATTTTCTGCCATCTCTTAAAATATCCTCTGATACATCACCGAGGTTGAAATATAAATCACCACCATCTTGAAGCCCTTGCTGTGGACCACCTTCGTCAGGGTCGATAAAAGGATCCATAAGCCAAAACTCAATATATTCGATATTGGTAGCTGTAAAATCCGTACTTTCTATTTGTCTCATTATACCTGCCCATCGTGTTTCCGGCGCCTTAAGTGTTCCGTCAGCATTTATACCTTTTGAAATTCCACTTTGCTCAACATCAAAATTGTACTGACCTCTCTCACTTGGATAAAAAGCAAGGTTTAGTACAGGAATATTCGTTGGTACATTTCCATTAGCTTCTTTATTTGGAAAAACTTCTTTCTCAAATATTTCTCTAACATAATGATTAGATTGTTGGTCTTTATCATTTCTAATATGATCAGGAGTAATATTATTATTTCTAACAAACAAAGGGTCAATCACGTACCATGCAAGTTTAGCTCTATTGTATCCAATTTCTAAAGAATTATTCAAAGCTGTCTCAGGGAACATATCTGCTGAAGTTTGACCTTGTGGAGTACTTGCTAATTTCCACCTACCCATATTCATTAAATCTATCCCTGATGAACTTCCTTCAAAATCATCGATATAAGAAATCCCTGTTTTACCCAAAGCACGTGGATGACCGGGAACCATATGTGCAAACTCACCTGTTATACTAACAGTTGATGGAGCTTTAGTTTCTATAAATGGTAGCTTATCAATCATTTTTGTTAACCATCTCGAGTCTTTACTATAACTACCATCAAATCCCCAAATAGTATTTGATATTGGTTCATCACCAGTATTAACTTTCTGTGTAAGCGGGCGTTCGGTAAGATTCATTATTGTAGCTCCAAGTTTCAAATTCTTGCTAAAATCATAATCAGCATGAGCTCCTAACAAAGTCTTTGTCTGAACATTAAACATACTATTACTCTCAAGAGAAATGTTTATTGGCGTACCGGAATTTAATATTCCTTCATTGATAATTTTTACTCTTCCAAGAGTATAATCTACTGTATAGTCAACATTTTCTCTTAGTGGCACGCCGCCGGCTGTAACTTTTACAGAGCCTTGTGGCACATTCATCGCATTAAGAGAAATTTCAGAGCCTGCACCGGATTTATATCTTCCTTCCATCGCAAAACGATTTTTGTCAGGATATTGCCTTGCTAAGTGTTTTGTTAAAGTATACAGAGAATCATAGGCATATTTTCTAGCTACTTCAGAGTTAGGATTACTAGGGTCGATTGCTTTTCGTAAATCTTCTCCAAAAGGCTCAAGTACAGGAAAGAATATTCTTCCGTTCCTTGATTCTACCGTACCACCATTGGTAGCAGCCCCATCAATAAAGTCAAAAACTCCATCTGATACAGGGTCGAGTTGAATGTTCAAATTATCCAAACCCATAGCCGCAATAAGAGGCAAGCCACTGATAGCTCCCTCACTAATAAAACCTGTTGGTACACCAAATTCCGGATTCTCATACACAACATTTAAACGAAAATCTTCAGCGGTAATCTGATACGCTTGAAGAGAATACACATTCTTCATCATCAAATTCCAAGTTGGAACTTTGGTGTTTACATTTGTTGACTTCAATAGTTTTACAACCAAATTCTGTGGCGCATTTATTCCTTGGTCAGAAAACTCTCCTACTTGATAAACAGTTGTATCTCCAACAAGAGTATATTGATAAGCAACTCCTAAAACCTGATCCGAATTAAGTCTTGAATTAATTGATATAAAACCTAATTTTCGATTAATGGTATATTCTGTTGTTGATAATCTGCGTGCATTTTCTACTTTCTCAAAATCACGTCCTGCTACCATAGTATAAGGAGGACCGCTAAGAAAATTACTTACCTGATTGATATCTCTGACAGTTGAACTACTATTTAGTAAACCAGCATACAAATCGTTAGCGTCATTATATGGCAAACCATTTGGATTTCCCGTTCCAGGAAGAATTACATCAGAACGATAAGGGTCTTTTTCACCAAGGTCCATTAATGCTACAATATTTCTATTTTCATTAACTGGAGCACCTATAGTAGTAATCCATACTTCTACTTTAGTAATGTTTATTCCTGAGTTTATAGCAGGCAAAGTCGACAAAGCTTCATTATAGTGATTACGAAAATACTGCGATATGAAAAAGTGCTTATTCTCCTCATAATCATCTGCTTTAATATAAAACTCTTGCAATTGTGCACCTCCTGAAACAGTTATATTTTTAGATTCGCTGCGTTGTTGAGAAAATATTGTTGTTATACTTGTCTTTCCAAATTGCCACTTAGTTTTTATACCAAAAAGTGATTGGCTACCACTTATCAATGTTGTATTTAGAGGCATGGAAACATCACCGGCTTCTATCAATTGTAGTATTTCATCTTCATCACCTTGATATGCTAATTTCATTTTATTATCAAATTCGAAATTAGCTTCGGTATTATAATTTATTCCAAAATCTATTTTATCACCAACCTTTGCTCTTACATTCATTTGAATTTTCTCTTGAAAATCAAAATTAGTAACACGTTGCTGCTTAACATCCAAAGAAGGGTCTTCACGCTTTGAAGAATTAACACCAAAAATTAACTCTGCACTACCTTGCGGTCTAATATCTATTGTATTACTACCAAAAATAGTACTGAAGGCCTTACTTCCAATATGTAATTTGGGAATAATAGAACTATTTTCCGCTAATCCATCTTGTTTAATTCTATTTTTCCAATAATTATCGACAGAATTTTGAAGATCATATTTCATATAATCTTCCATAGACATTTCATAGGGTTCGCCAATAGAAATATCGCCTACTTTATTTGTAAATACATATTTTCCTGTCACCGGGTCATAGTGAACACCGGAAGAAATATTAGATGGGTCATTAAGATATAATGGGCTATTACCCGGAGGATTATTGGGGTCGTTACTACCCTGTTGTAAAGGATAATGCAATGTATCGCCATTATCAGGAGTATCCACAGGAAGTGCTGGCAATTTATAATTACCATTATAATCCAATGAAGAATAAGCTAAAGGTACTTTATTCCCAAAAACAAAAAACCAAAAACCTACTCCTAAGGTAGATAAAAATATATATCTTAGTTTACGCTTCAAAAGCCAAGTAACATATTTATTTATAGGATTTTCAACGCATGACGAACTAATTCCTCCACGCTTAATGATAACCCCTGTGTTTTAATAATTTTCTGTAAAGCTTTGTCCGCAGCCTGTTTAGCAAAGCCTAACATTATCAATGCTGATAACGCTTCCTCTTTGTTTGTATTGTGTGATTCGGTAAATATTTCAGAAACATTTTCCTGTTTAGCAATTTTATCTTTTAGATCAAGTATAATTCTCTTAGCCGTTTTTGCTCCAATCCCTTTCACTGACTGCAATGAGTGAGCATCATCATTAAGAATTGCATTAAATACTTCATCAGTAGTCATAGAAGATAAAATAACCCTCGCAGTATTTGCTCCCACTCCTGATACAGAAATTAGCTGACGGAAAATTGCCCTTTCACTTTTATCAAAAAATCCAAAAAGACTATGAGAATCCTCCTTTACAACCATATGAACATACAACTTTATATCTTCTTGGTCTTTTATTAATGAGAAAGTCTGAAGCGAAATCTGAATTAAATAAGCAATTCCATTACAATCAATTACAACATCAGCAGGAGTTTTCTCTACCAATTTTCCTTTAAAATATTCGTACATAAATCTTTTATTCTGTGATTTAATAATTAGTGGGTAAAAGTATAAAAACAAATGTCTGATTTGGGGATTTTTTTTGAAAAAATTAATGCTACTATTATTAAAAATAATCTCTAAAAATCTTTTACAAATATTATAATTCTGATTAGGAGAGCTTCTCCCTCACTTGTAAAAGAGTAACAAAAGAACAACGCTTTATTCATCGGTAATTTCATTTCCACAATCAATTGCCTATAAATTTATAAAACGTAATACCTTATTTTACATCTTATTTGTTTTTATGTTTAAATTTTAAGTTTGATGCTTCAACACAAGAAGTACTTCAAGTCCGGATTTTTATAATTTAATAATGTTTTTCAATAGCAGCCCATCTTTGCTCTAAAATGCCTTTGTAATATCCCACTTTAACTTCTTGGTTTTTAGTAATAAATCCGGAATACTATTAACTATCTGTGAGATAAATACTATATTGAATTCAAGTTATAAAAACATCAATAATAAAATATCTTAATGAAATGTTTATTCACTCCATAAATTGATAAAATAATTACCAAATCACGAACAAAAAAATGTTCTACTTTTGCAGTCTTAATTTAATCAATTTGCAACATGTTATTAGTACCATACATAAGAAACAATAAAAAAGCAATAATTGCCGGACTAAAAATAAAAAACTTCAAACAAATAGAAATATTAGACGATATTATTTCTGTTGACGATAAGAGAAGAGAAATACAGAAGAAACTCGACGACACCCTTGCCGAGAGCAAAGCTATTGCTAAAGAAATAGGCGGCTTGTTTAAGAGTGGAAATATAGACGAAGCCAATAATAAAAAAGCTCAAACAACTGAATTAAAGGAACTTTCAAAAAATCTTTCTGAAGAATTGAACATTATACAAACTCAGCTAACAGAACTATTGCTTAAAGTACCAAATGTACCGCATTCGAGTGTTGCTTCCGGAAATTCTGATGAAGATAATGAGATTATTAAAAATGTTGGTGAAATCCCAGAATTACCGGATAATGCAATGCCTCACTGGGAACTTACTGACAAATACGATATTATTGATTTTCAATTAGGCAATAAAATTACCGGTGCTGGTTTTCCTGTATATAAAGGAAAAGGAGCTCGCTTACAAAGAGCTTTGATAAATTTCTTTTTAGATAATGCTGCTGAAGCTGGTTTTAGAGAAGTGCAACCTCCATTAATGGTTAATGAGGATTCTGGTTATGGTACCGGACAACTCCCTGACAAAGATGGTCAAATGTATTATGTTGGTGAAGATAAACTATATCTCATTCCAACTGCTGAGGTTCCTATTACAAATATTTACCGTAATAGCATAGTAAATTCTAAAGACTTTCCAATCAGGAATACCGCTTATTCTCAATGTTTTAGGCGTGAAGCTGGTTCTTATGGTAAAGATGTAAGAGGATTAAACAGACTACATCAATTCGATAAAGTGGAGATAGTTGTAATTGAACATCCAAATAAATCTTATGATAGATTAGAAGAGATGAGCAATTACGTTCAAACTTTATTAGTTAAATTAGAACTTCCTTATCGTGTACTTCGACTTTGTGGTGGTGATTTAAGCTTTACATCTGCTCTTACTTATGATATGGAGGTATATTCTGCTGCTCAAAAACGATGGTTAGAAGTTAGTTCTGTCTCAAATTTCGAATCTTTTCAGGCAAATAGATTAAAATTGCGTTTTAAAGATGAAAATGGCAAAACAACCTTAGCACATACACTAAACGGAAGTGCTTTAGCTTTACCTCGAATAGTAGCTGCTCTACTTGAGAATAACCAGACCAACAAAGGCATTAGAATTCCTAAAGCTCTTATACCATATACTGGTTTTGAATATATTGACTAGATATTTTTAATGACTATTTCACTGAGAAATCATCTTTTAGGACTTAAAACTATAATTTTAGTTTTTCTTTTAAGTATAGTGTCATTTCTTTCGGCACAAACTGAGGTAGAAGAAAAACTTGCCTTACAGTTTTTTCAGAATCAAGAGTATAAGCAAGCAGCGGAATTGTACCAAAAAATATATTCTAACAAGCCTACTCCATTCTACTATAATTATTATCTTGATTGCCTTTTTTCTTTAAAAGAGTACAAAAAAGCTAAAAGTTTTGTGCATAGTGTTTCAAGGAAAAATCCTGATAAAATAAAATATAAAGTAGATGAAATATATTGCGATGAGCGTTCTGGGAATATTGAAAAAGCCAATAAATCTTATGAAAAACTAATAAAAAAGAGTAAAAAAGAAAGAAAAGAATGTCTTGCACTTGCTGATGCTTTTATGGTAAGAAACCATAATGAACTTGCACTCTCAACACTATTACGAGCCGAGAAATTCGTAAAAAACCCTCCTTTAAATATGGAAATAGCTGAACTTTATTCTAAAATGGGAAATTATGAAGCTATGGTGAAACAATATTTGGATATGGCTATTATTGATGATAAATATATTGATGCTGTTAAATCAAAATTGCAGGGGATAATAGCTGACCCTAATGAGAATACCGTTTCTGAAATACTTAAAGATGAGCTTTTGAAAAAGACGCAGAAACATCCTAACCAAACTATTTATTCGGAGTTTCTTTATTGGTATTCCATTCAAAAAAAAGAATGGCAATTGTCACTTATCCAAGCAAAAGCATTAGATAGACAGTTCAACGAAAACGGAGAGAGAGTTTTTTCTTTAGCCGGCATTCTTATGTCTAATAAGTCATACGATTTAGCTACAGAAGCATATAATTATATTATTAAATTAGGGAACAGTTCTCCATATTACTCTACTTCGCAAATGTATATTTTAGAAGCACGTTTTAGAAAAATTACTTCACAGAAAATATACACCCAAAAAGAGTTAGAAGATTTAGAAAAGGACTATTATAAAAAATTGCAAGCTTTTGGCTATAATAGCTCTAGTGCTCAAATGATAATGAATTTAGCACATCTACAAGCATTCTACCTTGATAAAATGGAATCGGCAAAATCACTTCTTGAATCTGTATTAAATATTCCAAACCTATCAGCCAATATAAGAGCAAAGGCTAAATTAGAACTTGCAGATATGAAGCTTTTCTCCGGAGAAAAATGGTCTGCCAGCCTTCTTTACAAACAAGTAGAAAAAGCTCATAAAAATGACGCTGTTGGTTTTGAAGCAAAATTTAAAGCCGCTAAATTCTTTTACTATGTTGGTGAAATGGAATGGGCAAAGGCTCAGCTTAAAGTACTTAGTGGTGCTACTTCTAAACTTATTGCAAATGATGCTATGGAATTGTATTTGCTTATTTCAGAGAATATTAGTAACGATAGTACATATGATGCTTTACAAATTTATGCTCGAGCTGATTTATTAAGCTTTCAGAAAAAATATCCAGAGGCAAATTCCACTTTAGACACCATATTGAATGTGTTTCCAAATCACAATATTATTGATGATGTGTATTATAAAAAGGCAGATATTGCTATGCAAATGCAAGATTTTAAATTAGCTGATACTCTTTATTCACAATGTATTTCTCAAAATCCAATAGGACCAAAAGCAGACAATTCTTTAATCTCAAGAGCTAGACTTTACGATAATGTATTTCACAATAAAGAAAAAGCAAAAGAATTATATAAAAAAATATTATTGGATTATCCCGGTAGTCTTTTTACCGTAGAAGCTCGAAAAAGATATAGGGAACTAGAAGAAAAATAGTTGTCACTTATAACCAAAGATATACAAATTTATTAGTTGTACTTAATCGTCAGGATTATTTGTAAATAATCCGGGTTTATAACGCACTTTTAATTCTTATAATATCCAAATTAGAGAATTAATAATTAAAACCAAATTATGCATTATAAGCTATGTTAAAAAAGAAAAGGAAAAAATACTATCTTTACACCAATGACGATTTTACAAATATTAATAAAATATTGGGGCTATTCTAGTTTTCGACCTTTACAAGAAGATATAATCAAGTCAGTTCTAGATAAAAAAGACACATTAGCCTTAATGCCAACAGGTGGTGGGAAAAGTATTTGCTTTCAAGTACCCACAATGGCAATGGAAGGAATATGTATTGTCGTTACGCCATTAATAGCCTTGATGAAAGATCAAGTACAGCAATTGGAAAAGAGAGGGATAAAAGCAGCAGCAATATACTCCGGAATGCATCCTCGTGAAATTGACATTATGCTTGATAACTGCGTTTATGGAGATAAAAAATTTCTTTATGTGTCACCCGAACGACTTGAAACAGAACTATTTCAAGAGAGGCTTAAAAAAATGAATGTTAGCCTTTTAGCCATTGATGAAGCACATTGTATTTCACAATGGGGATATGATTTTAGACCTTCATATTTACGTATTGCTGACATAAGAGAACTCATACCTGAAGTGCCGGTTTTAGCAGTTACAGCAACAGCCACTCCCGATGTAGTTGATGATATACAGGAAAAACTATTATTTGAAGAGAAAAATGTTTTCCGGATGAGTTTTGAACGCAGCAATCTATCGTATCATGTTGAAATGCACGAAGATAAAAATAAAAGACTACTACAACTAATAAATAAAAATAAAGGAACATCAGTAGTATATGTGCGTAATAGACGTAAAACAAAAGAGATAGCACAATTTCTCATAGAAAATGGAGTTTCCTGTCATTTTTATCATGCCGGACTAACAACCGACGACAGAGACAGAAAACAGAAAGACTGGGTAAGCAATAGAGTGCAAGTAATGGTATCTACTAATGCTTTTGGAATGGGAATAGACAAGGCTGATGTGCGTTTGGTAGTCCATATGGATGTACCTGATAGTCTGGAAGCTTATTTTCAAGAAGCAGGACGGGCAGGTAGGGATGGCAAAGAAGCCTTATCAGTATTATTATATCATAAAAGTGATTTAATTGATCTTAAACGTAATTTTGAGTTAAAATTCCCTGATATTCCTTATATAAAAAACATCTATGAAGCTCTGGGAAATTATTTTCAATTAGCTGTTGGCAGTGGTAAAAATGAAAACTATGAATTTATTTTATCGGAATTTATTTCAATGTATAACCTAAATCCGATTCTCACATACAACTCAATTAAATTTTTAGAGAAGGAAGGCTATTTATACTTAACAGATGCCATAAATCGGCCTTCTAAAATGATGATAATAGTTGACAGAGAAACTCTTTATCGTCATCAGGTTCGTAATCCTAAACTGGGAGATATTATTGATGTAATAATACGCTCTTACGGTGGGATGTTTAACGACTTTGCCATAATTGATGAGTTCGAAATTTCTAAACGTTTAAATACATCTGCACTTCTTATTGAAAACGCACTAAAATTATTGCATAAAAATAATATTATTACTTATATCCCTCAAACTACAAAACCTCAGCTACTTTTTGTTGATGGGAGATTAAGTAGTCGTGATGTAATAATACACAAAGAGAATTATGATTTTCTAAAACAAATGGCCAAAAAGCGCTTTGATGCAGTATTAAAATATGTCACTATAACAACAAAATGCCGCAGTGAAATACTTCTGCATTATTTTGGACAGAAAGAAACAAATCGCTGTGGGCAATGTGATGTTTGCCTCGAAAGAAACAAAATTGCCTTGAGCCAACATGAATTCGACTTAGTATTGGAAGTGATAAAACCTATTCTGATGCAACAAAATATGTCTTTGCAAGAATTAATTTTTTCAGCCTCAGAAATCGATGAGAATAGACTATTAAATGTAATTCGATGGCTAAAAGACTCGGGTAAGATTGCAGAGTTTGGTGATAAATTAATATGGGTAAAATAGGTAATTCCTAAATATATAAAAATACATAATAACAAATTCCAAAGCTAAAAAACAAATCGCTCTATATGGTGTGCTGGCAAAGTATAAATTACTAATGCATATAACTTATGCACCGGCATATTTATCTATATTTAAATTTATTTTTACTTTATTTAATGTTGATATTGTTGGTAAATACTTACTTAACAATTCTTTATTTATCTTATCATTCTTTTCAAATAAAATTTTTGGGTCTAATTGTTTTGTCTGATATTCATTAAATTCAAAATTATTTTCAAGTTCAATCTCGTAATAGTATTCCGTTCTTGAATTTTCTTTTCCTTTTATTTGCAGTTTGTGTTTTAGTTTTACAGTTTTTATTTTACCAAAATGACCGGTAAAAAACAATGGTTTACCTCGTCCACCTTGATATAAATATAAAATCTTTGCGTCTAAAATATCAGTAGGAAAATCTTGAACAAAGTTATTCTTTTCGATTGCGTGGAAATAAAATTTATTTGTATTTGTTAAGTTTGGAATATCTTTTTTTCGGCAAAAACCTAATGCTACTTTTTCTATTGGCTTTGGTTCTTTTGATAAGAAATTAGATAATTCTTTTGCTGTATTAAATCCACTTATTTTTTTCTTGTAAAGATCTGCTGTTTCTTTATTTTCAATTTCAATCTTTCGACATTTACTAATCTCTAAAAACTCAGTTTCTTTGTCTATTCCTAAAAATCTTCTATTTGCCAAATTTGACGCAATTCCTGTTGTGCTACTACCCGTAAAAGGATCTAAAATCCAAGCATTGGGTTTTGTTGATGCTAAAATTAATCTTGTTAATACTGATAATGGCTTTTGAGTTGGATGTTTTTTACAAGATTTTTCCCACTTTGCAATTGCAGGTAATTTCCAAACATCTTGCATTTGTTTATTACCATTTAATTGCTTCATTAACTCATAATTGTAATAATGAGGCACTTTTTTTGATTTTCTTGCCCAAATTATCTGTTCAGTTGAATATGTGAAATAGCGACAAGAAAAATTTGGTGGCGGATTTGTTTTTTGCCAAGTAATGATGTTCAGTATCTTAAAATCTAATTCTGTAAGAATTTGACCAATACTAAAAATATTGTGCATTGTGCCACTAATCCAAATAGTAGCATCATCTTTCATTAATTCCCTAACTTGTTTTAACCATTTATAGTTAAATTTATTGATATAATCAAATCCATAAGATTTATCCCATTTTCCTTTATTTACAGAAACAACTTGACCGCTTTGTATTGACAAACCATTATTAGATAAAAAATAAGGTGGATCAGCAAAGACCATATCAAATTTGTGATTGATTTTTGGTAATAAATCCATCGTATCACCTTTAAGGAGATAAAAATTTTTGTCCTGAGATTTAAAATATGGTTTAATCATTTATAGCAGTAAAATTAGTATTAAATTCGTTTAAATCATGAATAATCATTTTATCGTTAAATCCTTCGTCAATATCAAGCCATCTCACAAGGACATTTTTCTCGTTATAATCAATAGTTAGATCAATATTTACTCTTAAACCTTTATAATCCCACAGCTGATTATCATTAATTTTCGTAATAAATTCAACAAAATTTAAAAAAATTCCTGTAGGTTCAGGATTTCCATAGTAATCAAATTTCATAACTCATATGTATTAATTATTATCTTTGCAAAGATACGACAAAATTTCATACGATACACACAATAAGTGTCTTTATTATGAGAAATATTTTAATAGAATTTGGTAAGCATTTAAAAGAGTTAAGAAATAACAAAAACTTAACTCAGCAAGAATTCGCAAATAAGAGTGGTCTGCATCGAAATTATATTGGAATGATAGAAAGAGGTGAAAGAAACCCATCATTAATAAACCTTGAAATTATTGCAAAAACACTTAACATTTCTCTTTCAGAATTAATGAAATTTTAAAATTAAACTATTTGAAACTAATAAATAGTTGCTACTCATCAACTTAATGTTTTTTATTTACCACCAAAATCTTTCCTTTGCTCAAATCTAATATCAAATTATGACACTTATTGTATGTTGATTTATTGTCTGCAAAATATGACTTTTGAGCCATGAATAAAACTGATGTTTTAGTTAAATTTGGAAACAGAATTAGAAAGTTAAGAACAGAAAATGGGTGGAGCCAAGAAGAATTAGCTTATAAAACTGAATTTCACAGAACTTATATTGGAATGATTGAACGAGCAGAACGTAATATTTCTCTTAAAAATATTGAAAGATTTGCTAAGACATTTAATATTAGCATAAAAGACTTATTTGAATGAAACTTAAAGAGGCAATCCCCAAAATTGAAAAAATCGTTAATATACATTTTAAAGATTTATACACAATTGACGAATTAAGAGATATTATCATTGCAAAAGGCAATACAGGGAAATTACTTGAAAAAATTATTGGGCTTCCGGCAGGAAATACTTTAAGAGATTTTGAAGATGGAGAATTGAAAACCAATAAATGTGATGAAACAGGAAAACCATTGGAAACTATGTTTATCAGTCAGATCTCAAATCGATTTGATGAACTTTTAAACAAAGAATTAGAATTTAAAGATAGTTGGATATATCAAAAAATACAACGCTTATTATATGTCCCTGTTGTAAAAGTAGATAAAGACCCTAATAATTGGTATTTTTTAAAAACTGTTTTTGTTGATATTGCAAAAAATCATGAAATTTATCAGCAATTAAAACTGGATTTTAATCTAATTAAGGAAAAGGTTATAAATGACGTGAATTCTGGGGATAGATTTATTCATACTTCAAGTGGAAAATATATTCAAATAAGAACAAAGGATGCTAAGCCATATAACCCAATTTATTCTGAATTATTAAACAGAGAAGTGTCAAATAAAAATTTTGCATTTTATTTTAAGAAAGATTTTATAAAAAAAATAAATCCAATAACAAATGAATAGAAAACCTAATATCGTTGGTGGTGGAGCAACTACAAATCTCAATGGTTTAAAATTTGAAGGGAGAACAGATTTGTTAGAGGCGATAAATTTACACCCAAAATATTCAATACAAAATAAAAATGAAGTTATAAAATATGGATATATAGTAGCATACTATTACGAAAAACATTCACTTTACAAAAATTTTTTAGCTCCAAAAGGAATTGATTACAAAACTATTTTGAGTAAAAAATTATTACCAGATGGAGCTTTATTAGTTGGTAATACAATGTATATAATTGAAAAAAAGTATCAAGCAGGATCAGGTTCTGTTGACGAGAAACTACAAACTTGTGATTTCAAGAAAAAACAATACCAAAAGTTATTAAGTCCATTGAATATAAATGTTGAATACTATTACGTATTAAACAATTGGTTTGATAATCCAAAAAACAAAGATGTTTTTGAGTATATCGAAAGTGTTGGATGCAAATATTTTATTGAAGATTTACCTATTGCTGAACTTAATTTGTAATCAACAACTCCGTCAATTGTCCTCGTTTACTTGGATTAGCATTTATACTTCTTCGTGCATTTACTCTAAGAATATTAAATGATGCATATAAATCATCGAAGAAATTATTATTAATATCTTTTCCTTTTACATCAGAATTACTTAATATCCATTGATGGTTTTGATTATCTAATATTTCACAAAATTCTTTTAGTCTAATTTGTTCAGCATCATTAAATTCATCTTTTGCATACGAATTAAAACTTGATGTTTCATTTAACGGTTTGTATGGAGGATCAAAATAAAAGAATGTATTTTTATCTGCATATTTTAATGTTTCAGAAAAATCCCCATTCAATATTTCAACTCTTTGCAAGACTTCTGAAACTGCGATTAGATTTTCTGTATTACAAATTTGAGGTTTTTTGTAACTTCCTATCGGCACATTAAATTCATTCTTACGATTTACCCTGTAAAGTCCGTTAAAACAAGTTCTGTTTAAGAAAATAAATAATGCAGACTGTGTTGTTTGATCAGAATTTCTTATATTGAATAAACTTCTTTTTTTGTAGTAATATTCTTTTTTTTCTTCTTGATT
>JAMOQI010000015.1 GCA_027064095.1 Bacteroidales bacterium | reverse complement strand
GTATGAAATAAATATGTATGGAAGTCAACAATTAACCCCTATTTTACCATGGATAAAATAAAAACACTATTAATAATTACAATAACTTTTTTAATAAGTAGTTGTTCTTCTGATACCACAGAGAAATTAGGTAATGGTTATTTTTTTCGTAATGAAGGTAGTCTAATTAAAGACATTCTTTGTGAATCACCTAAAGGGGGAGAAATTCCTGCTACTGTAGTTGAGTATGTTTATGATAATAAATTTATTATTGCTAAACAAATGCCTAAAATACCGCAAGACCCTTTGTATGAAAAAACATATAATTACCCCAACGGCAACGACCAGTATTATTATTGGATAATACTAAAAGAAAGTAATACTGTATTTGGACCATTATCAATTAATAAATTAGACAGTATGAGAGCTGAATACAATATACCTAAAACGTTGAAATTGAAATAAATACTGTTGGCAACATCGTATATAAAACATTTGGCAGTCAGTGCGTTATCGAACGTTTCATCTCGTATCAAAAGTACTTGTAACTTTACAGACAAGTATTTCAAAATATAATTTTATGATATGTAAAATATAATTTTTTAGCCGCCCAAAGGCAAAAAAGCCAAGCAAAAGCCTTAGCCAGCGCCAATGAAATACGAATAACAACAACATAAATAAAACATATCAGCTAAGCCCAACGCATAAAGCCTCTGATACGTGTTATTTACAAACGTTGCCAACAATCCCCCTTCGATGAAAATATCGATGAATATTTTAGATAACGACGGGGTTGTTGAATATACAGAAAAGGTGAAAAATTAGAAAAAATACAAAATATTTTAAATTATTTTTCAATGGTATTGCCCATGAATAAAGGATTACAGACCAAAAATAACTAATTTTGACGTTAGTTGGAATTTTATATATTTATTAATTAGCAGTTAGTTAACTCCGTGATAAAAATCCCATCTACCTTGATTCTGATATAAATCGACTTTTTTTATAATCATATCACAATTACCTACCCCAAACTTCAGGAGCAAGTCTCCATTGTTTAAGAGAATCAACATCTTCAGAAGCAATATAATTAGAACTTAAAGCCTGCTTTATCATTGCATTATAATTTGTCAGAGTGTGCAATTTAACATCACTTTTCACAAAATTATCTTCAGCTACTTTAAATCCATAAGTAAAAATAGCCACCATGCCAAGCACTTCTGCACCAGCATCTCTCAATGCATCCACAGCTTTCAAAGAACTTCCACCGGTAGAAATTAAGTCTTCAACAACAACAACCTTACTCCCAACTTTAATATCTCCCTCCACTTGATTTCTCATTCCATGGCCTTTTTTATCTGGACGCACATACACAAAAGGCAAGTCCATTTCTTGCGCCACAAGCACACCATTAGCAATAGCTCCTGTTGCTACACCTGCAACAACCTCTACTTCAGAATACATATTTCTGACAACTTCCACAGTTGCCTCTTTTATAAAACCTCTAACTTCCTGATACGAAAGAGTTTTCCTATTATCACAATAAATTGGAGATTTCCATCCAGAAGCCCATGTAAAGGGTTCTTTTTTGTTTAACTTTACAGCTTGAATTTTTAATAAATATTCGGCTGTTTTTGCGGCAGTTTTATCTAAATTAATCATAGTGCAAATGTATAAAGTTTTTAAAGAAAATACGACTTTTATTTTAGTAGCCAATGGAAATTTAATATCTAATGATCAAGCCGTTAGTATTTGTATAGATAAGCCCCAAAATGTTATAGAATTACTCTCGAACTTAGGCAATTCACAAGAAGATGATACATATATTATTTATTGCGCCAAACTTAAAGATACCATTAAAACTATTGAAAATCATTTCCCAACTAAAGTAGCAGCTGGTGGATGGACTTTTAATGATACTAATAGTTTATTAATGATAAAAAGGAATAACATATGGGATATACCTAAGGGTCATATAGAAAAAGGGGAAACTCTTGAAGAATGCGCTATTAGAGAAGTGGAAGAAGAAACCAATGTAAAAAATTTAAAAATTAATAATAAAATCGGCATTAGCAGACACCTAATTAGCAAGAAAAATGGATATATACTAAAACTTAGCCATTGGTTTTTAATGACCAGCAATTATAGTGGAAAACTAAAACCACAAAAGAGTGAGGATATTACAAAAGCAAAATGGATTGACAAAAATTCTATAGATAAATATTTGGATAAGGCGTGGCTCTCTTTGAAGAATTTCTATTATGATTATGTTATAGACTCTAAACTAAATTTAAAAGACTAAATTTGTAAAATGATTAAAGCAGTTAACATTCATAAAAAATATGGCACCCTTGAAGTATTAAAGGGTCTATCATTAGAAATCTCACAAAGTGAAATTCTAAGTATAACAGGTAGTTCAGGAGCTGGCAAGACTACACTTTTGCAAATTATGGGGAGTTTAGATAAACCTAGTTCCGGAAATGTATTTATAAACAACATCGATATTAATAAACTATCTGGCAATGAGTTAGCTACTTTCAGAAATAAGCATATAGGTTTTGTTTTTCAATTTCACCATTTACTGCCAGAATTTTCTGCTATAGAAAATGTTTGTATTCCAGCTTTTATCTCCAATACACCGAAGAAAAAAGCTGAGCAAGAAGCAAGCGAATTACTAAATTTTATGGGATTAAAAAACCGTATTTATCATAAACCTAACGAACTATCAGGAGGAGAACAACAAAGAGTAGCAATAGCTAGAGCCCTTATTAATAAACCCAAAGTAGTATTTGCTGACGAGCCCTCTGGCAACTTAGATGAAGAAAGGTCTAAAGAACTACATGATTTATTTTTCAATTTAAGAGATAAATTTGGTCAAACCTATGTTATTGTGACTCACAACAAAGAATTAGCAGATAGAGCTGACAGACAAATTATTCTAAAAGACGGTTTAATAATTAAGTAATTAGATTACAAATAGGTAAAAAATAATATTTCCAAGTAACCAAATAATTACTACTTTTGCCCCGATTTATAAAAGCCGCTATAATTAGATGGTATAATTTAATATAATAGTAAAACAATAACTTATGTATTTAACAAAAGAAAAAAGAGCTGAGATATTCGAAGAATACAGTTCATCAGCTACTAACACAGGATCTGTGGAATCACAAGTAGCATTATTCACTCACAGAATCAAACACTTAACAGAGCACTTAAAAGCAAATCGTAAAGATTTTGCCACTGAGCGTTCATTAGTATTAATGGTAGGTAAACGTCGTAAACTTTTAAATTATCTTAAGAGAAAAGACATTAACCGTTATCGTGAATTGATTAAAAAATTAGGCTTAAGAAAATAATCTTATGCTTTAACAAACCATAACAAAAAAAGGTGATTGACTTCAATTACCTTTTTTTGCATATTGGAGAACTCATTTTTGGAGGCAAGGATGAAGACTTCACCAAACAGATGATTGCCTCAATAATTTGTACGCACATAAAGAAGAAAAGATGTCGAAAATTGGAATTACAAAAAGTTTCCAGATGGCAGATGGTAGAGAAATTACCATTGAAACTGGAAAATTGGCTAAACAAGCCGATGGATCTGTAGTAGTAAAAGTTGGTGATACCATGCTATTAGCTACTGTAGTATCAAAAAAAGAAGCTGGCGATAATGTAGATTTTATGCCATTGTCAGTAGATTATCAAGAAAAATACTCATCTGCAGGACGTTTTCCTGGAGGATTTTTCAAAAGAGAAGCTCGTCCGTCAGAGTACGAAATTCTTATCTCAAGATTAATTGACAGGGTATTACGCCCACTGTTTCCAGATGATTATCATGCTGAAACACAAGTATTAGTATCATTAATTTCCCTACAACAAGGAGACCAACCCGACGCTTATGCTGCCTTAGCTGCATCAGCAGCTTTAGCCGTATCAGATATACCATTTCATGGTCCAATATCAGAAGTTAGAGTGGCAAACCTAAATGGTGAATGGATTGTTAATCCAAATATAGAAGAAACTGAAGCTGCTGACCTTGAAATGATGATTGGTGCCTCTATAGACAATATCATGATGGTAGAAGGAGAAATGAATGAAGTTTCTGAAGAAATGATGATGGAAGCCTTTAAGGTTGCCCACGATGCTATCAAAATTCAATGTCAAGCACAGGTGGAATTAGCCTCAATGGTAGAAAAATCAAGCCCTAAAAGAGAATATAATCATGAAGACAATGATGAAGAATTAAAACAAAGAATCATCAGTGAGCTTTCTGAAAAAGTATATAAAGTAGCTGCTTCAGGTACTGCTGATAAACACAAACGCTCAGAAATGTTTGAAGCTATTATTCAAGAATTTATCGATAACCTTGAGCCTGAATACGCAGCTGAGAAAAAAACACTTATTAAACGTTACTACCACGATGTAGAGAAAGTTGAAGTTCGTAAAGTTATTCTTAATGAAAGAATAAGACTTGACGGAAGAAAACTTGACGAAATTCGTCCTATATGGACAGAAGTAAACTATTTACCAACAGTTCACGGATCTGCTATATTTACTAGAGGCGAGACTCAATCTCTAACAAGTGTTACCCTTGGTAGTAAATTAGATGAAAAAATTATTGATGGAGTTGTTTTTGAAGGAAAAAGTAATCTATTACTACATTACAACTTCCCTCCATTCTCTACAGGTGAAGCTCGTTTCTTAAGAGGAACCAGTCGTCGTGAAATTGGACATGGCAACTTAGCCCTTAGAGCATTGAAAAGAATGATTCCAGACAAAGAAGAGAATCCTTATACTATAAGAATAGTATCAGAGATATTAGAATCTAATGGTTCATCTTCAATGGCAACAGTATGTGCCGGCACTATGGCATTAATGGATGCCGGAGTAAAATTAAAGAAGCCTGTTTCTGGAATAGCAATGGGACTTATCACTGATAGCGATAGTGGTAAATATGCTGTTCTTTCAGATATTTTAGGAGATGAAGATCACCTTGGTGATATGGATTTTAAAGTTACAGGAACACGTGACGGTATTACAGCTTGCCAAATGGATATTAAAGTAGAAGGCTTATCATACGAGATTCTTTCTCAAGCTTTAAATCAGGCAAAAGAAGGCCGCATGCATATTCTAGACAAGATAGAAGAGACTATTAAAGAACCAAGAGCTGATTACAAAGACTTTGTTCCTAGAATAGAAAAAATGGTTATCAGCAAAGAATTTATTGGAGCAGTAATTGGACCTGGTGGAAAAATTATTCAAGACATCCAAAAAACTACTGGTACTACTGTAACAATAGAAGAAGTTGGAGAAAATGGAATTATTGAAATCATGTCACCAGACAAAGCATCTATTGTAGCAGCAACAAATAGAATAAAAGGCATAGTAGCAGTTCCTGAAGTAGGAGAAGTATATCATGCAACTGTTAAGAGTATAATGCCCTACGGTGCTTTTGTCGAAATTCTTCCCGGTAAAGAAGGCTTACTTCATATTTCTGAAATAGCATGGAAACGTCTTGAAAAAGTAGAAGAAGTACTTAAAGAAGGTGATGAAATAGACGTAAAGCTTCTTGCTATAGATTCTAGATCCGGGAAATTAAAGCTTTCAGCTAAAGCCCTTCTTCCAAGACCCGAAAAATCAGGTAAATAATAATATACATCATCCAAAAAGAATTTACCTAATATAAAGTTCTTTTATTAAAATTATAAATCCGAGTTCTTGATTATCAATGAACTCGGATTTCTTTTGTTATAGTTTTTATATAAAAAAATGTAACAAAAACATTTAGTTTATTATTGAAGTTAATGAAACTTAAAGGCATTAGCAACGTAATAGGAAGCCGATACATTTTTATAGTTTTACTAAAATTGAATTAATGAGACAATTAAAAATTCAAAAGCAGGTAACAAATAGAGAAACTGCTTCATTGGATAAATACTTACAAGAAATTGGTAGAGTAGATTTAATTACTGCAGAGGAGGAAGTAATTCTAGCCCAAAAAATTCGTCAAGGGGACAAACAAGCTCTTGAAAAATTAGCAAAAGCTAATTTGCGGTTTGTAGTTTCTGTATCAAAACAATATCAAAATCAAGGTCTTAGCCTACCGGATTTAATAAATGAAGGCAATTTAGGTCTAATAAAAGCCGCACAAAGATTTGATGAAACAAGGGGGTTTAAATTCATATCCTATGCTGTTTGGTGGATTCGTCAATCAATTTTACAAGCATTAGCAGAGCAATCAAGAATTGTACGACTACCTTTAAATAAAATTGGATCAATAAATAAAATAAATAAAACTTATGCCACTCTTGAACAAGAGTTAGGCAGGGCTCCAAATCACGAAGAGATTGCTGAAGTATTAGACATCTCTGTTCGCGAAGTAAAGGAATCTCTAAAAAATGCAGGCCGACATGTAAGTATGGACGCACCTTTAATACAGGATGAAACCACTAACATGTATGATGTTATAAGAGAAAATGACACTCCTACTCCTGAAACAGGACTTCTTTATGATTCATTACGCAAAGAGATAAGTCGTGCTATTTCTACATTAACACCAAGAGAAGCGGATGTTATTAAACTATATTTTGGTCTTAATGGTGCTCATCCAATGACTTTAGAAGAAATTGGAGAAGAGTTTGACCTCACAAGAGAAAGAGTAAGGCAAATTAAAGAAAAAGCTATAAGAAGACTAAAGCATACTTCAAGAAGCAAAATACTTAAAACTTATCTTGGATAATATAATATATTTTAAAAGCATCTGTTTCAAGTGGATGCTTTTTTTGTTTTACTTTGTAACAAATTAATATAACAACATTATGTCACATTTAATAGCCCCTTCCCTACTATCTGCCGACTTTGCAAACTTAGAGCAAGATATAAAAATGATTAATAATAGTGATGCTGATTGGTTTCACATTGATGTAATGGATGGTCTTTTTGTTCCAAATATATCATTTGGTTTTCCTGTTATTAAAGCTATTAAAAAACATGCAAAGAAACCTTTAGATGTACATCTAATGATAGTGGATCCTGATAGATATCTTGAAGAGTTTAAAAATGTAGGGGCTGATATAATAACTATACATTACGAAGCTGTAACTCATTTGCACAGATCAATACAGAAAATAAAAAGTCTTAATGTAAAAGCAGGCGTCGTACTTAACCCTCATACTAATGTGATATTACTTGAAGATATTATATCTGAATTAGACCTTGTGCTTATTATGTCAGTAAATCCTGGTTATGGAGGTCAAAAGTTTATTGAAAATACTTATTCTAAAATAAGCAAGCTAAAGAATCTTATAAAGCAAAAAAACTCAAATGCACTTATAGAAGTTGATGGTGGAATTGGAATTTCAAATATAAATAAATTGGTAGAAGCCGGAGCTGATGTATTAGTTGCTGGGAATGCTGTATTTGGAGCAACAAATCCAATAGATACTATTAAACAACTAAAATATTTATAATCTATTTAATCATTTCTGCTTCTATATTTCTAACATCATTATCGTCGGTATGCTTAATCCTTATCTCAACAAAAGGACGAGGGATATAATCGTAAACTAAATCCGGCCATTCCATAAGACAATAGTTTCCGCTATATACATAATCCCCAAATCCAATTTCGATAGCCTCCTGCAAATTCTCAAGACGATAAAAATCGAAATGATATATTTCTCCATATTTTTCACTATCATAAATATTCGCAATAGCGAAAGTTGGACTGCTAACCTCATCATTTACTCCTAAGGCTTTACAAAACAATTTAGAGAAAGTTGTTTTTCCTGCACCCATCTCTCCTTTAATGGCAAAAATACGCTCATTAGGAAACTCGCATAAGATATCATTAACGATATCTGACAATTCTTCTAGTTTTACTCTTTTTGATATCATTAATAATTCTATTTTGCAGATAGTGACACAATAGGTATTAAAACTTCTTCTAAAGAAATTCCCCCATGCTGAAAAGTATCATTATAAAAATTACTATAATAATTGTAGTTATTTGGATAAACTAAGAAATCTGATTGTTTGGCAAAAATATAAGATGTGCTAATATTTAAACGAGGTAAAAATACATCTTCAGGTTTACGCACTTCAAAAACTTCCTTTGCCTTGTATTTTAAATTTTTTCCAAATTTATATCTTAAATTAGGATTTGTTTCCCTATCACCAACAACTTTTATAGGCTTTTTAACTCTAACAGAACCATGATCAGTAGTAATTATTATTTGGCCTTTCTTCTCGGCAATAAATTTCATCATATCAAATAAAGGAGAGTTGCGAAACCAGGAAACAGTCAATGACCTATAAGCTCTTTCGTCACTGGCAAGCTCTCTGATAACCTCCATTTCTGTTCTAGCATGCGATAGCATATCAACAAAATTATAAACTATCACATTCAACTGATTATCTAGCAATGTATGCATATTATCAACAAGTTTTTTACCTTGTGATAAGTTAAGAATCTTATTATAACTAACAGAAATATTCTTACCTAACCTTTTAAGTTGAGTTTGTAGTAATTCATACTCAAAATTATTTTTTGTCCCCTCATCATTTTCAGATACCCAATATTGAGGATATTTCTTCTGAATTTCGAGTGGCATTAATCCAGCAAAAAAAGAATTTCTAGCATATTGAGTTGTTGTAGGCAAAATACTGTAATAAATAGAATCATCATCTATTCTGAAAAACTCAGAAATAATTGGAGAAATAGACTTCCATTGATCATATCTAAGATTATCAATTACAAAAAGGAAAGTAGGAATATTAGAATTTAACTTAGGTAAAATCTTTTCTCTAAAAACAATTTGTGATTGTACCGGTCTATCATCAGAACCATTTAACCAGTCAATATAGTTTTTGGCAACAAAATCAGAAAAAACAGAATTTGCTTCATCTTTTTGCATCTGAAACACCTCTAAAATATTATCATCCTTCGACTTCTCTAATTTAATTTCATAGTCGACAAGTTTTTTATAAATATCTATCCACTCATCACAATCGAGTCGATTAGACAATTCCATTCCAATCTGCCTAAACTCCATCTGATAATCCATTGTGTTTTTATCAGATATTATTTGATTAGCATCAATATTCTTTTTTATGGCTAACAAAATCTGGTTAGGATTAACAGGTTTAATAAGATAATCAGCAATATTAGAACCAATGGCATCTTCCATAATGGATTCTTCCTCGCTTTTGGTAATCATTATCACAGGAAGTACTGAATTTATCTTCTTTATTTCACCTAAAACTTCAATTCCTGATAGGCCGGGCATATTTTCATCTAAGAAAACCAAATCATAATCTCCTTCTTGAAGTAAATCAATAGCATCATTACCATTATTTATAGTTTCTACATCATAACCCTTAGCTTTAAGAAAGATAATATGAGGTTTTAGCATTTCAATTTCGTCATCAACCCAAAGTATTTTAGCCATATCTATATTTTTAAATTATTTTTACAAAATTAGCAATAAAAACAGATTTTTATTCTGTAATCAATTAATTAACGTTAAATTTGCCATATGAGTACAATCAACAAGAAGAAAATTTTAAACGATCCGGTTTATGGTCTAATAAATATTGCTGATGATTTGATTTTTGACATAATTGAACATCCATATTTTCAAAGATTAAGGAGGATAAAACAGCTCGGTCTTTCACATTTAGTTTATCCCAGTGCTGTTCATTCCAGATTTTCACATGCCATTGGCACAATGTATTTAATGGGAGAGGTATTACAATACCTTAGGCAAAAGGGGCATCATATTTCCGATAAAGAATTAGAAGCTGCACGAATAGCAATATTACTTCATGATATTGGACATGGGCCATTCTCACATGCATTAGAATATTCAATTGTTAAAGAAGTATCCCATGAAGAACTTTCATTGATTTTTATGGAAGCACTTAACAAAGAATATGATGGTAAATTAGATATGGCTATTGCTATTTTTAAAGATGAATACCACCGACATTTCTTTCATCAACTCGTTAGTTCTCAACTCGATGTTGACAGATTAGATTATCTAAGAAGAGATAGTTTTTTCACAGGTGTATCAGAAGGAGTAATTGGTACTCAACGAATCCTGAAAATGATGGAAATTGTTGATGATAAAATCGTAATTGAACAAAAAGGCATCTATTCTATAGAGAATTTCCTCAATTCAAGGAGAATAATGTACTGGCAAGTATATCTACACAAAGCTGTACTTATGGCAGAGCATTTATTAATGAATATCCTAAAACGAGCCAAAGAAGTTCATCAACATAATGAAAAGTTATTTGCTTCACCTTCATTTGCATATTTCCTCGAAAATAATAATACAAAGGAAATGTTCAGTATTGAAGGTAATGCTCTAAAAAATTATTCTTTATTGGATGACTTTGATATACTAAGTGCTATAAAAGTATGGGCACAGTTTGCTAAAGATAAAGTTCTGAAAGATTTATCACAACGACTAATAAATAGAAAATTCTTTAAGATTGAATTTAGCAGTACAGAATTTAGTAAAAAGAAAATAAATAAGAAAAGAGAAACAATAAAAAAAGCTCTAAACATATCAGAAAAAGAAGTTGAGTATTACGTATTTACTGACCATACCAGTAATCATCTATACTCAAATGAAGGAGGCACAATTGAAATTATATCCAAAAATGGCACGATAAAAGATATTGCTGAAGTCTCTGAGCAACTAAGCGCATCAAAGTTAAAAAAGCCTGTTACAAAATATTTCTTATGTTATCCAAAAGAAATTTAGCCATATTATATTACAAAAATATAAGTAATAGTTCCCACTTGAACCTCAGGAGCTTTGGGGTCGGAATTAAACGAGGCTTTTAATGCTGCTTTTATTGCAATGTTCTGCAACTGACTATTAGAAGTGGTTGTGCCTTTTACTTGTACTCTTGCATTGGTAACTTTGCCATCTCTATTCACCCAAATTTTAACAACTACAGTCCCTTGTTCCTCACTATTATTTATTGGCTTAGGAATACTTTTCTTAACACGGCCGCCAAGTGAATAAGGGATATCACCAGTACCTCCGCCTCCAACGTAATTATTTGAATTTGGTGTCCCATTACTTTGACCTTGGTCACCAGGTTTGTTGGTTACACCTTCACTACCGCCTTTTTTAGTATCGCTTTTCTTTGAAAATATATATTTTTTATCAACAACAGGCTTCTCAGGCTCTTCAGGTTTTGTCTCTACCTTTTTTGTTGACTTATTCGATTTTAAATTAATCGATTCCTCTGTATTTTGAGTTACAACTTTCTCATCAGTTTTCTGAGGCTGAGGTTTATTTTGCACGGGTTTAGAAACAACAGCTTTCTTAGGTTGTATCTCTCCCATACCTTGATCGCTATATCCTAGATTTACTTCAAGACCAATTTCAGGACGTGGAGGATAAGGAGGTTTCATACTTACCATAACTAAAATTAAAAGTAAAGCAATATGAAATACCACTGTGCCAATAATTCCCCAACGTTTATTTGAATCTATATTGAAATTCATAGTACTAATAACGAATTTAAAGTCATTTTATTACTCTGGTTTTGTGGCTAATATAACTTTGTAAGCTGATTGCCTTTCTACATTTATTTTATTCACAGCATCGATAACCTTAACAACATATTGAACAGCCACACTTTGATCTACTCTTAAAACCACATTGCCTTTTTTTGCTACCAACTTATTAGCCAAACTAGCTTGAAGATTATCTTCTGTTACTTGATTAGACTCGTCATTAATAAAGAATTGCAGTTGATCATTAATATAAACAGTAACATCCTTTTTAGCATCAATAACTTTTTGACTTGAGCTATTAGGCAATGTCAAAGGAATAGCATTAGGGCTTACAATAGTAGAAACCAAAATGAAAAACACTAATAACAAGAATACAAGGTCAGACATTGATGCTGAACTGAATTCAAGACTTTTTTTATTTCTTGTTTTTATAGCCATAACGATAATGATTTAGGAAGCAGGTTCATGTAATAAATCCATAAATTCTGTAGCACGAGCTTCAAGTATAAAAACAACTTTTTCAATTCTTGCAACAATTATATTATAAGCAATATATCCAATAATACCAACAATTAAGCCCGCAATAGTTGTTACCATTGCCTGATACATACCACTGGAAAGCATACCAATATCCAAACTATTACCACCATTTGCCATATCAAAGAAAACTCTTACCATACCTACAACTGTTCCTAAAAAACCAATCATCGGTGCAGCACCGGAAATTGTTGCAAGTGTTGCCACATTCTTCTCCAGTTTAGACACTTCTAATTTTCCAACATTCTCTATTGCCTGATTTACATCTGGTAATGGACGCCCTAGTCTAGATAATCCTTTTTCTAACATTTTAGACAAAGGAGAATCTTGCTTTCTACACAATTCTTTAGCAGCATCTACTTTAGCTTCATGAATTAGATCTCTGATATCATTCATAAAATATGACTCATCTTTCGAGGCTTTTTGTATAGCAAGAAATCTCTCAACAAAAATATAAATAGCAAAAATAGACATCAAAGCCAATGGACCCATAATCCACCAACCACCAGCTTTTGTTAATTCCCATATTGACATTTCATTAGCAGCATCTGCTAGTCCTCCATCAGCAACATTGCTTAATGTATCTTGTACTGCCTGCCCTACTTCATTTACCTGAAGTAATAAAAGTAATCCGTTCATAAATTATTGTATATAAATTTTTGACTTATTATAAATATTCAAACGCTATTAAAAGTATCCTTATTGTGGAATAAACAATATTAATAATGTAAAAGTATATTAATGTAACTAGTAAACAAAAAACTACATAATGATTTACTAACAAAGAGATGTTAATTTATCACCAAATATGCATTCTAAAAACTATTCTGTGCAGGAACTGCTACAAAACAAAGTTTTAAACATAATTCAAATTTGGGCTACAATATTCACCAATTAAAATAAATTTATTATTCATTTCATTGTTTTCTGTAAATTAATAAATCCAATATCACCCCTTACTGTGTATGAATTTAGTTATTACATGGTATTATATTAATGCAATACTACGTCAGACTGTCTAAAAAGCCCAATTTCTGCGTTATGCTACTTTTTGTAAATGCTCATATACCTTAGTATACTGCGCTTTACAAAAAAGCAGCAAGCCTTGAACTTGAACTTTTAAGCCGCTCTGTATAGTTATTAGACAGACTGACGTTACAAAACGTTTACAATATTTCGTTACAGGTCTGCATCTACACAAAACAAAACCCAACTATTATACATTTTAAGCAACAAAAAACATCTAATGATTTAACTCGGAATATTCACAATATATTCCTATCGATTAAGAAAAACTAATAAATCAGTAAATACATTTTAAACTGCAATTATAATAACAAAAAAAGGGTGAGCCAAAGCTCACCCTCATACGTATATTTTAATTTAAATATTCTATTTCAATAAATTCATAAAATCACTATTATTTGCAAATTTTACAAACTCTTTGTCTTTCTTAGCTTCGTTTTTGTAACCAGGAACAGCATCAATAGCATTTTTCAAATTATCTATTACCATAGAAGTATTATTAGTACGCGCTCCAATAACAGCTAATAAGTAATAAACTTCGCCTGATTTAGCAGCACAATCTAAAGTTTTGGTTGCGTCAGCAGTTTTACCGTTCTCTAATTGAGCTAGAGCTAGATTATAATCACATTTTTTAGAACCAAAAGCACTTTCAGCACCAGCATAGTCACCATTAATCATCTTAACTACACCCATATTATAAGTAACATCTACACCAGCAGCTTGAGCAGCTTGGTAATGTTTTTGTGCAGCAACATAATCTTTATTCCATGCAGCTAAAATACCCATATTATTCTCTACTTCACCTTGATTAGGTTTAAGAGTGTTAGCTTTCTCAAGATATTGTGCTGCTTCTTCAGTATTACCTAATTTAATATCTACAGCAGCAGCATTATTATATGCTCTCCAACACTTTTCATAATTCGTGATAGCAGACTTATAAATTGCTAATTGAGTATTCAAATCTTCAGTTAATGTAGCAGCATATAAAAGTTCTTTTACTGAAAGTGAATCAGGATGAGAAGTTGACAAAGCTGCAATTTGCTCGTCAGTACGTTTTGGCTCATAGCAATTTACGGTCATTTCAGCACGACGAAGAACAGATAACATGTCTTCAACTTCTTTATAAATAACTGTCATATTTCTAATTTGCTGTTCTCTTTCAGACTTATTAGCTTGAGATTTAATAACATTCGAAATTTTATTTTTATCTTCAATATTTGAAGCATTCAAAGCTGCCATAAAACCATCATAATCTGCACCCTTAGCAGCAACATTAATAGTAGTTTCTGTTTCTTTGGTAATCTTCTTAATTTGTTTTGCGATATATTTCTTAGCAACAGCACCACGCTCGTCAGAAAGTTCTTGATTAAGTGTTAATTCGCCTTCTGGAGATGCCCATGCATTAACATTTACATCTTTTATTTTCCATCCTAAAGCGATAAATTCCTTAAGAGAATCAATATCTTTTTTAGAATCTTTATTAAGCTTTAACCCCATGTTAAGGTTAGACTTATTATAATCGAAGTATAATTTAGCTGAAGTAGAAACAATAGTTTCTTTCTCATACATATGAGCAGCTAATTGAGCATCTTCACCATGACCAACTCTTGTTGAAGTAATAATTATACCGGAAGCAATTTTGACATCCGCAACTGGAGTTTCTTTTCCACCTTTTAAAGATGTCACTTTAACATACAAATCAGAAACTTGCATCTCTGGCTTATAATCAAAAACGTCGGTATATGTTATAGGGGCACCGGTTTTAAAGTTAATAACTGTACCTTCACCTGCGGCTTTTTCACCTTTAAGCATCATAGGTTTTAGTGCTAAAGTACCACCATCATATTTTAAGTATGGCTCTAATTTTACTATTTCTGTTTTTGGAAAACCTTTTTCAGGTATAGTATCCTTCACTGTAAAGCTAACTTTTCCACCATTATTTACTAACGGATTAGGGTTAACATGATAAGGATCTGGCATCTTTAAGCTTCCACAGCTTGCTACAAAAACTGCAAGCATAATCACCAATAATGTTTTTAAATTGCGCATTTCTCTCTGTTTAAATTATCTATTAAGTTTAAATTCTAATTCGTTATTATTTATCTGAAATAATTTGCAAATGTATAAATACTAATTATATATAAAAAATAAATTTTCAAAAAAACAACATTTTATACTACATTAGTTGCAATAAAGTTACAAAAAAGCCTGCAAATATGCAGGCTTTGTGATAATTATGCGGTATATTTTAGATTAAAATACCTATTTTGTTCTTTTCTTATCAACAAATTTAACAATATATGCTTTAGGAACTTTAAGCTGAATTTCTTTCAATAATTCTTTTGCTTCATCAGCAGTACGGAATTTACCAACAGTATATTGATACCAACCACTTATCTCATCTTCCATAATCTCATTCTGCTGTAAACCATACTTATATGCTAATTTAGCAATAGAATATGTTCTTCCCTTAGAAGCCGCAATCTGAACTTTATATGTATCACCAGTCTCAAAAGTTCCATTTTTATCCATAATATCAGTATTAGTTTTCTCAAGTCCACCAATATATTTACCATCTTTAAAAACAACTACATAAGCTCCTCTTACCTTCGACAATGCTTTATTTTGAGCAGCTTCAGCGTAAGTTTTATAATTACCTATAGTATAACGATATGAATTCTTATAAGGATCCTCTTGAACGTCTTCTTGTAAACCTAATTGTTTTTTAAGCAATCTTTTAGAAGTTGTTCCTCCAAATACAGCTGCCACCTGCACTCTATATTCTAAAGCTGGAGTAATAGGTTTAGGAGTAATTGCAATTACTTCTGCATTGTTTTCTTCTTGTGTAGCGTTATTCTTGCTATTATTAGCCTCTGTAGTTTGATTTGTAACATCATTATTAGCAATAATACTTGGTTTAAGATTAACCCTATCACTAAAAGTTTTCATTTTACTCTCACCATTTTCATTATAGCTAAAACTGCTATTAAATATATAGCTATCTTCTTCTAACCCTCCGGAGCTAAGCTTATATGATATTGCCAATTGTTCGCCAGAAATATTATCCCAATTTACAATAAGATGGGTACTATCTTGACTTACTTTGCCAGTGTTAACACTAACATCCGACACATAAAAATCATTAGGAATTACAAGACTATATTGTCCCTCCCCTTCTATGTCTCCTTTTTGTATTATAGTATTAACCTGATATTCGGAATTAGGTTCAACTTCAGCAGGAATAGTAGAATTATAAACAATATTCGTAGGTATAGACACTTGTGCAAGTGTAGTATCAACAGGTTCAACAGGTGCAATTTCCACTTTAGGTTTCTTCACTTTTTTCTGACCAAACCTATAAGTTACACCAATACCAGTAATGGAATATATATCATTAACATCCGTTCCTAAACCAACATATGCATCAATGTCATCAACAAAAGTATTTCTAAAATTAGATTCAATATAAGCACTCCATCGCTCATCAAATCTAAATCTAAGCCCTCCACCCCATGGGATAATCATTGTACTGGAATTTACATTACTGAATAAAACAGCATCAGCAAAACTACTAGCTTTATAATTTATCATTCCTATACCACCAAATGCGTAAACAGACATAAATCTATCTTCTTTAAATCCAAAAAGTGATGTAAAATCCACATCTAACCCCAAATGATAATCATAATAATCAGTGACAGAGTTAATAACAGCATGATACTGATCTCCACTCCATTTTGTTCTTTCTCCACTCAACATTCCCTTTTGAAAAGCAACTTGTAACCTAAATACATTCGATAATTTACGTTTTAAGGTCAGTCCATAGGTGAAATTAGATTCTTTACTAAACCATCTGGAAAATGGGCTTGCACTTGTAGCTGCATCTCCCCATAATAAACCAGAGCCCATATTAAGACTTACATCCCACATGTAATTCTTTGCAACTAATTCATCTTGAGCTAATAAATTAGTAGGCAATAGAAATAATAATGGCATTAACAATACTGAAGTAATTATTCTTTTCATAATAAAATTGATATTAATAATTTAGCAATTGATTATTTATTTAGAGTACAAATATATAATAATTTAAATCATAATGAAAAAAAAATTTTTTTTAATATAAATTATTGTATTTTTGCTTTTTAATTACTATATAAAATATTTATATTAATCTAATAACATGAAAAAACTTTTATCGCTTTCTGGCATTTTTATTTTTGCCAGCTTGTTTATTTTTTCGGGGAAAGTTAGTGCTCAAGCCTCAAGTTCTGACGTCCCATGGACGGACACTAACCATGTTGATTACAATAGATGGTATGTTGGAGGTATGTTTGGTGTCTATCAGTTCTTTGGAGACATTGCAGAACATACCTATTTCCCAGGAACTGGTAAAAAAGGCAAGTTTAATTGGATGCTTGGTGCTAAGGTAGGAAGAGAGTTTAATCAAAGATTTGGTGCTAGAATAAACTTTAATACTGGTCAAATGTTTTCTCAAAGAAATGACGACTGGTTTAAAGCTAATGAAATGGACTTGCAGTTGGACTTCACTTTAAACATGACAAATATAATAGCACCCTATAGATATAATAAAAAATGGAATGCTACAGTGTATGTAGGTGCAGGTTTCTTTGGATACAGAAGTATATTATATGATGTAAATGATAATATTATAGGAAATGTTGGCTATGATATGAATGGAGATAAGACTAATATGAAATTTACATCTTGTATTGACGTTGGTTCTATTATAGGATATCGATTAACGAAAGGTTTAGATATATTTTTAGAAATAGGACTTACAAATACTCCTGTTGATGATTTAGATGCAAAGTTTGTTGTATTATCAGAACTTGATAATTATAGTCATGTTTCTCTAGGTTTACATTATACTTTTGGTAAATATGATGATGCATATAAGTGGAACCCGAAACCTGATTATGTTAAAGCTATAGAGGATAAGATTGTAGATATGGGTAATAATATTGACTCTGTTCAAAAATGTTGTGCAGAAAAAAATAAGATTAATCCATGTGACACATCTACTGTAGATGGCGATGGTGATAAAGTCCCTGATTGTAGAGATTTGGAACTTGATAGTCCTAAAGGCTCAATTGTAAACTTCCAAGGAATTGCAATTATTAGTCCTGATTCTGCAACAGGTGAACCAACAATTGCTGCTGGTGTGGCTCCAGCACAAAAAAATAATGCCCCTGCAATTTTCTTTAGCCCTATATACTTTGAATATGACAAAACCATTATTGACTCTACAGGAGAATTTACATTAATAAATGTAGCTATATACATGAAGCAATACCCTGATGCTAGAATATTAATCTCAGGTAATTGTGACAAACACGCTTCTGATAAATATAATGAAGATCTTAGTTTAAGACGTTGTAATAAAGCTAAAAAAATTCTTACAGAAGAATATGGTATTGATCCAAGTAGATTAGATATACAGCCTAATGGAAAAAGATACTTATTGTTCCCTAAACACGACCATGCTAATAGACGTGTTGACTTCTCTCTAATTCAATAAGTTTAACAAAATAATATTTAAAAAGTCATTTGAGTAACTCAAGTGACTTTTTTTTTACAATTATTACATTTATCAATAAATAATTGACTGATAATCAACACATAAATTTAAATAGTTACCATTATATAATTTATTATATTAGCATTTACTTTTATTAAAATTCTATTATTATGACAATACCACAGTTATTTGAGAAAAGTGTAAACCAATTTCCTAATAATACACTTGTTTTAGAAAAAGACAGTACTAAAATTTATCAACCAATAACTTACAGTGAAATCAAATCCAGAGTTTATAATTTTGCTAATGGTTTAATAGATTTAGGAATTAAGCATGGTGATAGATTAGCTTTACTTTCAGAAGGGCGAAGTGAATGGTTAATATCAGAACTAGGAATGCTATATATAGGTGCTATCAATGTTCCTTTATCTATAAAAATTAATGAACCTGCAGACTTAGCTTTTAGAATTAAGCACAGCGGTTGTTCAGTGATTGTAGTTTCTGAGCGCCAACTACCTAAAATCAGACAAATATTAGATGAGCTTAAGGATGTTAAAAATATTATTGTAATAATTGACAATGAAGATATTAAGCTAGAGAAAAATGAAATTTCATATAATGATATTATTACAAATGGAGCAAAATACTTAAAAAATAAAGAAACTGAATTTAGTAAGACATGGAATTCCATTCACAAAGATGATATAGCTAATATTAGTTACACCTCAGGAACCACAGCAGACCCAAAAGGTATAATGCTAACCCATAGAAATTATACTGCTAATGTTGAACAAGCAAAAACATTATTAACAGTTCCTGAATATTATTCTTCACTTTTAATACTACCATGGGATCATTCCTTTGGTCACACAGTAGGACTATATACCTTAATAGATAATGGTGCAAGTTTATCAGTTGTTGAGCTAGGGAGAACACCAATGGAAACATTACGAAATATTCCTAAAAACATAAAAGAAGCAAAACCTACATTTATATTAAGTGTACCTGCTCTTGCTAAGAATTTTAAAAAAAATATCGAAAAAGGAATAAAAGATAAAGGTCCTAAAGTTGAAAAACTTTTTAATAAAGCCTTAAATCTTGCTTATGAATATAATGGAATTGGTTGGGATAAAGGCAAAGGTATGCTTAAACTCAAAAAACCTTTGTTATGGCTTTATGATAAGATTTTGTTTTCAAAAATACGTGAAGGTTTTGGAGGAAAACTTGAATTTTTTATTGGAGGCGGAGCACTACTTGATATTGAATTACAAAAATTCTTTTATGCTATAGGAATACCAATGTACCAAGGATATGGGCTATCAGAATCAGCACCTATAATTTCTTCGAATGCACCAAAGAGGCACAAGTTAGGGTCTTCAGGATTTCTAGTAAAAAATTTAGACCTTAAAATATGCGATAACGACGGCAATGAACTTCCTTTAGGAAAAAAAGGCGAGATTGTTGTTAGAGGGGAAAATATTATGAAGGGTTATTGGAAAAATGAAAAAGCTACTAAAGAAACAATAAAAGATGGCTGGCTTTATACTGGCGATATGGGTTATATGGACAAAGATGGATTTCTATATGTACTCGGAAGATTTAAAAGCCTTTTAATTGGTAATGATGGTGAAAAATACAGCCCTGAAGGTATTGAAGAAACTTTAGTTGAACAGTCAAAATATATTGATCAGGTAATGCTTTACAATAATCAGAATAATTACACATCATCCATTTTATATCCAAATTATAGTGCTTTATCAAGTAAAGTAGCTGAATCCGGATTAGACATTAAAACAAGCGATGGTGCTAAAAAAGCAGCTTTAATTATTCAGGAAGAGATTGATGCTTATTTACCTGATGGAAAGTACGAAAACATGTTTCCATATAGATGGATTCCTGCTTCTGTAGGGATTATTAGTGAAGGTTTTACCGAAGAAAACAAATTACTAAATTCTACTATGAAAATGGTGAGGGGGAAAGTTGTGGAAAGATATAGCGATTTATTAGAGTTTATAAACACTGCAGAAGGCAAGAAAATTGATAATGATAAAAATATTGAGGCTATTATTAATGGAAAATAAATAATAAATAGAATTTTATTGATTTAACCTGCAATATTCATAATTATAGCTTTGTGTGTAGATGCATGGCGTAAAAAATTACCAACATATACTAAATTTGAATAACATGAGAATATATAGTTATCTTATAAATCTACTATAAAACAATAACATAAACAAGAAGTTATTATTAAACGATGAATAATACGAATTAACAACTGATATATAAGGAATATCCATAAATAAAGAAAACCAAAACAGCCTCTCCTAAATAGTTAGGAGAGGCTGTTTTATATTAATATCACAATTCAGAAATATTATAATTTCTGGATTTCTTTTACTATTTTCATTCCACTTTTAATAGCAGTTTCATTCATTGGAATAAGATGATGATAACGTTCAGGAAGAGATTTCTTCAATCCCTTAATTACATTATCAAATTCCACTATAGGTTTCAATTTAAGAAAAGCTCCTAAAACAACCATATTAAATGTTTTACCGGACTTAAGGCGTGCAGCTTCTGCAGCACCTTCAATTTGATAAATATTAATATCCTTTCGTGAAGGATGTTTAGAAATTCCATTTGGATCATACAATAGTAAACCACCCGGTTTCACTGTTTTCTCAAATTTATCCATAGATTGTTGGTTAAGAATAATTGCTGTATCATAAGAATTCAATACAGGAGAATTAATTCTATCGTCGCTAATAATAACAGTAACGTTGGCAGTACCACCACGCATTTCTGGCCCATAAGCAGGCATCCAACTAACTTCTTGATCTTGCATAATTCCTGAGTATGCAAGAATTTTACCCATTGAAAGTACACCTTGTCCTCCAAATCCGGCTATGATTATTTCTTCAGTCATAATTTCTTAGTTTTATAATTATTTTACTAATTGACCGTCCACTTTAATATCACCTAAAGGATAGTAAGGGAACATATTATCTTCCATCCATTGGTTTGCATCATTTGGAGTCATTTTCCAACCTGAATTACAGTTAGAAACAATCTCTACAAAACAAAGACCTTTCTTTGCATAAGACTGCTCAAAAGCTTTTTTAATAGCTTTCTTAGCTTTACGCACATGACCTGGCTTATGCACTGCCTGACGAGTCACAAAATGTACTCCTGGCAAGTTAGCTATAAGTTCTGTTATTTTAAGAGGATGTCCCATCATAGCTTCATCACGACCATAAGGAGAGGTTGAGGACTTCATATTTGGAAGAGTTGTAGGTGCCATTTGTCCACCGGTCATTCCGTAAATACCATTATTGATAAAGATAATAACAATATTTTCGCCTCTATTACAAGCATGAATAGTTTCGGCAGTACCAATAGCAGCTAAGTCACCATCACCTTGGTAGGTAAACACATATTTTGATGGCCACAATCTTTTAATAGCTGTTGCCAATGCGGGAGCTCTACCATGAGCAGCTTCTTGCATATCAATGTTCATAAACTCATAAGCAAGCACAGAACAACCTACAGGAGCTACTCCAATAGTATCTTGTATTGCACCCATTTCTTCTAAAACCTCCATAGTAATACGGTGAGCAGTTCCATGTCCACAACCTGGACAATAGCTCAACTCCTTATCCGTCATAGCAGAAGTTTTCTTATATACTAAATTTTCTGATTTTATAATTTCCATAGTTTTTCCTCCTACATAAAATGCTTTTCAAAAGCGGTTAATACTTCATCAGGGGTAGGAATCATCCCTCCTGAACGACCATAAAACTCAACAGGAATCTTACCATTGATATTTAGTCTAACATCTTCAACCATTTGACCTTCACTCATCTCCACTACCAAAATACCTTTCTTTGTTTCTCCATATTCAGCAATTTTTGCTTTTGGAAAAGGCCAAAGTGTAATTGGACGCATAAGACCAAGTTTATAACCTTTTTCGCGAGCCAACTGAACGGTTTTCTGACTAATACGAGCAGAAGTACCATAAGCAACAATTACATAATCAGCATCGTCACAAAGTATCTCTTCATAGATAACCTCATTTTCTTCTATCTCTTTGTATTTAGCTTGTAGTTTATGGTTATGCTCTTCAAGGCGTTCTGGAATTAAATCTAGAGATGTAATAACATTATGCTCTCTATCAGGAGTTTTACCAGTTGTAGCCCAACTTCCGCATTCTGCAATTACTTCCTCATCTGTACGTCGAGGCATTTGCTCAAATAGTTCTACTTTCTCCATCATTTGCCCAATGGCACCATCAGATAATACCATAGCAGGGATTCTATATTTAAAAGCTACTTCAAAGGCTTTCTTAACAAAGTCTGAAGACTCTTGAACACTTGAAGGAGCGATAACATATAAATGATAATCGCCATGACCTCCACCTTTTGTTGCTTGAAAATAATCTGATTGTGATGGTTGTATATCACCCAATCCAGGGCCTCCTCTAACAACATTAATAACAACACAAGGAAGTTCAGCACCAGCAAGATAAGAAATACCTTCCTGCATTAAACTAATTCCAGGTGATGAAGATGATGTTAATACTTTTTTACCGGTTGAGGCTCCACCATAAAGCATATTAATAGATGCAACTTCACTTTCTGCTTGTAGAACAACCATTCCTGTTCTTTTCCATGGCTGTTCTGCCATAAGATATTCTAACACCTCACTTTGTGGGGTAATTGGGTAACCAAAATATCCATCAGCTCCACAACGTATTGCTGCTTCGGCCATGGCTTCGTTACCTTTCATTAATCTTAGTTCTTTCATTGTTTGGATAAGATCTTTATTTTACGAATTTATTTAACTATACTTTCACCCGATAAACTGTTATCACACCATCGGGGCAAACAACTGCACAATTTGTACATCCAGTACAATTCTCACGCACTTGCTCCATAAAATGATAGCCTTTTCCATTGACCATCGACGACATTTCAATTACTTCTGTAGGGCAAACAGGTATGCAGACTTGACAGCCCTTGCATTTCTCTGTATCCACTACAATTTTTCCTTTTACTGCCATTATTATTTATGTTTTGATTATTTATAATATGTTAATATACTAATATTCAATTATTAAACTACTGATGATCCCTATTAAAAGCTTTAAGTCTATATTCGAGATCTCCAAATTGATTTTCATTCACCAATGATACACATGCTCTAACCCCTTCAATCCTATCACTGCCTGTAATGGCAAGCGAAATTGCGCTAATACCATAATATATAAGCTCTCCTAATAACTCAACGCCACTCAATCCCGGATAACTAAAAGTAAAATAGAATCCATCGGCTATATCTTCATCTTCATCTTTATCATAGACAATTTTAAATCCATTATCAAGAAACATTTGCTTCATAATATGAGCCTTCTTACCATAAATCTTAACATCCTCCACAAAATCTAAGTCACCATCATTGGCAGCTTTTAAGATAGCTGCTAAAGCATATTGTGCTGAATGAGAAGTCCCTGAACTGAGTGGGTAGATTGTTCCAAACACCATACTATATCCAAACTGTGAAGTTTTATAAAACCTAAGTAAATCAGGAAATTCCGCTTTGAATAAGTGGTCTGAAATCACCATCATTCCAATACGTTGTCCTGCATAACTAAAGGCTTTTGAACTAGAAATAAAAAGGATATAATCATCTGAATATCTAGCTACAGAAGCTTGATAAGGTGCTTGCCCCGGTGTTCCTAAATCTTTACGAAAATCCATTCCAAAATAGGCCAAGTCTTCCATTACTATTACACCATACTTCTTAGATAATTCAGCAATAATTTGTAATTCATTTTCTGTAAAACAAATCCAGGATGGATTATTAGGATTAGAATAAAGTATGGAGCTAATTTCACCTTTACTCAAGAATGATTCAAGCTTATCGCGTAGTTTATCACCACGATAGTTATAAACATCAAAAGTTTCGTATTGATAACCTAAAACCTGCAATTGCTGCTTATGAACTGGAAAGCCCGGGTCAATAAAAAGAACCTTCTCCCGCCCTTTGTGTATTCTATTAAGGGCGAGAAATGCAGCAAAACTACCTTGCATTGAACCAACAGTAGGCAAGCATCCCTCTGGATTAACATCTATATTGATGAAATTTTTAACAAATCTGGAAATTTCATTTTTTAAAGTAGGAATCCCTTGGATATCAGGATATATGGCTGCAACACCACTTTTCAAAGCCTTTATCTCAGCATCCACTCCTACTTGTGTTGGAGGGATTCCCGGAATTCCCATTTCCATCCGGATAAAATTTTCGCCACTAGATTTTTCAATATTATCAACTAGTTTTTTAATTTCACGTATAGTTGCCTTACCTACCTCTTTTAGACCACTTTCTGAAATTTTTTCGCTAACTATTTTATAATCTATTGGTGTGTTTTTGTCCATTGTTATAATTTAATATTTCAAAGTACAAATATCTTAATTTTATCCCAAAACACCAAGTTTATTGCTTATTTAAACACAATATAAACAATGAGAATTATCAATAAATTCTCACAAATAATAAAATTGAAAATAATTCTATTTTCTATATTTTCTTTTTATTAATAACAATACAAAAGGAGTTAATAAGAAATCTTTCAATTTAAGTTTTGTATTTCCTTTTTCTTGCCATTCTAACAAAGGAATTTCAATAATACTTTTATAAAAATTCTCATCTCCAACAATTTTTCGTAAGCGTAGGAATATCTCAATGTCAAAAAACCACCTGCTAAATAAATGCTCCTCAAAAAGTCCATAATTAGTAGCTGTTGCCCTAAAAAACTTTGCTCCACATTGAGTGTCATAAATTCTAAGGCTTAACAACAAACTAGAATAAGCAGCAAAAATACGCCCGAGATAATGGCGCCATATATTACGTTGAATATCATTACCCGTTTTTTTTTCTCGACTTCCAAAAGCTATTAGCTTACTTTCATCTACCTTTAGCTTATTAATAATATACTCTACTTGACTTAAGGGTGTTGCTAAATCTGCATCAATATATCCAAAAAAATCAGCATCCTTTTTCTTTTCTCTAATCTTAAGAATCCCTTTTCTTATAGCTTCAGCCTTACCTTGATTTGTTGTCAAGCTAAGAGTGTGTACTTGTCCTTTGGCACTTTTACGCAAGTCTTCAATCACTTCATAAGAATTATCACTGCTTCCATCATTTACAAATAAAATATGCTGATCATGGTGCTTTGACAAATGTGATAAAAAAGTTTTTTTATCAAGACGCTCAGCTTCATTATAAACAGGAATTACTATTAATATTTTCGACATATAGCATAAGTTGAAAGCCCAGGAATCTTTATCCCAAACTTATGAAATAATTGCATTATTTTAAAATCCAAAAGTAAAAAGCTTTTGATAATATCTGATTTGTTTTTACTATAATTTGAAACCGCTAATCCCTTTTGCTCTTTCTCACCAAGGATTTCTTCCATTATTTTCTGCAAAGCCCTCACCTTCATTAAACTTGTAAAAAAATAACCTGAGTCAATAACTTTATACCCACTTTTATTAAGTGTATCATTTAATGATTTTCGAGAGTATCTACGATAATGCAAAAGATATTTATCGTGAGCAGTAAAAAGCGATTGAAAAGCTGGGACAGTAATTAGGAATACAGATTCGCTTGAAATAAAATTTTGATTTATAATATTTTTTAAAAACGAGACATCATCCTCAATATGCTCAATTACATCCATTAATAGTACTATATCAAGATTGGAAGTGTAATTGTTTATAGTTTCTAATTCTTTTGCTAATTTAATATCTTTATCTGCAAACTCCTTCTTAAAAAAATCAATATCATTGTCGGTAAATGCTTTATCAATAGCCAAATATTTATAATCAGGATATCTTTCTGCCAATGAGTTAACCACAAAAGTGTCACCACAACCAATATCTGCAATATGCATATCAACTTTGGAAAATTGCTTATCCAATAATTTTAGCATTACTTCAAACCTAGCCACTTCCCATGGGTGACGCACATTGTTAGTTAATTCTCTATACTCCAGTAAATCCATTAACTACTCTTTTAGTTTATAAACTCCCAATATACTACTACCCTGCCTATTAATACTAATGACTTTTTCGTAAGGAAATTCCTGAGGATGAAAGCGATAATTTGTTATAAAATAATTTGCATTTTCTATTTTCTCCACTATAGAAATTCTACGCTCATTTTCATCAACTAATTTACAATTATCTAATGCTGCGATATTTGCTACATATACTTTAATATGTTTACTATTATCTAATTTCAATAATCTCTCAAAGCCTTCTTTATAACTCAATCCCCAATAATCCATTTCATAATTCTGACGAATATTGTTATTTTTCTTAGAAATTAGCATATTAAAATATACTTGTTGATACGGATGAATGATAATCATTTTAACAACTGGCACCATAACAAGTATCAGCAAGGTAAGTCCTAAAATAACAGATAAATATTTAAAATTTCTTATGGATTTAAAAAGACAATGAGTTCCATAAACAGCTCCAATAACCAAAAGAGGGCTCATAAAGAATAATTGCCGCCATCCATCATAGAAAACAGGTTTTAATATCAAAAAGAAAATCCATAAATCAACTGGCATAGTCACTAAACTAGCCAAGAAAATAGTCTTAGTATCAAAGATAAAACTATCTTTACTTAAAATATTATATATCACAAACACCACTCCTATGAACCATAAAAATAGAATTGACAGAGGAGTTGTACTCCCAATCCAGAAAGGAATATAATACCAAGGATTTTGTGTAGCTAATATTGTTTGTCCTGCTATTAAGTTAGTATAACTCCATGGGAAATGAGACATTCTAATAAAACTCTTTAATAACAACGTTGGATGCAGCCATAAAGCCGGCCACAACATATATGTAAATAACGCAGCAAATAAGGTATAACTTAACATTGGTTTTATTATTTTTCTCAGCTCTTTCTTTGGAATATATATAAAAGCAAGAATTCCCACAGTAATTGCAGGCACAATAAATCCAACCAATCTAATATCAATTAAAAAAGCAGTGACAAAAGAATGCAAAATAATTCGCCTTCTATCTGATGGAGATTCTACCACCATCCAAAGAGTATAGAGACTAAGTATAAAAGTTGAAAGAAAAGGCAAATCTTTTGTGTTAAAAAACGAATGCGCAAAAATTCGAGGCTGTAGATAAATAAAAAAAACACCTAACAAGGCTAATGGAAATGATTTGAAAAGTCGTAATATCAACTTAAAAAAAATCAATAGTGAAAAAAGGAAATATAAATGTGTAATAAGATGTCGAACATAAACTTGAGAACTGAATAATTTAAAGAAATGCTGAATATAATATAGTGGTAACTCAAAAGCACTACCGTAAAATCGATCTACATTTCGAAATAAATCTTGGTTCTTTCCTAATGCATATTCAAGATTTTGCTTCCCTATATTTGTCTGCAAGTGGTCGTCCCAAGCAACACCATAATCAGAAGATATTTTTACGCCAATAAGTAAAAATCCACTAAATAATAATATTAATATTACTTTTTGAATAATACTCAATTCTTTGATCCTTGATATCTTAATTCTTTCTTTCATCTGAAATGTGCCTTTTGCAAATGTATGAATAATACAGAATAATTTATTCAGAAAAAAATTTATTAAAAGATATTGAAATATATTTCATAAATTTGCCATGTTATATACATCATAATATCCATTATTAACAATAATATCAATACAAAAATGGCAAATAGCTCATTAGCACCTTTTAGCTGCACATATACACCTCAACTACCGGAATTATTACTGCAATTAAACTGTACTATTGCTATTTCTACATATCAAGCAGGAAAAATAATTTTTCTTTCACCTAAAGATAAAAACACATTAATACAATTACCACGTACTTTTTCAAAACCAATGGGGGTAGCAGAAGACACCAATAAAGACAAGCTTGCTATCGCATGTAAAGATGAAGTAATTGTATTTTCTAATTCCAAAGATTTGGCAATAAATTATCCTAACTCACCTAACAAATATGATTCTATTTATATGCCAAGGCTTACATATCATACAGGAAACTTGGATATTCATGATTTAAACTTTGGCAAAGATGAGAATCTATATGCTGTAAACACTTTATTTTCTTGCATAATAAAACTAGATGACGATTATAATTTCACTCCCTATTGGAAGCCTTCTTTTATCGATGAGCTGGTATCTGAAGACAGATGCCATTTGAATGGTATGGCAATGCGAAATGGAATTCCAAAGTATGCTACTGCTTTTAATGAGGGAAATAGCTTTCAAAGTTGGCGCAATAATATTACAAAAACGGGAGTAGTAATAGATATGGAGACGAATAAGATAATTGCGAAAGATTTAGCAATGCCACATTCTCCACGTATTTTTAATAATGAATTATATGTTTTACTCTCTGCTAAAGGTGAACTTATTAAAATAAATACTGAAACAGGAACATACGAAGTTGTTGTAAAAGTTGATGGATTTGTAAGAGGAATGTCACTTTATAAGGATTACCTTTTTATTGGACTTTCAAAACTACGTAAGAATTCTTCCACCTTTGCTAAACTAGACTTTGCCGAGAAGGCAAATCAAGCAGGAATAATAGTTGTTCACTTACCTAGTGCGTCTGTTATTGGAAAGATTTCATACCTATCGTCACTAGACGAAATTTATGATGTGCATATTATACCAAATAAAATAAGACCAAATATATTGAATACTATTACCCCAAACTATAAAACCGGAATAATGATTCCTAATGCGACATATTGGGCAGCATCAGAAGTATAAATAACCTAAAATTATCATCTATGAATCAAAAAAATCACTATTCGCGTAAAAAAAGACAGCTCTCTGTTTTAGCAAAACGGTTGCAGTATCTTATTTCTAATTATCATGTAGATATTTCTAATGAAATTGAAAAGATTATTTATAAAATAAAGAGAATAATCAACGAATTAGCAAGAGTTATAAGCAAACCATCTTTGACGAAAATTCTTGGAGCTACAGCTTTTATTTTTGGAATAACTTCTGCCAATCAAAGTTCAGCACAGTCTTTTAGCACTCCTCAAACAAACCCATTTAATATAATATCCACATATCAGTTTGCATCTCCAACTTTTGTAGATTTGGATAATGATGGAGATTTAGATTTACTTGCAGGTGAATATTATGGCGCTTTAAAATATTTTAAGAATACAGGGACAAATACTAATCCATCATTTGCTACTCCTGTTACAAACCCCTTTGGACTTGACTCTACAGTGACAATATCATTTCCGAATTTTGTAGATATCGACAACGATGGGGATATGGATCTTTTTGTAGGAGAATATCCAGGGAATATTGTATATTTTAAAAATATAGGAACCGCGACAAATCCACAATTTGCATCTCCGCAAACAAACCCATTTGGATTAACTTCAATAGGATACTTCTCTTTACCTACTTTTGCTGATATTGATGGAGATGGAGACATGGACCTTTTAACTGGTGGATATTATGGTTCACTCCATTATTTCCAAAATACTGGTTCTGCAACTAATCCACATTTTACTACAGAGCAAATTAACCCTTTTGGATTAGACTCAACATACATAATAGCAGCACCGGCTTTTGCTGATCTCGATAAAGATGGAGATTTAGATTTACTAGTAGGTGAATATTATGGCGCAATGCAATATTATAAAAATATTGGCACCTCAACCAATCCTCAATTTGCCAGCCCACAGAATAATCCATTTGGAATAGATTCAGTTATTGGATATGCATTCCCTACATTTGCCGATATTGATAACGACGGAGATATGGACCTTTTTGTTGGAGAATATTATGGCAATATCATATACTTTGAAAACGGACCTAATTCAATTAGAAATACGAAACAAAATATTAGCGATAAGTTTAAAATATATCCAAACCCAGCCACTAACGTTATATCTATCGATACAAAAGAAAAATTTGATCAGATTGAAATTTTCAACTCGCTAGGTGAATCTGTATTGATTTTTCATTCTATTGGCAATAAAATTCCTATTGATAAGTTATCTCCGGGAATTTATACTATAGAATTCCGTTCAAATAATGGACTTTTTGCTATTAAGAAACTAATAAAACAATAAATTAATAATAGCTTATCAGCCTATTAAAAACGATAGGCTGATAAGCATCATCTATAAATACAAAAGTTAACAAGTGGGTAAAACTAATAAGACTTTAAAATGTATATGGTTAACAGGGCTTTCCGGCTCCGGAAAAACAACTTTAGCTAAAGAACTAAAAAAGAAATTAGACAAAGAGAATATCACTACTGTTGTTTTGGATGGAGATATATTAAGAAACGGGCTAAACAAAGACCTTGGATATACCGAGGAAGCCAGAAAAGAAAATGTCAGGCGTGCCGCTGAAATAGCCAAAATCATTCTTAACTCCGGTGTAATGGTAATATCAGCATTTATGTCTCCAACAAAAGAAATAAGGAATATGCTAAGAGATATATTGGGAGATTATTACTTTGAAGTTTTTGTTGATACATCATTAGAGATGTGTATACAAAGAGACGTTAAAGGCTTATATAAGAAAGCCTTAAAAGGAGAAATTAAAAATGTTAGCGGTATTGACGCTCCCTTTGAAATACCTGTGTCTCCAAATGTGGTAGTATCTACAGAATCAACTTCAGCTGAGATTGGTGCTAAAATGATTTTAGACCAAATTATTTGCAAATAATCATAACGATTAAGTTTTAAAAAACTTTAAAATTTCCCCATTAAATTTTATCCTATAAACTTTTCTCTTCAATCTTTTCCCTACTTTTGCCCTCGCAATCAAATATAAATTTATTATGACATTAATAAAATCAATATCAGGAATAAGAGGCACCATCGGTGGTCAGCCTGGTGATAATTTAAGCCCTTTGGATGTGGTAAAATTTGTATCAGCATATTCTATTATGCTTAAAGCTAAATTCCCATCAACAAAACTTAAAGTAGTAGTTGGTCGCGATGCAAGAATCTCTGGCCCAATGGTTAACAATATAGTTATTGGCACTTTAAACTCTATGGGAATAAACGTGATTGACCTTGGACTATCCACAACACCAACAGTAGAGATGTCAGTAACAGACCATAAAGCACATGGAGGTGTAATACTTACAGCTTCGCATAATCCCAAACAATGGAATGCTCTGAAATTACTAAACGAAAAGGGTGAATTTATTAATGGCAAAGAAGGAGAAGAGTTATTAGAAATTGCTGAAAAAGAGAATTTTGAATATACTGAAGTAGATGAATTAGGGCATTTATCGCATGATTATGATGCTATAAAAAACCACATCCAACATATATTGGATTTACCACTAGTAGATATTGATGCCATAAGCAAGGCTGGTTTCACTGTAGCACTGGATGCAGTAAATTCCACCGGTGGTATTTCTATTATTCCTCTCCTAGAGCAACTGGGTGTATATAATATTGTGAAATTATATACTAAACCAACAGGTCATTTCCCTCACAATCCAGAACCACTACCAGAACATTTAACAGAACTTTCAAAAGCTGTGATAGATAATAAAGCAGATGTTGGTTTTGTTGTTGACCCGGATGTTGACCGTCTTGCAATTGTAATGGAAAATGGTGAAATGTTTAATGAAGAATATACTTTGGTAGCAGTTGCTGACTATATTTTGCAACATCAGAAAGGAAATACAGTTTCCAATATGAGCTCTACTCGTGCCCTCAGAGACATAACAGAGAAGCATGGATTTAGCTACTCTGCCTCAGCAGTAGGAGAAGTTAACGTAGTGGAGATGATGAGACAAACTAATGCAGTAATTGGTGGAGAAGGAAATGGTGGCATTATCTATCCTAGCCTGCACAGTGGTAGAGATGCTTTAGTAGGAATAGCTCTATTCCTTACATATCTTGCAAAAAGAAATATTAAAGTTTCGGAACTTAGAGCCGAATATCCAGCATATTTTATTTCTAAAAACAAGATACAATTGGAACCAAAGATGAATGTTGACTCCATTTTAATTGCTATGGCTGATAAGTATAATAATGAAAAGGTTTCAACTATTGATGGTGTAAAGATTGATTTTTCAAAATCGTGGGTGCATTTGCGCAAGTCTAATACTGAACCTATTATTAGAATTTACGCTGAAGCATTATCAATGAAAGAAGCTGATGAATTAGCAGAGAAAATTATTAACGATATTAAAAGTTTAATATAATGGTTCGACCTGTCGGAAAACCTTCAGCCCTTAAGCAAGGATTAATCTTTGCGGGAGTTTCCTTTGTTATACTTTTTATATATAGCTGGTTTAAATTAGGCCATTTTAATATAGGAGTAGTAGTTTCATCAGTAGTTGGTGCTATCGTAGGAGGATTGGTATATGGATTTATAGGCTGGTTAAGATATCGAAATTAAATAATAATTTTCTACTTATTGATTCTTTCCAATCAGAACACAAAATATATTTACATATTAAATTATGCGAAAAGTTTACCTTGATAATGCCGCTACCACTATGATGGAGCCAAGTGTTATTGAGCTTATGCACAGCTTAATGGCAAAAAATTATGGCAATCCTTCCTCTATTTACGAATTGGGAAGACAATCAAGAGTTATTGTAGAAAAGGCCAGAACTGTAATCGCTAGACTGTTAAATGTATTGCCTGCAAATATTTTTTTTACCTCCGGCGGTACTGAATCTATAAACACTCTTATTTCTGGCTTACTTCAAAGGGAAGATATTAAGGCTATTATAACAAGTCCTATTGAACATACTGCTATGCTTAAAAGTATAGAATATTACGCTAATATTTTTAATAAAGAAGTAATATACTTAGATATAGATAGATTTGGACATATTGACTTAGCACAATTAAATAAAATATTATCGGAAAAAGAAGAAAAGTCTTTGGTAAGTTTAATGCATGCAAATAACGAAATTGGAAGTCTTTTACCTCTTAAGAAAGTCAGTGAAGTTTGTAGAAATAACAACGCTCTTTTTCTATCCGACACCGTACAGACAATCGGTAAGTTTAGGAATGATTTTTCTACTGGTATTTTAGATTTTGCCGTAGGGTCAGCTCATAAATTCCACGGTCCTAAAGGAGTAGGGTTTATGTATATCAATAATAATGAGAAAGTTATTCCATTAATGCAAGGTGGCAGCCAAGAAAGAAATATGCGTGCAGGAACGGAGAACTTTATAGCTATTGCTGCAATGGCCAAAGCAATGGAAATAGCATATGAAAATATTGATTTACAAAATAATAAATATATAAAACTGAAAGACTACCTTGTAAATAAATTGAAAAGTGAAGTTGCTGATATAATAATCAATAGTGATAAAACATCACTGCCAAATATATTGAATATTGGGATTCCTAAAAAACCTGATAATGAAATGTATCTAATAAGATTAGAGATGAATGGAATATTTGTTTCCGGCGGTAGTGCTTGTGGTTCAGGAGCCGTTAAAGAATCGCATGTTATAAAAGCTATTGGTAAAGCAAATACTATTAGGCCTATAAGACTGGCAATGAGCAAGTTTACAACTCAGAAAGATCTGGATTATTTTATTGAAGTGTTGAAAAAACTATGAATAAGTTATTTCTAAACAAATGAAAATCAATACTTAATTAGATTATTTTAGCAAAATAAATTAATAATTTATCGCTTATATGGCTACAAAGAAGATAAAACGTAAATTCAAAAAGATAACTTTTAAATTATCATATAAAGAATATGAATTTTTACAAAAATGTATTCTTCTTGAAAAAACTACCACCAATAAACTAATTAAGAAATATTTGCGTCAAGGTTTTGAAGAACTTAAGCCTAGAGTTATTGAGTGGGAAAACCAAAAACAACCCGAAAATCAATTACTGCTTTTTGATTTTAATAAACAAAGCAAACAGAGTTCACTATTAGAAGAAGAAAACTTTATTTATACTAAAAAAGACAATTAATTTTGGCAAACAAATTCCATTTAGACAGTTTAGACCGTAAGATTCTTGGCATTTTTGCCAAAGATATTAGAATTTCATTTACAGAAATAGCCCGTCAATGCAATATCACGGCTTCGGCCATTCATCAAAGAGTACAAAAACTGATTGAGCAAAATATTATAGACGGGAAGACTTTTAAAATTTCCCCTAAAGCTATTAATTATAATACTTTAGCCTATGTAGGAGTGCAAATAAACTTGGTAAAACAACGCACACACCAAGAGGTATTTGAACATATTAAAGGAATTCCTGAAGTAGTCGAATGTCATAATATAACCGGCAAATATTCTTTTCTATTAAAAATATATGCACACTCCAACGAACATCTTAAAAAGCTTTTGGTAGAAAAACTACAATCAGTTGTTGAAGTAGTGGCAACAGAAACATTCATATCATTAGAAGAAGGATTTTCCAGAAATCTTCCTGTGGAATAACAAAGTCACTCTTTTGCATTTTACTTTGTTATAACAACACTGCCTTGCATATCAGCAACTTCTACAAAAGCAATACTATTTTCCATACAATATTCATCAACAGCTTGTTTAACCCCCTGCCAGTTGTGATTATAGTCATGAATTACAATAACTCCACCCTCAGATAATTTTGGATAAAAATACTTTAATGCTTCCTTAGTTGGCATATACAAATCTGCATCAATATGCACAAAAGCATATTTTATTTCAACATCAAAATCGCTAATACTCTCAGGAAAATGTCCTGGAATAAAAATTAGATTTTCACTTTTCCCTATATAGTTACTTACAATTTCTATACTTGTATCTGAGAAATTATGAGCAGAATACTTACCCCCTTTTGTTGTTTCGCTATCCAAATCAACTTGAGTAAAACCATCAAAAGTATCTATCAATAAAAACTTTCGTGCCGGCTCAACTATATTAATTAACTTAGCAGTTTCTCCTTTATAAACACCAACTTCTGCAAAATATCCGGAAATTTCCTTTTCTTTAATCTTTTCAATAATTAACCACAAAGAATAAAACCTAACTTTATCAACAAAATTCTTCTCAAGTTTTAATAATTCTTTAGATACATTTCCTTCTTTTACCGCTGTTTCCCATTTAAAAGGCTTAACAATTGTATAACTATAATCGAAAAATATAAGTTTAATTACGATATAGCCAAGGATTGAAAAAATAGCTACAGAAATAAGTTGTATAATATTTAAATTTATAGTGAAATTCATCTTAATTAATACTATCATTTACAAATACTTGTCAAAGGTACAATTTTTTTACCTACGATAATAAAAGTCATAACAATATGCTATTAATATTCTAAAAACATATTTAAACCCAAATTATGTATTAATAAAAAATGCAGTAAAAACATATTTCTATAAGCTCAAAAATTACTTCCTTTGTAGCTTGTTTAAAAAACCAGAGTTTTGTCTAAAATAGAGCACATAGAAATACAAGGGGCAAGGGTACATAACCTTAAGAACGTGAATGTTAAGATTCCACGCAACAAATTCGTGGTAATAACCGGTCTTTCGGGTTCTGGTAAATCCTCACTAGCTTTCGACACTCTCTATGCAGATGGCCAACGTCGATATGTTGAAAGCTTAAGTTCTTATGCTCGTCAATTTATGGGTAAAATGAGTAAGCCCGAAGTTGACAAGATAACCGGTATTTCTCCCGCCATTGCAATTGAGCAAAAGGTAAACACTGTTAATCCACGTTCTACTGTTGGTACCTCAACAGAGATATACGAATACTTAAAACTACTTTTTGCAAGAATTGGTAAAACCTATTCTCCTGTTTCAGGGGAATTAGTAAAGCGACAAAATGTAAATGATGTTGTGAAATTTATTAACACATTGGAGGACGACACTAAGTATATGATTAGCTTTCCAATTAAATCAATAACCGATAGACCTCTAGAAACTCAATTAGACTTATATTTACAACAAGGATATTCAAGAGTATTCTCTGATAAACATATTAAACTTTTACAAGATATTCTTGAAAGTGGTAAAATTCCTAAAAAGAAAAAAATAGATTGCCATATTATCATCGATAGGCTAATAAGCAAAAAGAATAAAAATGACGAAACAAGAATTGCTGATTCAAGCCAAACAGCTTTCTTCGAAGGACATGGAGAATGCATATTATTTTACGAGATAGATAGTAAGTGGAAGAAAAAAACATTTTCTAATAAATTTGAACTCGATGGTATAAAATTTAAAGAACCGGATATTAACTTCTTCAGCTTTAATAATCCCTATGGTGCATGTAGCAGATGTGAAGGACATGGAAATATACTTGGTATTGATGAGGACTTGGTAATTCCCGATAAAAATCTATCTGTCTATGATGGCGCAATAGCTTGTTGGAAAGGTGATAAAATGAGATTATGGAAAGATAAGCTCGTCATGACTGCACCACTCTTTAACTTCCCAATTCATCGCCCAATAAACTTATTATCTAAAGAAGAATACAAGCTTCTATGGACTGGTAATGAATACTTTGAAGGGTTAAATAATTTCTTTACAGAGCTTGAACAGAATGCATACAAAATCCAATATCGCGTTATGCTTTCTCGCTACAGAGGAAGACAAATTTGTCCTGAATGTAGAGGTAGTCGCCTTACAAAAGAAACTAATTATGTGCTTATAGATGGGAAGTCTATTACTGACATTGTGCTGATGCCTGTGGACAAAGCTCTATATTTTTTTCAAAATATAAAACTTGATAAACACAACAAAAAGATAAGTGAACGGCTTATTATTGAAATAGTAAATAGATTAAGTGTACTTTGCGATGTAGGATTGTCATATTTAAGCCTAAATAGAAAGTCCGCAACTTTATCAGGAGGCGAATCTCAAAGAATAAATTTGGCTACATCATTGGGAAGTAGTCTTGTAGGATCATTATATATTCTTGACGAACCAAGTATTGGTCTTCACCCACGTGATAATCAAAGACTTATTAAGGTATTAAAAAAACTAAGAGACTTAGGCAATACAGTAATCGTTGTTGAACACGATGAGGAAATAATGAAAGCTTCTGATTACATTATCGATATTGGTCCTGCAGCAGGAAGTCATGGTGGAGAAGTTGTATTTGCAGGTAATTATGATAATCTACTTAAAAGCCCAGATTCGTTAACCGGAAAGTATTTGAATGGAAGCCTTAGAATTCCTGTTCCTAGTATTAGAAGAAAGTGGAACCAATATATTGAAGTGAAAGGTGCTACTGAAAATAATTTAAAAAATATTAATGTTAAGTTTCCACTAAATACTTTAACGGTAGTAACAGGAGTAAGCGGATCAGGCAAAACAACTTTAGTAAAAGGGATTTTATATCCTGCATTAAAAAAAGCATTGGGTGGTTATGCTGATAAAACAGGTAGCTTTTCAATATTAGCGGGAGACATAAGTCGGATTGAAGATGTTGAAATGATAGATCAGAATCCCATTGGTCGTTCATCACGGTCAAATCCTGCCACTTACATTAAAGCATACGACGAAATAAGAGCTTTATTTGCTTCTCAGAAACTAGCAAAAATGCGATCGTATAAACCCGGTTTCTTCTCTTTTAACGTTCCTGGCGGAAGATGCGAGCAATGTCAAGGTGAAGGTAGAATAAAGGTAGAGATGCAGTTTATGGCCGACATATATTTAAAATGTGAACATTGTGAGGGGACAAGATTTAAGGATGAGACTCTTGATATTAAATTTCAAAATAAAAATATTGCAGAAGTACTAAATATGACTGTTGAAGATGCATATGAATTTTTCAGCAGAGATAAAAGCTCTTTAGCTAAGAAAATCACTTCAAAACTTGAAGTCCTCAACGAAGTAGGAATGGGTTATGTTAAATTAGGTCAGCCTTCAAATACTTTAAGTGGTGGCGAAGCTCAGAGGATAAAACTTGCCTCATATCTTACCCTAGCAAATACTGACAAAAAAACTCTTTTTATCTTTGATGAGCCCACAACAGGTCTACATTTTCATGATATATTAAAGCTCTATAATGCTATGAATAAGCTTATTAGCATTGGGCATAGTTTAATCGTAATTGAGCACAATCAAGAATTTATTAAATGTGCAGATTGGATAATTGATATAGGACCGGAAGGTGGAGAATCCGGAGGGAATATTGTTTTTGAAGGTACTCCCGAAGAACTATCCAAAGATAGATATTCCTATACAGCCAAATATATAATCGATAAAGTATAGCTAATTATCAAAAAATCTATCTGAGCTTAGCTCCAAATTCATTTTCCAGTATCCATATTGCTTTTTTAACAGATTTATCAATTATTTTATCTGTTAAGGTACGATTTTCATCTTGGAAACTCATACTTATTGCGTACGATTTTTTATCTGAAGGAATTCCTTTTCCTTCATACACATCAAATAGATTAACTGATTTCAAAAGCTTTTTATCAGCCTTTTTAACAGCTGCTTCTATTTTTGCATATGTAATACCTTTATCTACTAATAATGCTAGATCTCTTCTTACAGCAGGAAATTTGGCTAATTCTTTATAAGCTGTCTTAAAGTCATTAAGAATACTCAAAAAATTATCAAAATGTATATCTAAGAAGAAAACATCTTGTTCAATATCAAGTTCGGAAGCAAAAATTGCAGATACCTTTCCTAACTTAGCAATTTGCTTATTCTTATAATTATAAGCCAAGCCATAGCTAAATCCTTCTTCTTCCAATTCATTTACCTTAAAAGCCTTTAAATCTATAGCAAACCTATTGAATATCTTTACAAGAACTGACTTAAGTTCAAAAAAATCAGTATTTTGAGTGGAATACTTCCAGTTATCTAAAATACTATTACCACTTATAAAAATTCCTAAATGCACACTTTCATGATATTTTTTATCAACACTTTGCTCTTGTGAATTCTGAATACGATAATGCTTACCAAACTCAAAGAATTTAATATCAGGGCTTTTGTGATTAATATTTCTCTTTATACTTTCTAAACCACCAAATATCAACGATTGACGCAAAACATTCAGTTCCGAGCTTAGTGGATTAAGAATCTTAACACTATCAGCGGCTTTAAAGTCCTTTTTATCTTCATAATATGCAGCTCTTGTTAATGAATTATTCATTATCTCATTATATCCATTTGCTACTAAAAATTCTGAAATCAAATTCTGAACTTGATCCCTATCAGGTTTAATACTATTATTTATGGAAGAACGAATTTGATCATCAAACTTAATATTATTGTAACCATAAACTCTCAACACCTCCTCAATAACGTCAACTTCTCTAGTTACATCAACCTTAAAAGTAGGTATCTCAAGCTTAAGGACATCTTCATTTTCAGATAACACAACAATATCCATATCACTCAAAATAGATTTCACCATTGCCGGCTCAATAACTTGTCCAATAAGGGTATTTAATCTACTATAGCGCATCTCAACAACCCAATTATGAATAGGTTTTGGGTAGAAATCATGTATCTCTGAGGCAATATTACCTCCTGAGATTTCCTTGATTAAAAGAGCAGCTCTCTTAAGTGCATAAACTGTAATATTCGGATCTGCACCTCTCTCAAAGCGAAAAGAAGCATCAGTCTTTAAACCATGACGCTTTGATGTTTTTCTAACAAAAACAGAATCGAAATATGCACTCTCTATAAATATATTTTTAGTCTCATTTTTAACACCACTATCATTTCCTCCAAATACTCCAGCAATACACATTGGGACACTTGCATTACAAATCATAAGATCTTGTTCATGCAACTCTCTCTCTTCATCGTCTAAAGTGGTAAACTTTGTTCCATTTGCTACAGTCTGCACATTTACAATTTTACCATCAATCTTATCATAATCAAAGGCATGCAACGGCTGACCTGTTTCCATCAACACAAAATTAGTGATATCAACTATATTATTAATAGGTCGTAAACCTACAGCATTAAGCTTATCTTTCAACCACTGTGGCGACTCCTTTACTTCAATATTCTCAATACAAATACCGGAATATCTCTTACATGCTTCCTGATTTTTTACATTTATCTCAATTGTCAAATTATGATTATCAACCTTAAAAGCACTAACATCCGGAACCTCTAATTTCAATTTTTTCTCTGGATAAAAACGGTTTATCACAGATACTAAGTCTCTGGCAGAGCCAATATGCGAAGTGGCATCAGCACGATTTGGAGTCAAACCAATTTCATAAATATAATCCGTAGTAACAGGGAAATACTTTGAAGCATCAGCACCAATTTCAAAATCATCAGCAAGTACCATAATACCATCATGCGATTCCCCCAACTGAAGCTCATCCTCAGCACATATCATTCCTTCCGAAACTTCTCCTCTGATCTTTGATTTTTTAATCTTAAAACTCTCATCACCAGAATATAATTCGGCACCAACAGTAGCCACCAAAACGGTTTGACCTGCAGCAACATTGGGAGCACCACAAACTATTGGCAAAGGAGAATCTCCTCCAATATCTACAGTAGTTACACTAAGCTTGTCTGCATTACTATGTTTCTCACAACTAAGAACTTTACCAACTTTAATACCTTTTAATCCACCTTTTATACTCTCATGGAATTCCATTCCTTCTACTTCTAGACCACAATCTGTTAGGAGAACAGACAATTCGTTAGGGTCAATATCTAAATCTATATAGTTCTTAAGCCAGTTGTATGATAAAGTCATGATAATAAGTATTTCGTAAAAATTGAAGCGCAAAATTAAGCATAATTAAGCTAAGTTGTGAGGTAATTTTAACTGAAAATTAAAAGGTAGTGGAAGTAATATTAGCTAATAAGAGACCAATTGGTTTTATCCTTAGCGTTTTGTTGAAGAAATAATTTTAAATATTTATTTTCTTCCTTTTCTAACTTGGGGTCACTAGAGAGTATCTCTTTGGCATCGTTACGGGCAAAATACAGAATACGTTCATCTTTCACAATATCAGCTAATTTAAGAGTAAGAATACCACTTTGTTGAGTCCCCTGCAAATCGCCTGGTCCTCTAAGCTTTAAATCTATTTCTGCAATCTCAAATCCATCGCTTGATTCTACCATTGCATTTAATCGTGTTTTAGCTTCATTGCTCAATTTATAACTACTCATCAATATACAAAATGACTGCTCTGTCCCTCTTCCCACACGACCTCTAAGCTGGTGTAATTGTGAGAGTCCAAAACGTTCGGCATTTTCTATTACCATTACAGAAGCATTGGGGACATCTACACCTACTTCAATAACAGTTGTGGCAACCATTATCTGCGTTTCTCCATTCTTAAAGCGCTGCATTTCGTATTCTTTATCCTTAGCTTTCATTTGTCCATGAACAACGCTAACTTGGTAATCTGGTTTAGGAAAAGCCCTGCTTATGCTATTATATCCATCATTAAGATCTTTCAAATCCAAAGTCTCTGATTCTTTTATCAAAGGATAAACAACATAAATCTGTCGCCCTAATGCAATTTGCCGTTTCATAAATCCAAATAAAGCTATTCTCTTAGAATCGGTATAATGGTATGTTTCGATAGCTTTCCTGCCTGGTGGCAACTCATCAATCACAGAATAATCCAAATCTCCATAAATGGTCATTGCCATAGTACGAGGAATTGGAGTTGCTGTCATCACAAGAACATGAGGTAAATTTGTACGGCCTTTTTCCCAAAGCTTTGCTCTTTGCTGTACTCCAAAACGATGCTGCTCATCAATAACTACAAATCCTAAATTATGAAACACCACCTTTGATTCTATCAAAGCGTGAGTACCAATAAGAATATTTAAGTCTCCAGATTCGAGATTAGCAAGCAATTCTCTTCTCTGTGCAGCAGTTGTTGAACCAGTCAATAACTCCACTTTTACATCAATACCTTCGAGGAATTTACTAATGGAATTGTAGTGCTGCTGTGCCAGAATCTCCGTTGGAGCCATCAACGCACATTGATAATCATTGTCAACAGCAATAAGCATACACATTAATGCCACCAGTGTTTTCCCCGAACCTACATCTCCTTGTAATAATCGATTCATCTGCTTTCCCATTTTGAAATCATTACGGATTTCTCTAATTACTTTCTTTTGTGCTCCGGTTAGTTCAAAAGGTAAATTCTGTGAATAAAAAGTATTAAAAGTACTGCCTACATTCTGAAAAATATATCCTGAGACTTTTTCTTTCCGTATTATTTTTTGTTCCAATAACTGCAGTTGAATAAACAGGAATTCTTCATATTTAAGTCTAAACTGAGCTTTATTAATTTCATCATAACTACCGGGCTGATGAATATTTAATAAAGCATCTCTATGAGAAATAAGTTTATATTTTTGAATTATACTTTTTGGGAGATTCTCATATAATACAACTCTTACTTTTGACAATAAATTTTCAATAAGTCTGGAAATATTACGACTATGAAGTCCTAATGAAGACAATTTATCAGAGGAACTATAAACCGCCTGCAATCTAGAGCTAAGTTCATATCCAGCCTCTACCCTTTCAAATTCAGGATGTGTAATATTTACCATCCGACCATACAAAACAGGTTTACCAAAGACCAGATATTCTTGATTAAGGATTAACTTTTGACTAACCCATTTCACTCCCTGAAACCAAACTAATTGTACTGTTCCAGTTCCATCATTTAACAATGCTGTTAATCTATTCGCTCTTCCCTTTCCCTGCTTTTCAATTTTTGTTATCTTACCTCTCAGCTGAACAGAAGTATTATTAATTACTATCTCACTTATTTTATGAAATTGTGTTCTATCAATATATCGAAATGGATAATGAGCTAGTAAATCACGAAATGTAGATATTCCAAAATCAGCCTTAAAAGCCTCTGCCCTCATCGGACCTACACCTTTTAAAAACTTCACCTCTGTAGATAGAATATCTTTTTCTGTCATTATTATTTACTCTCAAAATGTTTTTTAACCCGGATTATTCACAGATAATTCTGAAGATTAAGTAAAACAAATATATCTGGATATTTGAAAAATATCCAAATTTAAGTTTTCCTAAATCAGCCTGTCCCGAACTTGTTTCGAGAAGATTTTCTCGCATTGCACCCCGTTATTCATTGCTTATTCATGCAATTCGCTTTGCTTTTGTATAAATAATACGAGTTAATACTTATTACAAAAGTAATCAATTGTCATTTATCAAAAATAATTCATCCATATAATTAACAAAAAAACCACCAACACATTAAAGTGTTGATGGTTTCCAATATAGTTTTTTTTTAAAAAAAACTTACAATTCAAAAGTATTACCGCTATTTAAAACATCGGTCATATTTTTCATTTTAGATTTAGCTTTAACATCTTCTATTTGTTGTTCCATTAATTGATCATAAACAGGAGCTTTATAAGCACGTAACACTCCAACTGCAACCGGGAATTCAGGAAGAGACATTCTAGCCAAAAGGAAAGCCATTGTTGGATCCTCTTGAGTTGGATCATGAACAAGAATATCATCTAATGTATATCCATCTTCACCTATAGTAACAACTTTAAGCTTAAGACCGTCAAGAACTAAACCTTTGTTTTTCTCTTTACCAAAAATCATCTTCTCGCCAGCTTTTAGATAAATCTGGTGATCGTCACGAGTTACTTTATCAGTAATTTCATGGTGAGTATTATTATTAAAGATTACACAGTTTTGAAGAATCTCAACCAATGAAGTGCCTTCATGTTTAGCAGCTTCAATAATGATTTCTTTCATTTGCTTAGGATTGTTATCAGTACCACGAGCATAGAAAGTTCCTTCTGCACCCATTGCTAATTCACCTGGCTTAAAAGGATGTTCGATGGTACCATAAGGTGAAGTCTTTGTAACTTGTCCTAAAGGCGTAGTTGGAGAATATTGTCCTTTTGTCAAACCATAAATCTGATTATTAAATAAAATATAATTCACATTCATATTTCTACGAAGAATATGAATAAAGTGATTACCACCAATAGCCATACTATCACCATCACCGGACATTATCCAAACACTTAATTTTGGATTTGCAGCTTTCACGCCTGATGCTATTGCAGCAGCACGTCCGTGAATACCATGGAAACCATAAGTGTCAACATAATATGGGAAACGAGATGAACATCCAATTCCAGAAACAAAAACTATATCTTCTTTAGCCACACCAATTTCTGGTAAAGCATTCTGCACTGCAGAAAGAATAGAGTAGTCACCACAACCGGCACACCATTTTACTTCTTGATCCGACACAAAATCTTTTTTTGTGTAATGAGGAATATTTTTCATAGTATCTGTCATTATTTATCCTCCAATATTTCGTTAAACTTATCAACTAACTCAGTAACCATAAAAGGTTGAGCTTGTATCTTATTATATTGAGAATATTCAAATTCTGGATATTCACTTCTCAAATGATGTGCAAACTGTCCTGAATTTAATTCACAAATTAATATCTTTTTATATTTCTTAAATATTTCTGGAGTTTCCTTTGGAAGTGGGAAAATATAGTTAAAATTAGTAAATGCAATTTTCTTTCCAGCATCTTCTAATTCTTTAAAAGCAGAATATACAGCACCTTTGGTACTACCCCAACTTACAACTAATAGATCTGCATCTTCACTACCAAAAACTTCTTGAGGAGCATAATTATCAGCAATTTTGCGAACTTTAGCATCTCTAAGCTTAATCATCTTCTCATGATTAATGGGGTCATGAGAAACCGCTCCATGAACGTCAGATTTTTCAAGACCTCCAACTCTGTGCTCAGCTCCCCTTGTACCAGGATGAGCCCATGTTCTAACTAAAGTCTCAGGATCACGCTCATATGGTTCATAAGCTTGGTCTGGCTTTGCAATCTTTGGGGTAATGCTTGGCATATCATCCATATTAGGAATCTTCATCAAACCAGAACCATTTCCTAAATAACTATCAGTTAACAAGATAACTGGAGTCATATGTTCAATAGCTATTTTCTCAGCTTCAAATGCATAGTTAAAACAATCAGCAGGACTTGAAGCTGCAATAATAGGGATAGGAGCTTCTCCATTACGTCCCCATAACGCTTGCATTAAATCAGTCTGCTCTGTTTTTGTTGGCAATCCTGTTGAAGGACCTCCACGCATTACATTAACAATTACAAGAGGTAACTCAGTAATAAATGCTAAACCAATAGCTTCACTTTTTAAACTCAAACCAGGTCCTGAAGTTGTAGTTGCAGCCATATTACCGGCATAAGCAGCTCCAATTGCAGAGTTAATACCCGCAATTTCGTCCTCTGCTTGGAAAGTTTTTATTCCTAACTCTTTATGTTTTGATAATTCCATTAGTATATCTGTGGCCGGAGTAATAGGATATGAGCCTAAGAAGAAATTTAATCCAGACTTCTCTGCTGCTGCCATTAATCCCCAAGCTGTTGCTTGATTACCGGTAATATTACGGAATTTCCCTTTTTTTGATAGATTCGGATTAACAATAAAAGTTGAGTGAATAGCCTCAATATTGCCAGCATAAGTATGACCAGCTTTCAAAACTTTAGTGTTAATCTCTACTAATTTAGGTTTTTTAGCAAACTTGTTTTTAAGAAATTCTATAGCTAAATTTAAATCTCTATTAAATAAATAAGCAAGAATTCCAGCTACAAACTGATTTCTAGTTTTATCGATAGTTTTTGAATCCATTCCTGTTTCTTTCAACACCTCTCTACATTGAGATGTAACAGGAGCAGCTATAACAGTACAATCTGCCAATCTAGAATCTTCTAATGGATTGCTATCCAATTTAGCTTTCTTAAAAGATTTTTCAGTAAAAGTATCCAAATCGACAATTATCGTAGCATTTGGCTTAAAACTGTTCATATTGTATGCTAAAGCAGCTGGATTAAGAGCTACTAAAACATCTGCCTTATCACCAGAAGTATAGATGTCAGAATGTCCAATATTTACTTGATAACCAGATACACCTGCAATAGTACCTTGTGGTGCACGAATTTCGGAAGGAAAGTCAGGAAATGTTGCAAGATCATTACCTAGAGTAGCAGAAGTATCAGTAAATTGATTACCTGTTAACTGCATGCCATCTCCTGAGTCACCTGCAAATTTGATAACTATTCGTTCACGTTCAATAACATTATTATTTGTTGCCATTTTATTACGTATAGTTTATATATTAATGCGAGCAAAAGTAAAAGATTTATGCTATCATTCTGCACTAATTATGATGTATTATTTAATGATTTATTTATTCAAAAAATATGGAATTAGGCATATTATGATTTTTTATAACAATTTTAATAATTTGTTAAAATTAATTTATGTTATAAATATAACAGAATCACCTACACTATTGTATATAACTGATTACATAATAATTAGAAAAGTGTGAGAATTTTTATTTTAAAAAATGCTACAAAATAAATTCGTGCCAACTTTTTTTATTTATATATGTTACTCGAAATATTGTATTATTTAGAACTTTTATAAATTACCAGTCCTGCAAAAATTTAATAAAAAGAAACAAACATTATATATCTTTGCAAAGTTTTAGAAACAATTTTTATTAACATATAAACAATTTTAATATGGCTTACGTAATAAGTGATGATTGTACTGCATGTGGTACTTGTATAGACGAATGTCCAGTTGAAGCAATCTCTGAAGGAGATATTTATGTAATCGATCCAGATCTTTGTACAGATTGTGGTTCTTGCGCAGATGTTTGCCCAGTTGAAGCTATTTCTCCTGAGTAAAATAAATAAGACATTTAATTAAAGCCTTACATGATTATCATGTTAAGGCTTTTTTCTTTTACTTTTGCGTGTTAATTTTTTTTACATAAACTAAATGGATAACATTTCTTCAAATTTATTAAAGCGTTGCGTTAATGAGTTTTCTAAACTTCCAGGTATTGGTAAGAAAACAGCTTTGCGGCTTTCAATTCACTTACTCAAACAAAAACCAGAGTACGCTGAAGCACTAGGCAATTCTATAATAGATATGAAAAAGAATATCAAATTTTGCAAAAAATGCCACAATATAGCTGAAGGTGAATTATGTGACATCTGTGCTAATCCTAAAAGAAAACACAACCAGATATGCATAGTTGAAAATATACAAGATGTTTTGTTTATTGAAAATACTTTGCAATACTCCGGCACTTATCATATTCTTAATGGTGTTATTTCTCCAATGGAAGGTGTTTCTCCTACTGACTTAAATATTGAAACTTTGGTTGAAAGAGTAAAATCAGGCGAAATAGATGAATTAATTCTTGCTCTTCCTACAACAATTGAAGGAGATACTACAAATTTTTATCTTTATAAAAAACTGGCACCTTACATTAATAAGGTAACCACAATTGCCCGTGGAGTTGCAGTCGGTGACGAAATAGAATATATAGATGAAGTAACGCTTGGACGCTCTATCATCAACAGAATTCCGTACCAGAATGCTTGATTTTAATCTCATTTTTATTTTAATCTACCATTTCAAAACACCGATTTCAAGAAGTAATTATATATAATAAATGGCATAAATTAATAGCGTTTGAAGCAAAATTAAAAATTACAAAACCTATATCTCTCATAATCAAGAAATAACAAAACTATCCTCAGGCATAAAAATATATGATATTAGTCAATTTGATATAAAAAAAATTTATACTTTTACCGTCCTAACAACATTTTGAATATATGGCTGTACTTTCACAAATAAACCATTGCGAAGACGGAGAAGACACTGGAAATTGTTTTAAAGTTTTAACTGAAAACGAAATGAATTTGCTCGTTAATAATAGAACAGAAATTCAGTTTAACAAAGGAGAAACAATTATTAAGCAAGGCACTAAATCTACTGACATACTATATCTTAAATCAGGATTAGTAAAAGTTAGTCTCAACAGTGGTGAAAGCAATTTGATTTTATCTATAAAAACTAAAAATCATTTTATTGGTTTGGAAAATATCTATGGATATGATTATCATGCATACACAGTTGTAGCAATTGAAGATTCTGTAATATGCTTTATCGACACTAGTGCAGTTCGACAACTTATAAAACAGAATAACAATTTCAATGCTGAATTGTATCGTATTCTTACTAATAATAATCTACTAACTTACAATAGATTTTTCTCTCTTACACAGAAACAACTTCATGGCAGATTTGCAGATGTCCTTTTGTGCTTAAGCAATAAGATATTCAACTCTAAGAAATTTGATTTACCATTGAGCCGTAAAGACCTTGCTGCACTTACAGGAATGGCTCCGGAAAGTGTAATTAGAATAATTAAAGATTTTAAAACAGATAAAATTATTGCCACTAAAGGCAAGAATATTGAAATATTAAATGAGCCATTACTTCGCAAAATAAGTAATGTAGGCTAACAAGCTAAGTTCAACATAAGCTTTACTCAGATTTATAATATAATCTATACAAAACACAGAAAGGGAGATTCAAATTGTTGAATCTCTCTTTTTTAATCCGAATTATTCACAAATAATCCTGACGATAAAGTAAAACTAACAACCTCAGTTCGACATAAGATTTCACTCACAATAAGCTTATATCTAACTGAGGTTAATAAATATAGATATTTTTCAAATATCCAAATTTGAGTTTTTCTAAATCAGCCAGTCCCGAACTTATTTCAGAAGGGCTTTCGCGCATTGCACCCCACTCATTGCTTATTCATACAATTCGCTTTACTTTTGTATGAATAATGTAGGTTAATATGCCTTTACTCTTTTATTCTTTTCCATTTTTTGGTTTAGCAATAGAATCACGCATAGAAGTATCAGCCTGGATATTTTTAAATTTATAATAATCCATAATTCCCATATTACCACTTCTAAAAGCTTCAGCCATAGCTTTTGGCACTTCTGCCTCTGCTTCAATTACTTTTGCACGTGCTTCCTGTGCTTTTGCAACCATCTCTTGTTCTAATGCAACAGCCATAGCTCTTCTTTCTTCTGCTCTTGCTTGAGCAATATTCTTATCAGCCTCAGCTTGATCCATCTGCAATACAGCACCAATATTTTTTCCAATATCTATATCAGCAATATCAATAGATAGTATCTCAAATGCGGTACCTGCATCCAAGCCTTTATCCAATACTAATTTAGATATAACATCTGGATTTTCAAGAACTATTTTATGGTTTTCGGAAGAACCAATTGAACTAACAACACCTTCACCAATACGTGCCAATACCGTATCTTCTCCTGCTCCACCAACTAACTGCTCAATATTTGCTCTAACAGTAACTCGCGCTTTAGCTATCAACTGTATTCCATCTTTTGCCACTGCAGTAACAGGAGGTGTATTAATAACCTTAGGATTTACCGACATCTGTACAGCTTCAAGAACATTTCTCCCTGCTAAATCAATAGCTGTAGCAGTATTAAATGACAAGCCCATATTTGCCTTATCTGCAGATATCAAAGCATTAATAACCAATTGCACATGTCCACCGGCAAGAAAATGAGCTTCCAACTCATCTCTGGCAATTCCAATACCAGCTTTTTTTGAAGTAATCATTGCACTTACAATAATTGAAGGTGGTACTTTCCTAAATCTCATAGCAATTAATTGAACTATGCTAATATGAACACCTGAAACAAAGGCTTGAAACCATAATGCAACAGGAATCAGATAAAACAATAAAAGAAGCAATACTATTGCTGCCACAGCAAATACTATTAAGCCACCTGTTGATGATGGCAAGGATGATAATAAACTAAATAATAGATTCATCTTGTAATTTTATAGGTTTAACAATAATTTTATCATTATAAATTTCAATAATTTCAATATCAGTATGAGGGTCAATAAAACCCGTATAAGATTTCACTTCCGCCATTTGTTCTCCAAATCTGGCTTGCCCCATAGGAGTTAAGCGAGAGATGCTCACACCCTTATCCCCAATACTAAATTTATCACTAATATTCTCCCTAACCTTAGACGATACATCTGTTTTAAGAGATATTTTACTCCAAGTTTTTGATTTTACGGAAACAATTAAACCAATTGTCAATACTGCTAATACTATAAGTAAATTAATATGAGCTCCCAATCCCAATTCATAATAGTAAGGAAGATAAATAGCAAATATTATCAAAAGCCCCCCAACTATACCTAGAATACCTCCAGGCACAAAAAGCACCTCTGCTATCACAAATAACATCCCAATAAAAACAATCCCAGCTATTAAAAACCAAAACATAAGTATGTAATTTTAAAGAGCCATAAAGATACTTATTTATTATACAATAACAATATGATTTTTTATTAATTTTACATCGCAATATACCTTACACTGATATGGAGAATGAATATGGACAAATAGCTAGATACGCCAAACTCAGATATGCTTTTATTTTAATGCTAGGAATAAGTATTTTTGGTGTCATTGGCTATATGTTAGTAGAAGGATTAAGCTTTATTGACGCCTTATACATGAGTGTAATCACAATATCTACAGTTGGTTATACAGATGCTCAAATATTAAGTGTAGGAGGTAAAATATTTACTATTATACTTATTATTATTAGTTGGGCTTCGTTTGCTTATGGTATTTCAGTAATAACATCTCATTTTGTAGAAGGAGGTATAGGTAATTTTATTCACCGTTATAGATATAAAAACATTTTTAAGAAAATGAAAAATCATACAGTAATAGTAGGATATGGTCGCAATGGTAGTAGCGCCGCAGAGGAATTGCTTATAAGCAATAACCCTTTTATCATAATAGAAAAAAATCACAATATTATTATGAATAGCCTTAACAGTAAAATTCAATTCATTGAAGGAGATGCTACTGACGACGATATACTTATTGAAGCGGGGATAAAATATGCAAAATCTATTTTGCTAACACTTCCTCTTGATGCTGATAATCTATTCATTACAATATCTGCAAGAGCACTAAATCCTAATATCCAAATCATTACAAGGGCGACTTCCGATTCTGCAGAAAAGAAATTATTAATAGCCGGTGCCAATGAAGTTGTAATGCCTGAATATGTTGGAGGCTCTCATATGGCCGCAATGGTTAACTCAGTTGATGTAGTGCACTTTTTAGAGCAAATATCTTTAAGTGGTAGTGCTGATACAAATCTCGTTGAGATACAATGCAGTGATTTACCACCAGAATTAATAAATCAATCTATTTTTGAATTAGGAATAAGAACAAATTCTGGTGCTAATATCGTAGGTTTTAAGACGGCTGATGGAAAGTTTGTCACCAACCCCACTCCTGACACTAAGATTATTCCTAACTCTAAACTATTTGTAATGGGTAATCCTACACAAATTAAAAAGATGAAGGATATTTTACATTTATAATGAACGGTATCAAATACATAATTAACAACACTTCAATACAATTTGTTTTATAAACAAAATTGATTGTTACAATGCTTACTATCTTCCACAACAAAACAAATCACTCAACATGATAATTGGAGGTTTCATTATTTACTAATTATCTGAAGCCCAATTGCACATTTTAGACAATTTATATTTGAGCAATAGTTATTTTTTAGCTGTAACAATGCTTGACTATGGGCAGCGTGATGAGCCACTACACCTTCTTTAGCAAACCTTTTTACTATAATATTATTCTCAGCATTAGTATGTTGCAAAAATATTAGAGCTCTACTTTTCAATTCTTCAGAATAATGATGATTTGCATACACAAATAAAAAAGGAACCAAAGTATTTATTAGTAACAAATCAAAAGAAGATTTACCAAATCTTTTTTCCACCTTCTTTGATTTTTTACCTAAAACATAATGCTCTTTCCAATATTGAGAGACATTTACATCAAAAAACTTTTGTAATTCCGTAAGCTTCTCTGTTTCTATAAAAACTGAAAATAAATGACTCGATTTGTGAATAAGTTGAGCAAACTGTGCAATACGTACTGTGGGAAAGTTAACAGGGCGCATTCTCATAAACTTCCACTGATATGAATACATTGCATTAAGATTATGCTTTTTCTTCAAAAATTCATATTCTTTTAATAATTCTTGAACATAATCATCTTTCAATTTAGAATTTAATAAATCTGCTTGGCCAAAAAGCAAAGCCTCCAACTGAAAAATATTATCTTTATATCTAGCCAAAACTTCTATAGGGGTATATTTTGCCAATTGCTCAAAACCAATAGAATTGGTATTAAACCCAAAATTTCGAGCCAAGGAAATATAAAACACTTGTTCCCAATTATTAGAATATTCTACCAAAAGTGATTCTATGTACTCTGTTTTATTTTCTAACCTTTCCACTAATAATCTATCTAACCATGAATAAATAGTTAAATCATTCACTTGTGATATTTGATTTGAACACGGAATCCAACTAGATGAAGAAATAAGTTTTTTATATTTAGCATATTGTCCTTTTGCAATTCTTTCCTTCAGCTCAAGTACATCCAATTTATTACCTCCATTGGTCTTTATATCCATATCATGCTCATATACAACATGTAGAATCACCGAATCATAAGCATCATTATTATTATGACCATGTTTCATCCAGTCAGAAGACTTTATATGCATCTCAATACTTCCTGCCCATTGTGTTTCTCCAATCCGTATAATAGCCTCAGTAAAATCAGGTCCTGCATTATCATTCTTTATACCCGGCCTTATTATTTTAATCTCTTGACCATCGACTGTCGTCAAAGGAAATTGATAAGTTTTATATTGCCATACATAATAAAGGAAGTCTTCTACCATAAGTAAATTAAATCAATTTATTTTCATTATCAAAAATACTATATTTATTTTGATATATAACTTAATAAATTATTCACAAAAATATATTCAATCTTCCAACAAAATAGTTTGATTTTTTTATTAATGCATTTATTATTAAACAAAAGCAACTTTTCTATATCATTGAATACAATAATAATAATTTTAAAAGGCATCTTTTATGAATCAGACTAAATGATAAAATAATACTTTATAGTACTAAGAAAAAAATAAATTAAATTTGCATTCTTTACAAAGATAAGTAAATGGCAAATTATAATAGAAGCACTCCGCGAAGTATCATTTTACTAATAGATTTATTTATTGTTTTTATAGCAGTAATATTAGCTTACCTATTACGGTTTAATTTTTCTATTCCTCAAAGTGAATTAATTAGGTTACCTTCAGCTTTAGGTATTTTTTTACTAGTAAGGCTAATAACATTTTTAAGTACTAAATCCTTTAGCGGAATTATTAGGTATACGGAAATACAAGATGTTGTCAGGGTATTTTTAATATTAATTTCAGGAACTCTTGCGTTATCACTTTTCGATATGGTATATTTCTATTTCAGAGACATTATATTAATACCGAGAGCAATAATTATTATTGAATTCATCGCATCAACAATTGGACTTATTGCATTTAGGCTATTAGTAAAAACTACATACTCAGAGATGAAAAATCCTACACAAACTTCCGAGCAACTTATAATTTTTGGGGCAGGTGAAGCATCACTAATTACTATTCAAGCACTAAAAAGAGCATCAAGCAAAAATAAAATCATTGCATTAATAGATGATAACAAAAAGAAAATCGGCAAAAAAATAGATAATATAAATATATTTCCAACTTCAGAACTAGAAAGATTGCTAGCTGAAAATAAAATTGACAGATTAATAATTTCAGCCCAAAATGTAGATATCAATAAGAAAAATAGTCTTGCTGAATTAGCCATAAAATATGGAAGTAAGATTCAATATGTACCCCCAGTTCAAAAGTGGATAAATGGAGAATTAAGTGCAAATCAAATTCGTAATATAAATATTCTTGAGTTACTCGAAAGAGATGAAATACGCCTAAGCCATGACAATATAGCTAAAGAAATTAATGGTAAAATTGTCTGGATTACTGGAGGTGCTGGCTCAATAGGTAGCGAAATAGCAAGGCAACTAATTAATTTCCAACCCAAGAAAATTATAATCATCGATTCTGGAGAAACACCTCTTTATCATATTGATTTGGAGCTAAGCAAATATCAACATAAAAATATTGAGTATGTTGTAGGTGATGTAAGAAATAAAGCCAGAATGGAAAAAGCTTTTATAGAATTTGAACCAGATATTATATACCATGCCGCAGCTTATAAGCATGTACCTCTTATGGAAAACAACCCAAGTGAAGCTATTTACACTAATGTTTATGGAACTAAAATAATTGCTGATTTAGCTAATAAATACAATGTTAATAAATTTATCATGGTTTCCACTGATAAAGCTGTTAATCCAACAAATGTAATGGGAGCATCAAAACGATTGGCAGAAATTTATGTACAATCCTTAAACTCAATCTCAAATACAGCCTTTATCACAACAAGATTTGGGAATGTGTTAGGTTCTAATGGCTCAGTGATACCATTATTTACAAAACAAATCCAGAATGGAGGCCCAATTACTCTTACGCATCCTGATATTACCAGATTCTTTATGACGATACCGGAAGCATGTCAATTAGTATTAGAAGCAGGAAACAGGGGTAATGGAGGAGAAATATTTGTCTTTGATATGGGGAAGTCTGTTAAGATTTTAGATTTAGCAAAAAAAATGGTTCAACTTTCCGGATTGGAAGTAGGCAAAGACATTCAAATAATTTATACTGGCTTAAGACCAGGAGAAAAATTATATGAAGAATTACTCGCAAATGATGAAAACACCTTACCTACCGAACACAAGAAGATAATGATTGCAAAAGTCAGGGAATATGAATTTAACAATATTAATTCAGAAATTGAAATAGTTCTAAACCTTATTGACCATCAAGATAACATGAAAATAGTTAAGAAAATTAAGGAAATAATTCCAGAGTTTAAGAGCAAGAACTCTATTTATGAACAATTAGATTAAACCATCTATTCCGGACTGAAACTATTGTTTTGCAAAATCCTGGAAATATTAAAAACTAACGGCAAATTTTAAAGTCATACATATACATAAAGCTAAAACCATGTATCATGTATAAAGAGCATGCTAGAACACAATTCAAGTTAAAGAATATATTAGTCTAAAACACTTTTCAAAGAATAATACTCCGCGCTTACGCTTGAGCATTAGGGCCACCAAAATTCATAGGCAAAGCCATACCTTCATCAATATCCTTTATTTCACCATGCATACTTTCAAATTTCTTTACATTATCAATAAGAGCACGCATTAATCTCTTTGCATGTTGAGGTGTTAACACAATTCTTGATTTAACTTTAGCCTTTGGCACACCCGGCATCATACGAATAAAATCAACTACAAATTCAGTATGTGAATGTGTAATAATAGCTAAATTTGAATAAGTACCTTCAGCAACATCCTCAGGTAATTCAATATTAATTTCTTGATTAGGATTTTTGTTTTCCATAAAAATATTTTAAAAAAGAAAAGGTACCGAAGCACCTTTTCTTATATCATTTATATTTTAATTAATCTTCGGTACTAAATTCTTCCGAAACCACATCTTCAACACTTAAGTTCTGCATAGCTTCAAATTCAGATTTATTTCCAACAATTAATTTATCATATTCTCTAAGTCCTGTACCTGCAGGTATTTTGTGACCAACAATTACATTCTCTTTCAATCCATCCAAAGTATCTCTCTTAGCACTTAATGAAGCGTCGGTAAGTACTTTAGTTGTTTCCTGGAATGAAGCTGCAGATATAAAACTCTTAGTCTGTAATGAAGCCTTAGTAATACCTTGAAGTATCTGGTTAGCAGTAGCAGCTTTAGCGTCACGACTTTCAATAGTTTTCAAATCACGACGCTTCAAACTCGAATTCTCATCTCTAAGCTTACGAGCACTGACAATCTGTCCCGCCTTAAGATTCTCTGAATCACCTGGATCCACGACAACTCTTTTACCATAGATTTCATCGTTCTCTTCCATGAAGTCAATTTTATTTACAACTTCATTTTCTAAGAAATGAGTATCACCCGGGTCAAGAATCTCAACCTTACGCATCATCTGACGAACAATAACCTCAAAGTGTTTATCATTAATTTTCACACCTTGTAATCGATATACCTCTTGAACCTCATTTACAATATACTCTTGAACCTTTGTAGGTCCTTTAATAGCAAGTATACTTGCTGGCGTCATAGCACCTTCAGAAAGTGAAGTTCCGGATTTTACATAGTCATTTTCCTGTGCCAAAATCTGCTTAGAAGTAGAAATTAAATATTTCTTTTGCTCTCCAGTTTTTGAAGTAATGATAACCTCACGATTACCCCTCTTCAATTTTGGTCCAAAAGAAACAACACCATCAATCTCTGAAACAATAGCAGGATCAGAAGGGTTACGTGCTTCAAACAATTCAGTTACTCTAGGAAGACCTCCAGTAATATCACCGGATTTACCAATAGCTCTAGGTATTTTAGCAATAGTATTACCTGCTATAATCTTGTCTCCTTCATTAGCAACTATTCTACTATCTACAGGAATATCATACTGCTTAAGAACATTACCTTTCTTATCTACAACTTTAATAATTGGATTTTTAGATTTAAGTCTTGTTTCTATAATTACTTTCTCCTGATATCCTGTTTGATCATTAGATTCTATACGGTATGTTTGTCCTTCAATAATATTTTCGTAGACAATCTCTCCATTTACATCTGCAATAATTTGTGCATTATAAGGATCCCATGAACAAATCACATCTCCTTTAGATAAGGTATCACCTTCACTAAAATAAAGATTTGACCCATAAGGAATGTGGTGAGTAGCCAGAACGACACCTGTCTTTTCATCAATAACACGCATTTCAGCAGAACGTCCAACAACTATTTTGTAGCTTTCACCTTCGGCATTAGTATAATCTACATATCTAAGTTCGTCCATTTCAATACGTCCCTCATTTTTAGCAATAATGCTAGAAGTGATAGCAACATTAGATGCTGTACCACCAACGTGGAAAGTACGTAATGTCAACTGAGTACCGGGCTCACCAATAGATTGAGCAGCAATAACACCTACAGCTTCTCCTTTTTGAACCATACGACCTGTAGCAAGGTTTCTACCATAACATTTTGAACAAACACCTTTCTTAGACTCACAAGTAAGTACCGAACGAATCTCTATTGATTCAATTTGAGCATCATCAATTGCTCTAGCTTTGGCCTCATCAAGTTGATCTCCGGAAGAAGCTAATAATTCTCCTGTTATTGGATGGCTAATATCATGTAAACAAACTCTACCTAATATTCTGTCATAAAGAGATTCTACAATTTCTTCATTACGTTTCAATGGAGTAACAACCAATCCTCTCAATGTACCACAATCACGTTCAGAGATAATAACATCTTGAGCTACATCTACCAAACGACGAGTTAAATAACCCGCATCGGCAGTTTTCAATGCTGTATCAGCCAAACCTTTACGAGCACCGTGAGTAGAAATAAAATATTCAAGTACCGATAATCCCTCCTTAAAGTTAGACAAGATAGGATTCTCAATAATTTCAGCTCCGGCAGCACCTGATTTCTGTGGTTTTGCCATCAATCCCCTCATTCCTGAAAGCTGACGTATCTGCTCTTTAGATCCCCTAGCACCGGAATCAAGCATCATATATACAGCATTAAATCCTTGGTTATCGGTAGAAATCTCTTCCATCAAAGTTTGAGTTAACCTTGAGTTAGTATGCGTCCATATATCGATAATCTGATTATATCTCTCATTATCAGTGATGAATCCCATTTCGTAGTTATTTCTAACTTCGTCAACATCATTATTGGCTTTTCTGATCATCTCTTCCTTAACTTTAGGAATCAAAATATCTCCTAAATTAAATGAAAGACCACCATCGTAAGCCATTCTATATCCTAAGTTTTTGATATCATCAAGGAAATTAGCCGTTTTGTGATTGCCAACTTTTTTTAACAATGAACCGATGATATCTCTTAGAGATTTCTTAGTTAAAAGTTCATTTATGTATCCATATTCAGATGGTACTACTTGATTAAAAATAACACGACCAACAGTAGTCTTAATCATCTGTATATCATCCAAATTACCTGTTCCGTCAGGATCAACAATTTTTATATTAATAATAGCGTGTAAATCAAGTACACCCTCATTATAAGCAATAATTAATTCCTCAGGTGAATAGAAAGTCATTCCCTCTCCTTTTACAACTTCATCAGCAGTACTTCTGCGTTCTTTAGTCATATAATACAGACCTAAAACCATATCCTGAGATGGTACAGCAATAGGAGCACCATTTGCAGGGTTAAGAATATTATGAGAAGCAAGCATTAATATCTGAGCTTCTAAAACTGCTGCATCACTAAGAGGCACGTGAACCGCCATCTGGTCACCATCAAAATCCGCGTTAAATGCAGAACATGCAAGTGGATGTAATTGAATAGCTTTTCCTTCAATCAGCTTAGGCTGAAAAGCCTGAATACCCAATCGGTGCAACGTAGGAGCACGGTTAAGTAGTACCGGATGTCCTTTCAATACACTTTCTAATATATCCCAAACAACAGGATCTTTTCTATCTACAATTTTCTTAGCTGATTTAACGGTTTTCACAATACCGCGTTCCATCAATTTACGTATAATAAATGGTTTGAATAGCTCCGATGCC
>JAMOQI010000014.1 GCA_027064095.1 Bacteroidales bacterium | reverse complement strand
CTTCTCGTGCAGTTGGGTTGTTTTGAGCTTTTGTTGTTAACAATCCTGTTAAGGAAATTATTACAATAAGAAATGTTATTTTTGTTCTCATATAAAAATGTTTAGATTTAAATAATAAACAAAAATACTTTAATGATATATGTAAAACAATGAACCTAAGTTAAGAAATTCGTTTTCTAATTCGGCTTAATGCTTGGGGCGTAATACCAATATAAGAAGCTATATATTTTAATGGGATTTGTTTTAACAATTTTGGGTGTTCATTAAATAATGCAAGATACCTTTCTTCGGGAGAAAGTGTAAGTAATGATAATTCTCTATTAAACTTTTTAGTATATAAACCTTCGGCAGCAAAACGTCCAAACATATTTCCTTTTGGCGTTGTCTGGTAGATTTTCTGCAAGTTTTGGTAAGAAATACTTACAATAGAAATATCTGTAAGTGCTTGAATATTATACTCGGCAGGGCTTTGTGTTATAAACGATTTATATGCACTAAAAAAAGCCCCCTCAAAAGTAAAATCAAAAGTGATATCGTTTTCTATTTTAGGAAAATAATGTCGTACAATGCCTTTTTCTATAAACGATAAGTAATTTTCGGTTTGTCCTTGTTGTAAAATAATTTGTTTTTTTGAGAATTCTCGCTTCTCAAGTTTTGATGAAAATAACTGCCAATATTCATCTTTTAGTGGCGATATTCTTGCAAAAAATTGTTTTATTGTTATCATTTTTTATAAAGATAAATATTTATTTGTAGTTTAATTGGCAATATTTTGCTTGATGGCAGTCTGTATAATAAATTGTTAATTTTAAATTAATGTAATTTGGCTTGGCTAAATTAGCAAAAAAAATGTATTAGAGCAAGGCTATTTTGTAAGTACAATTTCATTTAATTAAAAAGATTTGTATGTGTCAAATAGGTTTAATCCGAATTAACATTAAGCTTCACTGTTGTTTAATGATGCCATAGGAATGTTCCATTAGGTTTTTAACTAATGTCAAAATTAGTTGTTGATTATCAGTTATTTATATTTACACTTTTTTATTGATTTCCTTCGAGGTGTTATTTAAAATATTTATAGATATCTTTTATCGAAGAGGGAATCACTTACAACTGTTTAAATATGGTGCTTGTCACAGTTTGAAAGGATTATTTTTCAAGTAACAATAAATATTGTTTTATGTATTAACTTTTATATTCACAACTAATAGAGGCAAGTACTACTTAACTGGAATAATAAGCGAAGTCAGGGAAGATAAAAATCTCTTTTTGAATATTCTATTTTTAGAAATTTGATAGTTCTTGTGCAAACACCAGATGATTGATAAAAATGTTTATATTTGTTCAAGCTTATTGTAAATAATCCTTAGCAAATGAATTTGCACATTAATAAGTATAAATGATATAAATACAATAAATTAACATTGCTATTAAAATAATATTATGAAACGAACATGACAATTTTTAATCGTAAGTTGACCCGCAAGGTCATGATTAAAATATTGTTTTGAGAGTTACATATCACCAAAACAAACATTTTAAACATATGAAAACAAAAATCACAGAACTCTTTGGCATAGAGCATCCTATTATGCAAGGAGGGATGCATTATGTTGGCTTGGCAGAATTAGCAGCAGCTGTTTCTAATGCAGGCGGTCTTGGAACAATCACTGCTTTAACTCAAAAAACGCCGATTAATTTAGCTAATGAGATTGCTAAATGTAAGGATCTAACTGATAAACCGTTTGCTGTAAACTTAACTTTTTTGCCTACTGTTAACGCTCCTGACTATCCCGGTTATGTAAAAGCAATCATTGAAGGAGGAGTAAAAGTTGTTGAAACTGCCGGACGCAATCCGGAATCTGTTCTTCCATACCTTAAAGATGCGGGCATTAAAGTTGTTCACAAATGCACTTCGGTACGGCATGCTCTTAAGGCACAGTCCATTGGTTGTGATGCCGTATCTGTCGATGGTTTTGAGTGTGGAGGACATCCCGGAGAAGATGATATTCCCAATATGATTTTACTTCCACGCGCTCAAGAAGAATTAGAAATTCCATTTTTAGCTTCCGGAGGTATGGCAGATGCTCGTTCTTTAGTTGCTGCATTAGCATTAGGTGCTGATGGAATTAATATGGGAACACGATTTATGGCTACAAAAGAAGCTCCTATACACAACAATGTAAAACAGGCCATACTTGATGCATCTGAATTGGATACCCGCTTAGTAATGCGCCCGCTTAAAAATACTGAGCGCGTTATGAATAATTCAGCTGTACAGAGACTTTTAGAAAAAGAAAAACAGCTTGGTGATAATATAAAATTTGAAGATATCATTGGTGAAGTAGCCGGTGTATATCCTAAAATTATGACAGAAGGAAATATGGATATTGGTGCTTGGTCTTGTGGTATGGTTGTGGGTTTAATACATGATATTCCCAGCTGCCAAGATTTGATTACCCGTATTATGAATGAAGCAAATAATCTGATTACTAAAAGGTTAAATGGTTTTATGTAAATATTTAGGAATTTTATCATAAAACATTTATAAATCCCGTAGCTGCTATGCATTATGGGATTTATTATATTATATCAAGGTAATATAATTAACCCGGATTATTCACAAATAATTAGTCTGTCTCGAATTTGTTTGAGGATGGTTTCCTCGTATTTCACTTCGGTATTTATTGCTTATTCATACACTTCGCTTTGCTTTTGTATGAATTGCGGGTTGACATTTTAATACAATTTTTTATTCAATATAAAGTATTATCTTTGTGAGCATTTATTTTTAAAATTTAATTATAACATTATGAATATCAGATTATTATTAACAACAATTATACTATTTGCTATTGGACAGCAAAATAGTAATGCTTGTACAAACTATTTAATTACTAAGGGTGCTAGTGCAGACGGTTCTACTATGATAAGTTATAATGCTGACTCTCATGTTTTATATGGAGAACTATACCATTGGTCGGCACAAAAATGGCCAGCAGGAACCATGATGGATATTTACGAATGGGATACAGGAAAAAAATTAGGACAAATTCCTCAAGCTGCTGAAACATATAATGTGGTTGGAAACTCAAATGAACATCAGGTAAGTATTGGTGAGACTACTTATGGTGGACGTAAAGAACTTCATCATCAAGATGGAGCAATTATGGACTACGGTAGTTTAATTTATATTGCTTTACAACGTTCAAAAACTGCTAGAGAAGCCATTAAAACAATGACTGACTTAGTGGAGAAATATGGATATTATAGCGAAGGTGAATCTTTTTCTATTGCCGATAAAAACGAAGTGTGGATAATGGAAATGATTGGTAAAGGCCAAGGACAAAAAGGAGCTGTTTGGGTTGCTGTTCGTATTCCTGATGGTTATGTTTCTGCTCATGCAAATCAAGCCAGAATTACCACTTTCGAATATCAGAAGAAAAACAAATGGGATGATAAAGATGCGATGTCTTTTAATAGTAAAGACGTAATAAAATTTGCTCGTGAGAAGAAATATTTCTCAGGTAAAGACAAAGATTTTAGTTTTAGCGATACTTATGCTCCTGTTGATTTTGGTGGAGCAAGATTTTGTGAGATGCGTGTTTATTCTATGTTTCATGTAGTGAATAAGGCTGTTAACGAAAATGCAGCTTATTGGGAATACGTAAAAGGAAATATTAAGCATGATGATCCTAATGGATATGCTTCAAACAGATTGCCTTTATATATCAAGCCTGACAGAAAAGTCTCTGTGCATGATATGATGATGTTTATGCGCGACCATCTTGAAGGAACGCCATTGGATATGTCGAAAGATATTGGAGCAGGACCATTTCATCTTCCTTATCGTTGGAGGCCTTTAACATGGAAAGTTGATGGTAAAACATATTGTAACGAAAGAGCAACAGCAACACAGCAAACAGGATTTACTTTTGTAGCCCAAATGCGTTCTTGGTTACCGGATGGTATAGGTGGTATTATTTGGTGGGGTGTTGATGATCCTTCCGGAACTGTTTATATGCCATTTTATACAAGTATGCTTTCTGTTCCTGATAATTTTGCCGTAGGAAATGGTTCTATGATGGAGTGGTCAGAGACTTCGGGATTCTGGATTTTTAATCAAGTGGAAAATTTTGCATATAGCGCTTGGGATAGAATACATCCAGATGTAGAAGCTGCTCAAATGAAATTAGAAAAAGTTTTTTTAGCTGAAATTCCTAGTATTGACGATAAAGCTAAAAGCATTCTCGAAAATGAAGGTAAAGAAGCGGCTGTAAAGTTTGTTACTACTTATTCTCAAGATGCAGCTGAGAAAACATTTAAAACATGGAAGTCTCTATATGCTCAATTATTTATGAAGTATATGGATGGTAATATTAAGACAAAACAGGAAATAAAACCTGGTTATAAAATGGCTAATCCCGAAGTTAAACAACCCGGTTATGGTGAGAATTGGTATCGTAAAATTGTTGAAGAAACAGGAAATCAATTTGAAGTAAAATAAGATATTAATATCTAAAAGAGGATGTTTTATTAAAACATCCTCTTTTTTATGCAATTATTTAAATGTCAATAATAAAGAAATATCTTTCAATGGTGAAATTTGTTCATAGCATTTTTGCCATGCCTTTTGCTTTTATTGGCTTTTTTCTTGCGCTTAAACTCAATAATTTACCATTTGATTACACGATATTAATATATATTGTTTTGGCAATGGTTTTTGCCAGAAATGCAGCAATGGGTTTCAATAGGTATTTAGATAGAGATATTGATAAGAAGAATGAAAGAACCAAATCAAGAGAAGTAGCATCAGGGATTATCACACCAAAAAACGCGCTTATCTTTGTTATTGTTAACTCAATACTTTTTATGATTACTGCCTGGTTAATAAATTGGCTTGCGTTCTTCCTTTCGCCAGTTGCTCTGGTTGTGGTATTGGGATATAGTTATACAAAAAGGTTTACGGCACTTTGTCACCTTGTGCTTGGTTTAGGACTTTCGCTTGCCCCAATAGGTGCATATATTTCCGTAACAGGTAGTTTTAACAATATTATACCTGTATTAATAAGTTTTATTGTGCTTTTTTGGACAGCCGGCTTCGACATAATTTATGCACTTCAAGACGAAGAATTTGATAAAGAAAATCAACTAAAGAGTATTCCTTCTTTAATTGGGAAGAAAAAAGCATTGAATCTTTCTATTGTTTTCCATAGCCTTTCTGCTATATTAGTAATATTAACAGGTTATCTTCTGGATACCGGTTTTTGGTATTGGATAGCCGCCGGCTTATTTATCGGCTTACTATACAATCAACATAGGTTAGTGAAACCAGACGACCTTAGTAAAGTGAATCTGGCTTTCTTTACCGTCAATGGCATTGCAAGTATTTTATTTGCATTATTTAGCATTATATCATTATATATTCATTAGCAATATTCCATTTATGAAAGTTTTTAAATTCGGTGGAGCATCAGTAAAATCAGCACAGGCTGTAAGAAATGTAGAGAAAATAATCTCTAAGTTCAGTAATGATAAGATTATGATAGTGATATCGGCAATGGATAAAACAACTAATACTCTTGAAAAACTTTGTAATAACTATATTAACAATGACAATGAAAAGTTTGAAATTTATAATAAAGTAAAGGATTTTCATTTTGATATTTTCAATGAACTTATTAAAGATAATAAAGTAGAATTTGAAAATATACTAAAGTTTGAATTCGAAAAATTAGAGTCAATTATTTCTAAAGAAAACGAAAGCAGTGCAGCAAAAAGTTACGCACAGATTGTTAGTTTCGGGGAGTTGTTCTCAACACTTATTATTTATTTTTATCTTAAGCATAATAATTATAATTGTCGATGGGAACTCGCCGGGAATTATATAATTACTGATGACAACTATAAAGAAGCTAAGGTGAATTGGAATTTAAGTAACGATAAAATTAAAAATATCCTTGAGCCTAAATTTGATAGTTCAGAGATAATTATTTCGCAGGGGTTTATATCCAAATCAGATTCGGGTACTACTACTACTTTAGGTCGTGAAGGTTCAGATTATTCTGCTGCAATTTTTGCTTATTGTCTTGATGCAGAGTGTGTTTATATTTGGAAAGATGTTCCGGGATTATTAAATGCTGATCCTAAATTTTTTGAGAATACACAAAAGCTCGATTATATAAGTTATCGCGAAACAATTGAGTTGGCATATTATGGTGCTAGCATCATTCATCCTAAAACAATACAACCTTTACAGAACAAGAATATTCCGCTTTATATAAAATCCTTTAAATCGCCTGATGAAAAAGGTAGTATAATTCAGTCAAAGACCTACGCTGATTCTCTTATTCCATCTTATATTTTTAAGAAAGAACAGGTACTTATTTCCATTTCATCCAAAGACTTTTCTTTTATTGCGGAAGATAATTTATCACATATTTTTAATAAAATGACAGAGTATGGGCTTAAAGCAAATCTAATGCAGAATTCTGCTATTAGCTTTTCTATTTGTATGGATGATATGGGAGAAGATATGCTCAACTTTATTAATGATTTACAATCTGATTTTATTGTAAAATATAATGAAAGAATGGAATTATGGACAATACGCCATTACAATCAAGAAGTTATTAATAATCTAATAGGCAAAAGAAAAATATATCTCGAACAGAAAAACAGAACCACCGTTCAGCTGTTAATAAGATAAGATTAGTAGCAATAAAAATGTTTATTCGTACATTCTATCTCTCTGTACTTTAATTTTTTCATTCTCCAAATATTCATCAAAAGGCATCATTTTATCTATTATCCCCTTGGGAGTAAGTTCTATTATCCTATTGCAAATAGAAGAAATAAAAGTGTGATCATGAGAAGACATAAATATATTACCAGGATATTTGATAAGATTATTGTTAAAAGCCTGAATTGATTCTAGGTCAAGGTGGTTTGTCGGCGTGTCGAGGATGAGTACATTAGCATCAAGCACCATCATTTTAGATATCATGCAGCGCATCTTTTCGCCTCCGGAGAGTACACTTACCGCTTTGCTAAACTCATCATTGCCGAAAAGCATTTTACCTAAATATCCACGGATATATTGTTCAGAAGTATCTGTTGTAAATTGGCATAACCAATCAAAGATATTTAAATCGCTTCTAAAGTAATTGCTATTATCCAGTGGCAAATATGCTTTGGTAATAGTTTGTCCCCATTTGTACGTCCCTTTGTCCGGAGTTTTATTACCATTTATTATTTCAAAAAAGGCAGTCATTGCGCGAGGGTCGCGTGATAGAAAAGCAATTTTATCTCCTTTATTAGTATAAAATTCTACATCCTTAAACAGTACTTTACTATCAATACTAGCTTCTAATCCGCTAACTTCTAGTATGTTATTTCCTACTTGGCGCTCAGGATTAAAAATAATACCGGGATATTTTCTGTTAGAAGGTTGTATATCTTCAATGTTAAGCTTCTCTATCATTTTCTTGCGGCTGGTGGTCTGCTTAGATTTAGAAGCATTGGCACTAAATCTTGAAATAAACTCCTGTAGTTCTTTCTTTTTCTCCTCAGCCTTTTTATTCTGGTTCATTTTCTGCTTCAGTGCGAGCTGACTACTTTCATACCAGAAGCTATAATTACCGGCATATATCTGTACTTTTCCAAAATCAATATCTACAGTATGTGTACTGATTGCATCTAAGAAGTGTCTATCGTGAGAAACAACAAGAACTGTATTTTCGTAATTTGCAAGATAATTCTCTAACCAAACTACAGTTTCAATATCCAAATCATTGGTAGGCTCATCGAGTAAAAGGTTATCAGGCTTTCCAAAAAGAGCCTGAGCCAGGAGCACCCTAACTTTTTGTTTTCCACTAATATCCTTCATTAAAGAATAATGCATATCCTCTTTAATACCAAGATCGCTAAGCAAAGTAGCGGCTTCACTTTCGGCATTCCAACCATTCATATCGGCAAACTCTCCTTCCAATTCTGCTGCTTTAATACCATCTTCTTCCGAAAAGTCCGGCTTAGCATAAAGAGCATCTTTCTCTTGCATAATACTCCATAGCTTATCGTGTCCTTTCATAACAGTATCGATAATAGTATAATCATCAAAAGCATGGTGGTCCTGACTTAATACTGATAATCTTTCGCCTGGAGGAAGAGAAATATTTCCTGCTGAAGGTTCTAAGTCTCCTGATATTGCTTTAAAAAATGTTGTTTTACCTGCTCCATTTGCCCCAATTACACCATAGCAATTGCCTGATGTAAATTTTAAATTTACATCTTGAAACAAAACTCTTTTACCAAACTGTATTCTTAAGTTGCTGACTGTTATCATGTTTAATAATTCAATTGCTAATTTTTAGAAGGCTGCAAAAGTAGTATAAATAATTAACTTTAAATGATTTGTTTAGTAAAATTAAAATGTAAAACAGGATTATGGCTATCAGAATTTCTTTAGATTATTATGCACGCTTTCATCAATTATATCTATAATTCCCACATTAGATTCTTTGATAATAGGGAAAACGGCTGGAGCAATAGTTTTAATGGGCTTATAAAGTAGCGATTCTTGTTGTAATTCCTTAGAAATAAGCTTCTCTTCAACATCGAATGTTCCAAGTATATAAATGAGTGTACTTATTACAAAAGCTACTTTTATCAATCCAAAAACAGCCCCTAATATTTTATTAACGAAACTTAAGAGGAGAACATTAACTATTTTTTCAAGACTTTTCCCAAACAGTATTACCAATAATACTATTCCTAAAAAAGTAATACTAAAGGAAATAATACTCATATATCTACTATGAAATTCTAAATTATGACGAAGGAAATCTGCTGTATAATCTGAGAAATGTCCGGCAAAATAAATTCCCAATAAAAGAGCTATTAGGGTTGCTAATTCAATAATCAGCCCTTTGGTAAAGCCCTTATAAGCAAACCAAAGAATGGGAATAGCAATTATAGCATCTATAAAATTCATGATTGAGGTTTAAGTCTTTTTAAAATTTCTGTGGAATAGATAAAATCTTGTAGCTCTTCGTTTTGGGTGTGTAAGAACTCTGTTTTGTCTCCTTGCCACCAAACTTTACCTTGGTAAATATAGTTGATATTATCACCATGTACAATAACAGAATTCATATCATGCGTGTTAATAATGGTAGTGATATTAAATTCTTGAGTAATTTCTTCAATTAAATTATCGATAAGTACACCCGTTTTGGGGTCAAGGCCGGAGTTGGGTTCATCACAGAAAAGATATTTGGGGTTTAAAGCAATTGCCCTGGCAATGGCAGCACGTTTTTGCATTCCACCACTAATTTCTGACGGTAGTTTATTGTGGGCATCTTCTAATTCAACTCTTTTGATACAAAAATTAGCTCTTTCAATTTGTTCTTCTTTACTCATTTCAGAGAACATCTGAAGAGGGAACATCACATTTTCTATCACTGTCATACTATCGAAAAGAGCACCACCCTGAAATAGCATTCCTATTTCTTTGCGTATTTCTTTCTTTTGTTTCAATGACATAGAAGTGAAATCTCTATCGTTGAATAATACAGTTCCACTATCAGGTTCAAAAAGACCTACCAAGCATTTAAGTAAAACTGTTTTACCACTTCCACTTTGGCCAATAATAAGATTTTGTTTGCCTTGTTCAAAGATAATATTTACATCATGTAAAACCTGTTTATCTTCGAATGATTTGTTCAAATTTCTAACTTCTATCATGACAAAAATAGTTTAGTGATAATAAGGTTAGAAAGAAGAATAGCAACACTTCCATAAACAACCGCTTTGGTACTGGCACGTCCCACATCTTCAGCTCCTCCTTTGGCAAAATACCCGTAATAAGCTGAAATGCTAACAATTAGAAATGAAAAAAATGTGGCTTTAAATATTGCATAGACTATTTCAAAAGGTACAAACCAATAGTTTAGCCCCGCAATAAAATCAACTGAAGATGATATTCCCCACATGATAGCAGCAAGATAACCACCTGTGATGCCTATCATCATACTAATGGAAACTAAAAAAGGAAAAACCAATAAACCGGCAATAATTTTTGGGAGAATTAAAAAACTTGCCGAATTAACACCCATAATATCAAGAGCATCAATTTGTTCGGTTACTCGCATTGTGCCTATTTGAGATGCAATACTTGATCCAATTTTACCGGAAAGAATAAGGCTAACAATTGTTGGCGAAAACTCCAATATAACAGATTCTCTAACACCATAGCCAAGAGTATATGCCGGTATAAGAGGGTTTTGTATTTGATATCCGGCCTGAATTACAAGAACAGCACCTATAAAAACAGATATAATGCTTACAATTCCTAATGAGTTCAAACCGATGTCATTTATCTCAGTACCTAATTGTTTAAAAAAATATTTGTAATTTAACGGCTTACTAAATGTTGATTTCATCAATAATAGATATCTGCCGAAATTAAAAAAGAATTGCATATCAATAAAATAAACTAATTACCACTTTAATATTTTTCTAAAATCGTAATATGATGGATCCGAAACAAACTCTTTGGCTTCTTCATAATCGCCGGGGTTTATATACTGAATGCCGTCCTCAAAAATCATACTTGCTTTTTCAGAATTCATATTTACTAATCTGGTTTTAATTTTACCCTCTTCGTTTTGTACATCTTTTAAAAATAAAGGAGAAATATTCCCTGCATTATCTGCCATTACCATACATCCTGTATATCCAGAATCAAAAAGACGTTTAACGCCAATTCCTAACAAAGTACAATACATTAAATCGTAAGCTGTCGGCTGTATACATCTTAGTTCATAGCCTAATTCTACAGGTCGACTTTTAATTGAAATACTTAATTCTTTTAACTTTTGAGCTAAAATAAGATTAAAAATATGTGCCTTACTTACTGTTCCAAGTTCAGGATGACCATGATCATCGTAGGTAAAATTGATATTGGTACTTTTAATTTCTTCATCTGTCATAAAATGAAATACTCCTTCACTAATTATTACTGCACCATATCTAATACCTAGAATTAATCGTTTTAATATTGATGAAATTACTAGCCTAACAATCTTGTCAACAGTAATATCTGTTTTGTTAAACATTTCAGGAATAATAATCATAGGAAATCTTACTGCAGAGCCAATGCCAAAAGCCAGATGACCTGCTTCACGTCCCATAGCACTTACTACAAACCAATTTCCACTAGTTCTGGCATCTTCGTATATAGTATTTGCTATTTTTACTCCTTCTTCCTTTGCTGATTGATATCCAAAGGTGGAAATTCCCTCTGGTAACGGGAGGTCGTTGTCAATAGTTTTAGGAACATGAATATTTTGTATTTTTATATCATGGTCAATAAGAAACTTTGTTATTCTATTTGCTGTAGATGCTGTGTCGTCACCACCTATTGTAACTAATAGTTTAATATTGTTTTCGACAAAAAAATCAACACTAAATTCTTTATCATCAGGCTTATGACGACTCATTAATAATGCGGATCCTCCAACATTGTGAATCCTGTCGGCAAAATGAAAATCTATTTCTTCAGTTCTACGTTTATTGGAAAATAAACCTTTATAACCTTCATGAATTCCTATTACCCTATAATTAGATTTTAAAAAGACTCTAGAAATTGAACTTATTACAGCATTAATACCTGGTGCTGGTCCTCCACCACAAATAATAGCTACAGTATCTTGCATAAATTGTATGTTTTTCTCAGATAAAATATGCCCTTAGGGCTAAAATATTAATATGCAAAAGTACAAATACCTTTGGAATAAAAAAAGACAAAACTTTTGATTTTAATAATCTTATTAATCATTATGATAATCACCATTATTTTTTTTGCTAAAACAATTATTGTTTAATATTTGTTGGTAAACAGGAATATTGTTATTTTTGCCACAGACCAAACAAACTACAGTAGGACATGATTAAAAGAGAAAGATTATATGATGCTTTTGGAGAATTGATATATGCTATTGCTATGGCTGATGGAGAAGTTCAAAAGGAAGAGATTGAAACGCTTGAGCGATTTTTAAATCAACATCCGTGGGCAAAGGAGATTAAATGGTCGTTTAATTATGAGAATGATAGGCATCATACCGTTGAGGAGGCTTATAATAATGCTATTGATATTTGCAAGGAAAATGGCCCTGATCCTGAATATAAGTACTTATTAGATGTAATGGTCTCTGTTGCAGACTCGTTTGGAGGTATTGTACCTCAAGAGAAAAAAATATTAGATAATTTTAAATCTGACCTTCGTGCTCGATTTATTAATGACCTAAAAAACAATAAATTGGCTTATTTAGATGATGACGCATAAATCATTTAATAATATTTGGTGATTTAATGAATTTTATCCAATATTTTCTTGTTTAATAAAAGTGCAAACCTATGAAGGATAAAACAATTATTTTTTATATTTTGATTTTTTCTTCTTTTTTTTCTTCTTAACAGAAAATCCAAAGTGCCCTATTTTATTTCCAAGTTCGTAATAATTCCCATGAGAATAAGCAATTAATCCTGCCTTTTGCATATCAAAGGTTTCGGTTTTAGGGTCAATATATTTCTCATCAGCATGGATATTAATTACTTCAGCAATAAACATATCATGGCTACCTAATGGTATTATCTGCTTTACTTTACACTCAATATTTATTGGAGCTTCGTCAATCATAGGAGCATTGATCTTTGTAGCTGGAATAGGATGTAAATTCATTTCTTTAAACTTATTGAAATCTCTACCAGATTTTACTCCACACCAGTCAGTAGCAAAAGCTATATCTTTATTGGTAAGGTTGATAACAAATTCTCCGCTTTTTTTAATAATACTATAAGAATATCTTTCTGGACGTATTGAAATATAAAGCATAGGAGGATTGGTATTAATAGTTCCTGTCCAAGAAATGGTAATGATATTAAAATCTTCGGTTTTGTTGCCACAACTAACCATTACAGCAGGTAAAGGATACACTAATGTACCTGGTTTCCATTGAGTTTTGGACATTTAGCTAGCTTGATATATAATATTGATAAGATAAATTAGATATGCACTAAGAAGAAGTCCTCCTACAAATTTGTTTACACGCCATTTTGTAATTAAGAATATGGTAAGCATACCAACAACAGAAGAAAGTAATATAAGAATATGATTTGTAATATTACTACCAACAACATTAACTTCTACTCCTTTCATTAAGATTAAAACCATCCAAGGAATACCGAGTCCAATAAGAATATCAAAGATATTTGAACCTAAAGCGTTGCTAATAGCCATTCCACCACGTCCCTGTTTTGCAACTATAATAGACGACATCATATCGGGGACAGAAGTTCCAAAGGCAAGAACTGTTAGTGCTATTATATATTTTGGTATGCCAATGGATTCACTTATAACCACTGCACTTTCTACCAATACCCAACTCAAAAGGGCTATTAATAATATGCTTATAAAGAAATTAATAAAATAATGTTCGGCAGAAGGATATATTTTGTGTAAAACGTAATCCAAAGGTTTAAAATATTTTTTCCAAAAAGGTTCATCTTCGTCATCCTCTTCGTCTATAATGACTCTTTCGTAATGAAATAATTTCTTCCAGTTTAGAACAGCAATAACATAAATAATATAAACTCCAATAAATAAAGCAACATGCAATAGAGATATCATTCCTGATGAGAATGCCCAATACAACAAACCAATAGATATGGTATAAAACAAAAGATCCCTAAGCATTGGTTGCCAAGCAACTTTTGAATTTTTGACAAAAGCTACAGCCCCAATTATTACTAATAAATTGAATAGCGCAGAGCCAACAATTGTTCCAACACCGATTTCAAAATTATCACCACCATAAATTAAGGCAATAATGGATATAAAAAGTTCGGGAGCACTCGAGCCGGCAGCCATAAGGGTTGCCCCTGAAGCATCATCAGACATTTTTAGTCGAGCACCTATTTGGTCTAATGAAGGTATAAAAAAACTGTCAGTAACCTCATTTAGTAAATAAAATGAAAGTAATAAAGCTATTGTTGCACCCGTAATTAGTAATATCATTCAATAATTATTTTGTAGTAAATACAATTATATTACTTAAATAGAATATAGAAAGTTATGTCATAAAATAACTAATAATATTATGTGATTTAATAAAAAGTAAAATTATTAAAAAAAATAATATTAATAATACTTTTTCTGTATTTTTTTTATTTCGTTAAGAATTCCATTCTTATCAAATCCACAAATAGCATATAATTCTTTTGGATTTCCATGCTCAATAAAATTATCAGGAATACCCAAAATGCTAATATTATTAGAGTAGTTATGCATAGTTTTAAACTCGCTTAACATAGACCCAAGACCACCTATTATTGTTCCATCTTCAATACTTATTATATATTTATGCTTATTAAAAATAGAATGAAGAAGTTCAGTATCAATAGGTTTTAAGAATCTCATATCGTAAACTGCAATATTTTCATCTTCTAATTCTTCAGCTGCTTGTAGTGCAAAATTACCAACATGGCCGATAGAAACTATTGCAATATCTTTACCTTCACGTATTGTGCGCCCTTTCCCAATTTCTATTAATTCAAATTTGTTACGCCAATTTGTATTAAAGCCTCTTCCCCTAGGATACCTTATTGATGCAGGACCAATTTTATTTGCCTGACAAGTATACATCATATTTCTTAACTCCATTTCATTCATTGGAGCCATAACTGTTAAATTTGGGATTATTCGTAGATATGCTAAGTCAAAGCTACCATGATGTGTCGGTCCATCTTCTCCAACCAATCCTCCTCGATCTATACAGAAGGTTACATTAAGTTTTTGCAGTGCTACATCGTGTATTAATTGATCGTAACCTCTTTGAAGGAAAGTACTGTAAATATTACAGAATGGTATCATGCCTTGTATTGCCATTCCTGCGCTAAAAGTAACAGCATGCTGCTCAGCAATTCCAACATCAAATACTCTATTAGGCATTTCCTTTTGCATTATTGTTAGAGAACTACCGCTTAACATTGCAGGAGTTATACCCACTATTTTATTATTCTTTCTTGCTAATTCTAAAATGGTATGTCCAAATACATCTTGATATTTAGGTGCTAAATGCGAAGTGTCAACTTTTTGTAATTGTCCGGTATTTTTATCAAATTTCCCTGGCGCATGAAAAGTAGTTTGATTTTCCTCTGCTTGCTGGAAACCTTTACCCTTTTTAGTTACAATATGTAACAATTTAGGACCCGGAATATCATGAAGGAGTTTTAATATACGTATCAACCTTTCAATATCATGACCATCAACAGGCCCAAAATATCTCATATTTAATGACTCCATCAAATCAGAGCGCTTAAGTAATGTATTCTTTAGAGCTTGTCCAATCATTTGCAATATTCTTCTAGGAGTAGGCCCTTTTGTTCCAAGCACACCAAGAGCATTCCAAGTCTTATCTTTTACTCTATTATATGTTTTTGAGGTTGTAACATCTAACAAAAACTCTTTCAGTGTGCCTACACCTTTGTCAATACTTATTCCATTATCATTAAGAATAACAAGCAAGTTTGTTTTGTTAACGCCAGCATTATTAAGAGCCTCAAAAGCTTCGCCTCCCGTTAGGGCACCATCGCCAATAATAGCAATATGTCTTCTGTTAATATCGCCTTTTAATTGAGAAGCAACTGCCATACCTAAGGCTGCCGATATAGAAGTTGAAGAGTGTCCAACACCAAAGGCGTCAAACTCACTTTCAGTAATTTTTGGAAAACCACTAATGCCACCAAGTTTTCTATTGGTATGAAAGCTATCTTTTCTACCGGTTATTATCTTATGTCCATATGCTTGATGACCTACATCCCATACTATTTTATCATAAGGAGTGTCGTAAACGTAGTGTAATGCTACAGTAAGTTCAATAACGCCAAGACTAGCTCCAAAATGTCCTGGATTTTGGGCTAAGGTATCTATCAAAAAACGTCTAATATCAGCACATAATGGTGCTAATTCTTCCTTTTTCAGCTTCTTGAGATCTGCCGGATTATCTACTCTGTCGAGATATTTATATTTATTATCTTCTTTGAGATTCATTAAAACACGTTAACTTTGTGTAAAAATAAAATTTATAAATATTAAATTATAACTTGCTAAAGTAATATTTAATTTAAAATATGCTTCCAAATATCATTTCCTATAACGAAAACCATTAGTGAAATTAGAATTACCATTCCCACCATTTGTGCTCGCTCCATAAATTTATCGGAAAGAGTACGTCTTGTAACAGCTTCATAAGTAAGAAAAATAACATGGCCGCCATCTAATGCTGGTATAGGCAGGAGGTTAGTAAATCCAAGAATCAAGGAAATCATTGCTGTTAAGAACCAGAACCTATGCCAATTCCAAATACTACCATAAATGGTTGCAATACCAATTGGTCCTTGTAAAGATTCTGTAGCCTTTTCTTTTCCTGAAAATATTTTTCCAAAGCCTTTTATATTGGCAGTTATAATAGAAACTCCATCACTCCATCCATATTTTAGTCCATCAGCAACAGAATATTCTTTGTATTTGTATGGTGGTGTATTGGTTGAAACACCTATGATGCCTGTACTATCTACAGCAACCGCAAGGCTTAAAGTATCACTTTGTCTTAATACAGACATATTTAGAGTGTTACCTTTATTGTTGAAAACAATATTTCTGAAATCGCCAAAGCTCTGAATTGGTATATCATCTATCTTGATTACTTTATCGCCTTTCCGAAGCCCTCCTTTTTCAGCATTACTACCTCTAATGACACTATCAATATCGAATTGAAAATTCTCGGCAGAAATAAATAATGGTTTAGACTTTTTTGTGAAATTTTTATAAAAATTATCTGGAATGGTAACATCTAATTCTTTACCATCTCTTATTACTGTAACCTTTGCTCCCATAAGGTTGCTTTGAGAAAGAACATCGTTAAATCTATTTACCTTCTTCCCATTTACTGCAATAATTTTATCGCCAGTCTTAAAACCTACTTCTTGAGCTAATTCGTATGCATAAATTCCATTATCAACAGCATCAAGAGGTAAATACTCTTGCTCATAATGCACAGTAACAAATGCTAATAATATTATCCCTAAAATAAAATTCATTATCACTCCACCAAGCATTACAATTAATCTTTGCCAAGCAGGCTTAGAACGAAATTCATAATCTTTAGGAGGAAGTTTCAATGCTTCTTTATCCATTGATTCATCTATCATACCGGATATTTTTACATATCCTCCTAAAGGTAACCAACCAATTCCGTATTCAGTATCTCCTTTTTTAAATTTAAATAGCTTTACGCCCCATGCATCAAAAAATAAGAAGAATTTTTCTACTTTAATCCCAAAAGCTCTGGCAGCTAAAAAATGGCCAAATTCGTGTAATACTACTATTATTGATAAGGCAAGTATTAATTGTCCTGCCATTACTAATCCATCCATAGGTGTTTATTTAATCAAATGTTTAAAATATTTACGTGTTTCTAAATCTGTTTCTACAAGCTGATTATATTCAGGGTGTTGAACAAATGGAATATTAATCATGCATTGCTCAATATGCTCTGACATTGACAGAAAACTAATTCTGTTTTTTAGGAATGCATCAACAGCAATTTCATTGGCAGCATTGAGAATACATGGCATATTACCACCTTTTTTCAAGGCTTCAAAAGCGAGTGCAAGATTACGAAAATTCTGCATATCAACTTGCTCAAAGGTGAGTTCTTTTAATAAAGAAAAATTTAATCTGGGAAAACTGTTTTGTATTCTATCAGGATAAGATAATGCATATTGAATTGGCAATTTCATATCCGGTAATCCCATTTGAGCTTTAATGCTTCCATCGGTAAACTGTACCATAGAATGTATTATACTTTGTGGGTGAACTACCACTTCAATTTTTTCTGCAGGAACACCAAAAAGCCAATGAGCTTCAATAACTTCTAATCCTTTATTCATAAGACTAGCAGAGTCGATAGTTATTTTCGATCCCATTTCCCAGTTGGGATGTTTTAAAGCTTGTTTTGGTGTTATTGTTGAAAGAAAATCTTTGTCTTTACCTCTAAAAGGACCTCCTGATGCTGTTAATATAATTTTTTCTATCGGATTATGAAATTCACCGGCAATACATTGAAATATAGCGGAATGTTCAGAATCTACCGGATAAATATTTACTCCTTTTTCACGTGCTTTTTTTGTTACTATTTCTCCTGCTACCACAAAGGTTTCTTTATTTGCAATAGCAATGGGTTTTTCGGCATCAATAGCTCGCAAGGTTGGAGCAAGAGCTGCAAATCCAACAATAGCAATAAGCACTATGTCAATACTCCCCATTTCAACCACCTGTTCAATGGCTTCTTTTCCAGCATATATTTTTATTTCTTCATTTGCTAATTCCTCAGAGAGTCTTGCGTAATGGTTTTTATTCTCTATTATGGCAACATTTGGTTTGTATTTTTTTGATTGTCTTATTAATAATTCAACATTGTTACCTGCTGTTAGAACTTCGACACTAAAGTTTTGAGGGTTTTGGTCAATAACTTCCAATGTTTGTACTCCAATAGAACCAGTAGATCCTAATATAGCAACTTTCTTGAGAGGATAAGCTTTATTTGGCATAGTTTTATTCAAAATTAATGAAGTTTGCAGGATTAATAGGCTTTTGGTGATACCACAACTCAAAATGAAGATGTGGACCTGTTGTTAACTTACCTGTATTACCAATAATTGCAATACTTTCACCTGCTTCTACTCTATCTCCCTCTTCTTTAAGTAATGCAGAATTGTGTTTGTATACGCTAATTAGGTTGTCAACATGCTGTATGCTAATAATATAACCGTATTTATAAGTCCATCCTGCAAATATAACCATACCTTCAAGAGTGGATTGTATTGTTTCATCTTTTCTCCCTAATATATCAATTCCAAAATGATGATTCTTAATATCATAACCATTTATAATTGGACCGTGAAGAGGTGTATAAAAAACAAATTTACTTATGCCACTACCTCTATTACTAGATGGAGAATAGGTGATTTCATAGTTTTTTCTATTTTCCCATTCATTGCGTAATATAGAATCATCTTTAGATTTTATATCTGGAATACTGCTATAGTCAATATCATCTTTGGTTTTGCCAATTAATGTGTCATCATCCATAAGGTCTTCTCCTAAAAGAATTCTTTTGTTGAAGTTTTCGATATACAACTGCTGTTGCTCTAATTTTTTTTCTAATGAATCGGCTTTTAGTTTATTATAATAGACTTGTTTTACTTTTTCTACACTTGCATAGCCTGGGATGTATTCTTTTAGAGGTGTTATCCAAATGATAAAAATAGTAAAGACTACTGAAAAAAGTGAAAGTAAAACATAAACAATAAGAACATTCATACGCGATAAACGTATGCTCCACCTCTCATCGAAAGTGGATTCGTTCATTATTACCAGCTTATATTTATAGTGAAGGTTTCTGAATAATCGTTTATAGAAACTTTCTTCGGGCTCTTTAATGGTCATTAACGTTAAAATTTGGGCAAAGATATAAAAACACTAGCTTTTGGAGCATTTAAATATTAATTAAAATTTGTTAACTAAAACGATTAGATTTATTTGATACACTTTTGCTTATCTTTGTACACTTAGATAGCCCTGAACTGTTAATTTATTATTAATAATAATATTTTGGGTGATTGATTTAATTCTGAAAAATTATATTATATGAATTGGATAACAATTATATCATTTACATTCCCTCATGAAGCTTACGTTATTGCGGCAAAGCTTGAATCTGAAGGAATTGATGTTAATATTAAAGATGAATTAACAGTTCAGGTTTATAATTTTTTGTCAAATGCCATAGGGGGAGTAAAACTACAAGTGCAAGAAAAAGATTTACAAAAAGCAGAAAAAATAATATCTGAAGCAGGATTATTTATGAATAATCAGGGTTAAAAAGGAGAGTTATAGAGAGGTGCTAATTATCAATCTATTTTATTTAAACTCTCTTTCGATAAAAAAATCATAACTTTGCCGAACTGAGCAAGTCTACTATTTTAACAAATATATTTTATTACGGATGACGAAATTTATATTATTAATAAGTTTTATATATACTGGTTTTATTGGTATTAAGGCACAATCAACAGCTAGCCTATCAATATTTACTGAAGAAAACAATTTTGAAGTTTTAATGGATAATAAAAAGCAAAATGTAGTATTTTATGAAGAAGAAGGATTTTATTCTATTAATGGGATACCTTTAGGCAAACATACTTTTAGTTTTAAAAAGAAACATTTTGAAACACTCTCAGAGAATATAAATTTCACAAATGCAGAGTCTCAAATAATTGATTTACCTAGATTAGAACCAAAAAGTGATTTTATTCTGGAATCAGTAATAGTAAAAGGCGGACAATATACCATTGGCGATAAGGGCTTTGGCCCAACTTGCAAGCCTCATAAAGTTAAAGTTAATACTTTTATGATTACTAAATATGAGATTACCTATGAAGATTTTATTGTTTTTATGAATAAAAACGAACTCAGTTCTGATGGTAGCTTTAGAGGTACTCCATACCTTAGTGGAGGCACTCCAATAGTGTTTAACGACCAACAAGAGTTTGTTTTCCAAGCTAATGAATTATGCAATAGCGTTAAGGATGCAATAACTAATATAACCTATGAAGGAGCAAAAGCCTTTGCTGAATGGGCCGGAGGTAGATTGCCTACCGAAGCTGAATGGGAATATGCTGCAAGAGGTGGCAAAAAGAAGTCCAAATATATTTATTCCGGAAGTAATAATATTGATATGGTTTCATGGAATCAATTTAATTCTGATAGCTTAATTCATGAAGTTGGTAAACTGAAAGCTAATGTATTAGGAATATACGATATGAGCGGTAATGCTGCTGAATGGTGTAGTGATTGGTATTCGGAATCCTATTATATGAATAATATTTATGACAATCCACAAGGACCGGAAACAGGCAATCAGAAAGTGGTCAGAGGTGGGAGCTTTATTAGCGATGTATCACAGCATAGGGTTGCTGCTAGAGATTATTATTCTTCTGAATCAGGGGCTGTAGATATAGGTTTTAGAATCGTGTTTGAACCTGTTTTTTATTGATGATTAATGCAATTTATTTTTAATAATACGTTATTGATGCTATGAGGAAAATAGCAATTAAAGCAAATAATAGATTGGTCGATTTTCAAAGATTGAAATATTTACTTGTTTTTGTTATCTTATTGTTGGTTGTTATTTTTACAAATAAATCATATGCTCAAGGTTTTCAGGGAGGAGTGGCCATTGGTACGAATTTAACTCAAGTAGATGGTGATGAAGTTTTTGGATTCAAGAAATTCGGTTTAAATACAGCTGCAATTGCTATTTTCCCCTTCAAAGAGAAATGGTCTGTTAGTCTGGAGGCTTCTTTTAGTCAAAAAGGAGCATACCAGAAATATCCACGTGAAATGTTAGCGGGTAAAGACTTGCCTTATTATAAATTAACTTTAAACTATGCAGAGATTCCTTTAATGTTGCATTTTACCGACAAGGGATTTCTTACTTTTGGCCTTGGATTTAGCTATGGTAGATTAGTGGGGGTTAGAGAAATTGAATGGGGCGTACAAACACCTCTTACTCTTTACAGTGGTGATTACTCTCGTGATGATTATAATGTAATAGTCGATGTTAGGGCTCCGATATATAAGAAAATTTATTTCAATTTTAGATATGCATATTCTCTGACTAAGATCAGAACTAGAACATATACTAACATTGCAGGTGACGAGTGGAAAAGGAACCAATATAATAACATTATTACAGTAAGACTATTGTATATTTTTAATGACGTTAAAAAACATTCAGATGATTAATGTTAATTATAGCATCAGAAAAGGATTATTGTTAATGATACTGATTGTATTTGCTTTAGTATCTTGCAAAAATGGATCTAAAAAAGATACTCTCGAAAATGCACCTATTAAGGAGCAGAAATTTGTGGAAATAATGGTTGATGTTAGATTGGCAGAAAGTATTATTCGTAAACAAAGTAGTATTGGGAACGACCCTAAAACTATTACTAAACAATTGTATAATAGTATTTTTGAGAAGTATAATATTACCCAAGAGGATTTTGAAGAAAGTATGAAGATTTATTCTTTAAATCCTGATAAAATATATGAAATAAACGAAAAAGTTGTTAATGAATTAAGTAAATTGGAAGCAGAAGTTAAAGCACAAAAGCATATTAAAAATTCAGAAAAAACTACAGAATAGTAAACCATTAAACATTCAATATTTATGCGCAATAATTACTTCTTATTATTATTGGGAATAATAGTTTCAACATTTATCTCATGTCAAAAAACAAGTATTAACTTGTCGCATCAGTTTAAGAATGATATTTGGAATTCATTCGATGATGTTGAATTAAAAACAAAGATAGATATTGATAAAACATATCAGTTGAAAGTCATTATTTATGTAAAACAAGATTTTGAACAGCCAAATTTTAGTTTTGGATTTAGCCAGAATAGCGAAGATGGAGAGAGTATATATTTTAATTATAAAATTCCTATTAAAAACAAGGAAGGAAATTTCATTGAAAATATAGAAAACAATGTATATAAATATATCCTTATTATCAGAAATAAAACCGTTTTCAACTCAGATGGTGAATATACTTTCAAGTTCGAGAACTTAATGAATAAATATAATGTAAAAGGAGTTCATAAAATTGAACTTCAAATAATAGAGATATAAATAATGGCAGTAGCGAATCCTAAATATGCTTTAAAATTAGCAAATATAATAAAGCTATTGCCACACAAACCCGGTGTTTATCAATATTTTAATGAGGCTGGTAAAATTATCTATGTTGGCAAAGCCAAGAGTTTAAAAAGTAGAGTTAGTTCTTACTTTAATAATGACACACAACATGGAGCTAAAATTAGTTATCTTGTAAGGCAAATTGCCAATATAGAAGTCATTGTAGTTGATACAGAAATCGATGCACTACTTCTTGAAAATAATCTTATAAAAAAACATCAACCAAAGTATAATGTGTTGATGAAAGACGACAAAACATATCCATGGATTTGTATTAAAAATGAAGCTTTTCCAAGGATATTTTCAACACGTCATATTATCAAAGATGGTTCACAGTATTTTGGACCTTATGCATCAGGTAAGATGATGCATACCATGCTCGATTTAATTCGTCAGTTGTATACCTTCAGAACATGTAAGTTAAATCTTAGCCAAGCTAATATTAAAGCCAATAAATTTAAGGTATGTCTGGAATACCATATAGGCAATTGCAATGCTCCTTGTGTTGGCAAAGAAACAGAAGAAGAATATCAGCAATTTGTTGATGAGGCAAAAGAACTATTGAAAGGAAATATCAATACTGTTAAGAATAGCCTCAAAACAAAGATGATGGATTTTGCTTCGAATATGGAGTTTGAAAAAGCTCAAATTATAAAAGAGAAAATAGAACTCCTGGAACGATATCAAAGTAAATCAATTGTGGTAGGCACAACTATTAGTGATGCTGATGTTTTTAGCATTATTAATGAAGAAGAGAATGGTTTTGTAAATTATCTGAAGGTGATAAATGGTGCTGTTGTTCAGGCTCACTCTGTTCAAATAAAAAAGAAACTTGACGAAACTGATGTAGAGATACTTGGCCACGCTATTGTGGATATTCGACAAAGATTTTTCAGCCATTCTAAAGAAATAATAGTGCCTTTTTCACCAGAAATTGAACTACCTGATGCGAGTTTTACTATTCCCCAAAGAGGAGATAAAAAACAACTTATTGAACTGTCATTACGCAATTTAAAATTTTTTAGACTCAATCTAAAGAAAAAAGCTGATATGGTCGATCCTGAACGTCATAGTAAGCGAATTTTAGAAAGAATGCAGAAAGATTTGAGAATGAGTGTGCAACCTGTTCATCTTGAATGTTTCGACAATTCTAATTTCCAAGGAGATTATGCGGTGGCTTCTTGTGTAGTCTTTAAAAACGCAAAACCCAGCAAAAAAGATTATCGACATTTTAATATTAAAACTGTTGAAGGAGCCAATGACTTTGCTTCTATGGAAGAGATTATTTACAGACGATATTCCAGACTAATAAAAGAAGGGAAAAGTTTACCTCAGCTTATTGTTATAGACGGAGGAAAAGGTCAACTTTCTTCCGCGATGAACAGTATCAAGAAATTAGGGTTAAAAGGCAAAATAACCGTTATCGGTATAGCAAAAAAACTTGAAGAAATTTATTATCCCGGGGACTCTATTCCGCTATATCTTGACAAAACATCAGAAACGCTCAAAGTAATACAGCACGCCAGAGATGAAGCACATCGTTTTGGGATTACTCATTATCGAAAAAAACATCAGAAATCATTGGTGAAAAGTCAGCTTACAGATATTAAAGGTGTTGGACCAGCAACAGTAGATTTATTATTAAAAAAATTCAGGTCTGTAAAGCGTGTTAAAGAGGCAGGTTTTGATGCTTGGGTTGCTGAAATAGGCATTTCAAAAGCCAATTTACTTAAAGATTACTTCCAATCTAATGAAGATAAATAGTTTTTCAGTTTCTTGCTATTTTTTTGTATATTTTATAAAACGCTTAATATCAAATAGCTATAATAGATTATTTGCATAATTTTTTAAAAAAATAATATTGAATTTCAATTTTTAAATAATTAATTTGAAAATTCAAAAAAAAGTTTAATTTTGCAGTCCCAATTAAGGGGATATTGACCCATGGTGTAATGGTAACACTACAGTTTTTGGTACTGTCATTCAAGGTTCGAATCCTTGTGGGTCAACAAGGGGTAAGTCCGAAAACCTTATCCCAATGCTGATTTATCAGTATTAAACAGAAGGAGATTTGATAATTGAGGGGACGGAGTCCCCTCTTTTTTATATTGAAATTTATACAAATGATAGACAAAAGTCTTGTAAGTCAACTGGTTGAAGAACGTCTCAACGATCCATCCTTATTTTGTGTTTCTATTGATATTAGTATCGGAAATAAAATTAAGATAGTTCTAGATGGTGACGAAGGTGTTAGCATTGAGAAATGTATTTCAGTAAGTCGAAATGTTGAGCATAATTTAGATAGAGAAGTTGAAGATTTTAGCCTTGAGGTTACATCTTTTGGACTTGACAATCCTTTAGTTCTAGAACGTCAGTTTAAGAAGTATATTAATAGAAATGTTATTATAATATTGGGAGATAATTCAAAGATTAAAGCTAAGCTATTGACTTATTCACCGGAGAAAATTTCAGTAGAAACTGAATTAACCAAAAAGCAAATAAAAGAAGGAGTTGATCCATTAAAAGAAATCAACTTCGAAGATATTAAAGAAGTTAAACCATTAATAAGTTTTAAATAATTTACCAAGATGAATAGTTTAAACCTAGTAGAATCATTCGCGGAGTTCAAAGAATTTAAGAACATCAATCGTCCAACAATGATGCGTATTTTAGAAGAAGTTTTCAGAAACACTCTTACAAAGAAATTCGAAACTGATGAAAACTTTGACGTAATCGTTAATGTCGATAAAGGAGACTTGGAAATTTGGCACTTTAGAGAAGTTGTAGAAGACGGAAAAGTTGAAGATCCAAATAGAGAAATTGAACTTTCTGAAGCATTGAAGATTGAGCCTGACTTTGAAGTAGGAGAAGAGGTTTCAGAAGAAATTAAACTTAGTGACTTTGGACGACGTGAAGTTTTGACAATACGTCAGAATCTTGCTGCTAAAATTCAAGAATACGAAAAAGAAAACGAATTTAAGAAATATAAAAATAGAATTGGTGAAGTAGTTACCGGAGAAGTTTATCAAATATGGAAAAAAGAAATTCTTGTTCTTGATGATGAAGATATTGAACTTATTTTACCAAAAACAGAGCAAATTCCTTCAGATTTCTTTCGTAAGGGTGATACTGTAAGAGCTGTAGTTCTCAAAGTAGAAATGAGAAATAACAATCCTGTTATTATACTCTCTCGTACATCACCTATATTCCTTGAAAGATTATTCGAAGCTGAAGTGCCAGAGGTTTTTGATGGACTTATTACAATAAAAAATATTGTTCGTGAACCAGGAGAAAGAGCAAAAGTTGCTGTAGAGTCTTATGACGACCGAATCGATCCGGTAGGAGCATGTGTGGGTATGAAGGGGTCTCGTATTCATGGTATTGTAAGAGAATTGCGTAACGAGAATATTGATGTTATTAATTATACTAATAATATCAGTCTTTATATTCAGCGCTCGCTTAGCCCTGCAAAAATATCTAGTATAACTGTTCATGAGGAAGATAATAAAGCTGATGTCTTTTTAAGACCGGACCAAGTTTCATTAGCAATTGGTAGAGGTGGACATAATATTAAGCTTGCAGGGAAACTTACAGGATACGAAATAGATGTTTATAGAGATACTGAAGATGACTTGGAGGATGTAGATTTACAAGAATTCTCAGATGAAATAGATGAATGGATTATAGACGAATTCAAAGCTATTGGTTGCGATAGCGCAAAAAGTGTTCTTGAATTAGATAGAGAAGAGTTAATTAAACGTACCGATTTGGAAGACGAAACTATTAATGAAGTAATTCGGATTCTTAAATCTGAGTTTGAATAAGATAATCTTAAATTTAGGCATTTTTTATTACATTAGATAAATTATTTATATATAGAATCATATATGGCAGCACAAGGAAAAGTAAAACGATTAAGGAAAGTCGCTGGTGAGTTTAACTTGGGAACATCAACAGTGGTAGATTTTCTTGCCAAAAAAGGTTTTGAGGTTGATAGTAGCCCCAATGCTAAAATTACTCCTGAAATGTACGAATTGTTAGAGAAGAATTTTGAGCTCGACAAATCGGTAAAAGAACAAAAGGAAAAATTGGCGAAAGAATACAGAGATAGAAAAACAAAGAAATCTGAAGATTCACTTCAAAAAGAAGTTAAAACTGAAACTGCTTCTTTTCAAGAAGATGAAACACAAATATTTGTTGAAGAAGAAGTAAAACCTTCTATCGAAACAGTTGTGCCTTCTCCTAAGGTTGTTGATAAAATAGATTTGGATAAAATAAATCCAAAGAAATCTAGTAAAAAAGTTGAGGAAAAAGCCAAAGAAACTCCTAAAGTTAAAGTTATTGAAGAGGAGAAAGCTCCTGCTTCTGTTGAGGAAGTGAAAGAGGAAGAAGTTCCTCAAGTTAAAATAGAGCAAAAGCAAGAAACTGAAGTTATCTCTACTAAGGAAGAAGTCCAAGTATCTCCTAAAGAGGTAATAGAAGAAAATACTAGTGTGGAATCTAATGGTCCTAAAGTAGTTGGTAAAGTAGATCTTAGCTCTATGAACCAAAAAACCCGTCCTGCCAAAAAGTCAAGAAAACAACGTCAGCAAGAAGAAGCTGCCCAATCTAAAGCTGATGTTAAAAAGAAAAGTCAGGAAACCAAACAAGAATCTACTTATGTAAATAAAGAAGAAGTAAAAATCCCTAAGGCCGTTGATTCTAAAATTGAAAGTAAAGAAGATAGTGATAGTAAATTTATTAAGACTAAAATAGAACAGCTTTCCGGCCCAACAGTTATTGGTAAAATTGAGTTGCCAACTAAAAAACCTGCTAAGAAGAAAGTTCCTGTGGGATCATCTAATGATAATCCTCAAAAAGGGAAAGAAGGATCAGCAAATTCTCGTAAGAAAAGAAGAAAAAGAATTAAGCCGGATCAACCAAATGCTAACGAAAACGCTAAAAAGAAACCAAATAATAAACGTAATAAAAAACGTAAAGAGCTTAAACCTGAATTAACAGAGGAGGATGTTTCTAAACAAATTAAGGAAACTTTAGCTAGATTAAGTAATACTTCTAAAAACAAAGGTGCTAAACATCGCCGTCAGAAACGTGATGCCGTTTCTCAATCGCATCAGAAAGAAATGGAAGATGCTTTAGCAAGTTTGAAAACTATTAAAGTAACAGAATTTGTTAGTGCAAATGAACTTGCACTTATGATGGATATTTCTGTTAACGAGATTATTAAAGTATGTATGACACTTGGAATGTTTGTGTCAATAAATCAAAGACTTGATGCCGAAACTATTAATATCGTTGCTGAAGAATTTGGTTTTAGCGTTGAATTTGTTGGTGCCAAAGAAATTGAAGAGTCATTTGTTGAAATAGAAGATAAAGAAGAAGATCTTGAACCTCGTAACCCAATTGTTACCATAATGGGTCATGTCGACCATGGTAAAACCTCCTTGTTGGACTTTATTCGTAAAACTAATGTAATTGCCGGTGAGGCTGGTGGAATTACGCAGCATATTGGTGCTTATGAAGTTGAATTACCTGACGGTAGTGGAATTACTTTCCTGGATACTCCAGGCCACGAAGCCTTTACAGCTATGCGTGCTCGTGGATCAAAAATTACTGATATTGCTGTAATTGTTATTGCTGCTGATGATTCTATTATGCCTCAAACAAAAGAAGCCATTACTCATGCTCAAGCTGCAGAAGTGCCTATTATTTTTGCTATTAATAAGATTGATAAACCTGGTGCTAATCCTGAAAAAATAAAAGAAGAATTAGCACAAATGAATCTTCTTGTAGAAGAATGGGGAGGTAAATATCAATCTCAAGATATCTCTGCTAAAACTGGTCTAAATGTAGATGGTATAATGGAGAAAATTATTCTTGAAGCTGAAATGCTTGAGCTTAAAGCAAACCCTAACAGAATTGCTAACGGAACCGTTCTTGAAGCTTCTTTGGACAAAGGAAAGGGTTATGTCTCAAAAATATTAGTACAAAACGGGACCCTAAATATCGGTGATGTAATACTTGCCGGAACTACTTATGGTAAGGTTAAAGCTATGTTTAATGAACGTAATAAACTCGTAAAAAATGCAGGACCTGCAACTCCGGTTCTATTATTAGGACTTAACAGCGCTCCTGCAGCTGGTGATTTATTTAGAGTAATGCCTGATGAAAAAGAAGCTAGAAATATCGCTCTTAAGAGAGAACAGTTACAACGTGAACAGGGTGTTAGGACTACTAAGCATATTACTTTGGATGAAATTGGAAGGAGGCTCGCAATAGGTGATTTTAAAGAGCTTAATATAATTATTAAAGGTGATGTTGATGGTTCTGTTGAGGCGCTTTCTGATTCATTAATTAAATTAAGTACAGAAGAAATACAGATAAATATTATTCAAAAATCTGTTGGACAGGTAAACGAAGCTGATGTAATGTTGGCAAGTGCTTCTGATGCAATTATTGTTGCGTTCCAGGTTAGACCTAATGTTGCTGCCAGACAACTGGCTGAGAAAGAACAGATAGATATTCGTACTTATTCTATCATCTATAATGTTATCGATGAGATAAAAGCCGCTATGGAAGGTATGCTTTCTCCTGAAATGGTTGAGAAGATTGTTTGTAGCGTGGAAGTTAGAGAGGTATTTAAAATCACAAAAGTTGGTACTGTTGCCGGTTGTTATGTACTTGATGGTAAGATTCACAGAAATACTAGTGTCCGTATTATTAGAGATGGTATTGTAATTTATACAGGTAAACTAGGTTCACTTAAGCGTTTTAAAGATGATGTCAAAGAAGTAAGCAAAGGCTTTGAATGTGGATTGAATATCGAAAACTTTAATGATATCAAAGTTGGTGATATTATCGAAGGATTTGAAATGCAAGAAGTAAAAAGAACTTTGTAAATTAGCAAAATATCAGCTTTTATTTTTAAATGCTTAGATATGTGTTTTTTGCTTTGTTGCTTCTTGTTGATTAGTACATAGTTGAATACAATAACAATAGAATATTACTTTTGTTATTGTAAGAATAAATATAAAATTAACGCCTTATTATCGGATATGGAGGCGCTATATACTTGATGTATGGAAAATAATTATTGTGTAATAATGGCTGGAGGAATTGGCGCGAGATTTTGGCCAATGAGTACTTCGGCACACCCAAAGCAGTTTATTGATATTTTAGGTACCGGTGAAACACTTATTCAACAAACCTATAATCGTTTTTTAAAAGTTTGCCCCGCAGAAAATATTTATGTTGTTACTAATGAAAAGTATCGTGATTTAGTAAAAGAGCAGCTTCCTGACATGGAAGATTATCAGATTCTTGGCGAACCAACTATGAGAAATACAGCACCTTGTATTGCTTACGCCAATTACAAAATACTGAATAAAAATAAGAATGCACGTATTGTCGTTGCTCCTTCAGACCACATTATTCTTAAAGAAGATGTGTTTGTAAAAGTTGTTAATGAAGCTCTTGATGTTGTTGCTAATAATGACTGGTTAATGACAATAGGTATTAAGCCAAATAGACCCGATACCGGTTATGGTTATATTCAGTATGACGAAGCAGTTAATGTACACGTAATAAAAGATATTAATAAGGTTAAAACTTTTACTGAAAAGCCTAATTTGGAACTGGCAAAAAGTTTTATTGATAGCGGTGATTTTCTATGGAATGCCGGAATTTTTATTTGGAGCTTGAAAAGCATTCAAAATGCTTTCGAACAATATTTGCCAGACGTTAATTCTCTATTTGCTGCTGGAATTGAAAAGTATAATACAGACCAGGAAAATAATTTTATCAAAGAAACCTATGCTAAATGTAAAAACATTTCCATTGATTATGGAGTTATGGAGAATGCCCAAAATGTATATGTTTACGCTGCTGATTTAGGCTGGTCTGATTTAGGAACCTGGGGATCGTTATTTGAGAATAAGTCGAAAAATAATGACAATAATGCTGTGTCCGGTAAAAATGTAATGACCTATAACACAAAAAATTGCATTATTAATGTGCCAAAGAATAAACTTGTTGTTGCTCAAGGCCTTGATGGATATATTATTGCTGAACAAGATCACTCTCTACTTATTTGCAAAAAGGAAGATGAGCAAATGATTAGGAATATTGTAAACGATATTAAAGTAGAAAAAGGAGAGAGCTTTACCTAAGATATGACAATTTATAGATTACAATCAACAATACTATTTATACGAAAACATTTTAAATTATGAAAAAATCATTAATATTTGTAATAACGGTTCTAATAAGCCTGAATTTTATTTTCATAAATTCTTTCAAAGCTATAGCTGATGAAGGAATGTGGTTGCCATTTCTTGTTAAAAGGCTTAATTATGCAGATATGCAAAAAGAAGGCTTAAAACTTTCGGCAGAAGAAATATATAGTGTTAATCATTCAAGTATAAAAGATGCTATAGTGCAGTTTGGTAATGGATGTACCGGTGAAATAGTTTCTAAAGAAGGCCTTATCTTTACAAACCACCATTGTGGATTTGGTAAAATTCAAGAGCATTCAACTATAGAACACGATTACCTAACAGATGGTTTTTGGGCTTATAACAAAAAGGAAGAACTTCCAAATCCTGGATTTTTTGTAAAGTTTTTGATTAGGGTAGAAGATGTTACTGCTAAAGTATTGGATGGATTAAATTCAGATATTACAGAAGCAGAAAGAGCTAAGCATATAGCTGAAGTCTCAAGAGATTTATCTGAGCAAGCATCCCAAGATGGGAAATATGATGTTGTTGTTAAGCCATTCTTCAATGGAAATGAGTACTATATGTTTGTTATGCAAACATATCGCGATGTTCGTTTGGTAGGTGCACCTCCTTCATCTATAGGGAAATATGGTGGTGATACTGATAACTGGATGTGGCCACGTCATACCGGTGATTTTTCTATTTTTAGAGTTTATACCGCACCTGACGGAAGCCCTGCCGATTATTCTGAAGATAATATTCCAATGACTCCAAAACATTATCTTCCTGTTTCTATTGCCGGCGTTGATAATGGCGATTTTGCTATGATAATGGGATATCCCGGAAGTACCGATAGATATATGACTTCTTATGGTATCGAACATAATTTGAAATTGGTTTATCCAACAAGAATTAAAATTCGTAGAGCAAAATTGGATATTTATGGCGAAGATATGAAGGCTGACCCAAAAGTACGTATTCAGTATGCTACTAAGTATGCCCATGTTGCAAATTATTGGAAGAACTTTATCGGTATGAGCAAAGGTCTTAAAAAGCTTAAAGTTGCTGATCAAAAAAGAAATACTGAAGAAAAACTTACACAGTGGATAAATGCCGATAATAAACGTAAAGAAATGTATGGGGAAGCATTATCGGATATAGAAAGTGCTTATAAAATTGTCGATAATTACACAGTTAGTCGTTACTATTTTATCGAAGCTATTTATCTAGGTCCTGAAGTTATTAAACAGGCTTTAGGATATAGAAATTTACTGAAAGAATTAAAAGCAGAAAATTCGGATCAAGATAAGATTAGTAAAATGGTTGAGTCACTTAGAAAATCTATGGTCCTTTTCTATAAAGATTTTAATAGATCTACTGATAAAAAAGTATGGGCTAAGATGATGGAAATGTATGCTAATGATGTAGAAATTAGCCAACAACCTGATTATTTGATAAAAGCCAATAAAAAGTATAAAGGTGATTTTACAAAAATGGCTGATAAGGTTTTCGAAAAGACAATATTTGCTTCAAAAGAAAAACTATCAGATTTTCTAAATAATCCTTCAGCTAAGACATTGGAAAATGACCCCGCATTTATTGCTATGACATCTTTCTTTAATAAATATAATAAGCTAAAATTAGAAGCGGGAAGTGCTAATGAAAAACTAGAAAGAGGAAATAGACTATTTATTGATGCATTACGTAAAATGGAGTCAGATAAAAAATTCTATCCTGATGCTAATTTCACAATGCGTTTAAGTTATGGTACTGTAAAAGATTATTATCCTGAAGATGCCGTGCATTTTAAATATTATACAACATTGAAAGGTGTTATGGAAAAAGAAGATCCTAATAATCCGGAATTTGTTGTTGCTAAAAAACTTAAAGAACTTTATTTAGCTAAAGACTATGGACAATATGGTGAAGGTAATACTATGAGAGTTTGTTTCCTTACTAATAATGACATAACTGGCGGTAATAGTGGTAGCCCTGTTATTAATGGAAGTGGGCAATTGATAGGATTAGCTTTTGATGGTAATTGGGAAGCAATGAGTGGTGATATTGCTTTTGAACCGGAATTACAACGTACCATTGTTGTTGATGTGCGTTATGTTCTATTTATTATCGATAAATATGCTGGAGCAACCAATCTAATAGAAGAAATGGATATCGTGAAAAATAGTGATTAACAAATAGATATACTCTAAAATATTTTTTAAGCCTCGATTTTTTATCGGGGCTTTTTTGTATCTCATCAATATATACTTAAATTAATCCGGATTATTTATTAATAATCCTGACGATTAAGTAGAGCTTATATCTAACTTAGGTTAATAAATATGGATATTTTTCAAATACCATTATTTGAGTTTTTCTAAATCAGCCTGTTGAATTTGTTTCGAGAGGGTTTTTTCGCATTGCTCCCTGCTATTGATTGTTTATTTATACAATTCTTTTTGCTTTTGTATGAATAATGCGGGCTAAAAATATTGAATAAATAAAACCATTTTAAGGTTCTACCCAATCACCATGAGTTTTTATTAAATTAATAAGAGCTTCAACAGCAGCATCTTCATCTATTCCTTTCTCAATTACTTCCTTGCCTTTATAAAGATTTATTTTATTAAGTCCTGCTCCAACATATCCATAGTCAGCATCAGCCATTTCTCCAGGACCATTAACAATACAACCCATAACAGCTATTTTTAAACCTTTAAGGTGAGATGTTCTGACTCGAATATTACTTGTGGCTTCTTGAATATTAAAAAGAGTTCGACCACAGCTAGGACACGAAATAAATTCTGTTTTAGAAATACGAGCTCTGCTCGCTTGTAATATTCCTAAAGAAAGTTCATTAATCTTCTCTTGAGTAATTTCAGTATCTGTTTCTATCCATATTCCATCTCCAAATCCATCAACTAATATGGAACCAAAGTCTATTGCAGCATAAAGCTGAAGTTCTACTTCTGATAATCCTATGTATTTTCTTTTTAAAATTACAGGAAAATCAAGGTTTTTCTCCAGAAGTTTTACATAAGTATAGCGGAAAGCATGCATGCAAAATTTTGATTCTTCATTTAGAACGAAGACAATGTTTTCTTTTCCGGATAATTTATTAATGCTTAGATTGTCAAAATTAGTAGCATTAACTTCGACAAAAGCCATATCTATATTCTCCCTATTGTTTATATAATTATCTAAACTCATTATAGGGAAACTAAGATTTTGCTCCTTATCCCATTTTTCAAATGGGATAATTTGCTTTTTGCTAGAGTTTTTGTATTTCTCGCTATAAATCCAGTCTAAACCAATAACTGGTATTTCGTTTTTACCACCAATAAAGTTGGTAGATTTACTGTTTCGCTTTTTAAATTCATAAGGACTATAAGGTAGTTCATTTATTTTGAACTTGTGTTCAGCAGGTCTGTTTTTATATCTATCAGCAATTGCTTTAGCAATAGGAATTTCAAATTCGGGTTCTTCTGTTAGTGACACACGAATAGTATCGCCAAGCCCATCTTCGAGTAAGGCACCTATTCCGGCAGCAGATTTTATTCTGCCATCTTCTCCTTCACCGGCTTCTGTAACTCCTAGATGAAGTGGAAAGTTCATGTTTTCTTCACGCATACGTGCTGCCAATAAACGATATGCTTGAACCATTATCCTGATATTGCTTGATTTCATAGATAATACAATATTATAAAAATCATGTTTAACAGCAATCCTTAAGAATTCCATTGCAGCTTCCACCATGCCCTCAGGGGTGTCTCCATATTTATCCATTATCCTTTGCGATAGTGAACCATGATTCGACCCAATTCTAATAGCACGATTAAGGTTTTTGCATTTGTCGATAAGTTTAACAAATTTTACTTCTATTTTATCAAGAGCTTTTTGGTATTCTTCTTTGGTATAGTTGATTTTTGTTTTGCTTACTTCAGCAAAATTACCAGGGTTTATTCTTACTTTATCTACAACATCCGCTGCTACCATTGCGGCTTTAGGATTAAAATGAATGTCGGCAACCAAAGGTGCATAATGTCCTCTTTCTTTCAGTGAGTTGCTTATGTTACCAATATTTTCAGCATCTTTTACTGTTGGCGCAGTAAATCTTACTAATTCTCCTCCTGCTTCAATAATTCTAATGGCTTGCTCAACATTTGCTTCTGTATCCATTGGGTTCCTGCTCGACATACTTTGCAATCTTACAGGATTATTACCTCCAAGTTTTAAATTACCTATATGTATCTCACGGGTTTCCCACTTTTGATAGTTGCCGTAATCCTCGCAATATTTTGTGCTTATATTTTCTATCATCTATTTATATATTGTTCTTCATAATAACTCTGATAGTCACCAGAAGTAACATTTTTCATCCACTCTTCATTTTCCAGATACCATTCTATGGTTTTTTCCAATCCTTCTTCAAATTGTAGTGAAGGTGTCCAACCTAGTTCATTTTGCAATTTTGTGGAATCAATAGCATAGCGTAAATCATGTCCGGCGCGGTCTTTAACATAAGTTATAAGCTTTTCGCTTTCACCTTTATTTCGTCCTAATTTACTATCCATTATTTTACACATTAGCCTAATAAGGTCAATATTTGTCCATTCATTATGACCACCAATATTATAAGTGTCACCATTTTTTCCTTCGTGATAAATCTTATCAATTGCACGGGCATGATCTTCTACCCATAACCAATCGCGAATATTTTCTCCTTTACCATAAACTGGTAAAGCCTTGTTATTCTTTATATTATTAATAAAAAGAGGAATTAATTTCTCCGGAAATTGGTATGAACCATAGTTATTCGAACAGTTAGAAATAACAGAAGGAAGTCCAAAGGTGTGTCCATAAGCTCTTACTAAATGGTCGCTACTTGCTTTTGAAGCTGAATATGGGCTGCGAGGGTCGTAAGCTGTTGTTTCTTTGAAAAAACCTGTTTCGCCGAGAGAACCATACACTTCGTCAGTACTAACATGGTAGAACCTTTTCCCTTCCATATTTTCACCCCACGTTTTTCGTGCTGCATTTAATAAATTAGCAGTACCTACAATATTTGTGAATATAAATTCATTGGGATTAGCTATACTCCTGTCAACATGAGATTCAGCCGCAAGATGAATAACCCCATCAGGTTGATATTTATCGAAAATAGCAAACAGACTATCTGCATCAACGATATCAGCTTTTACAAATTCATAATTATTTGCATTCTCAATATCTTTTAAATTTGCTAAGTTACCTGCATAGGTAAGTTTATCAAGATTAATAATCCTATAATTTGGATATTTATTTACGAAAAGACGTACCAGATGAGAGCCAATAAATCCAGCTCCGCCGGTAATAATAATAGTTTTTGTTACATTATTCATAATTAGTTTTTGTCTAGTTGTTTTTGAAAATTCCAGGCACTAAGTGTCATTTCATCCAAAGATCTCTCTGCTTTCCAACCGAGTTCATTATTGGCAAAACTGGTATCAGCCCAAACTTGTTCGACATCTCCCTCTCGACGACCTACAATTTTATAATTTAGCTTTATTTTACTTACCTTTTCAAAAGACTTAATAACTTCAAGTACAGAATAACCGTTTCCTGTTCCAATATTAAAGGTTTCGAAATTTAACTTTGTTTTGTTATCAATCATTCTTTTTACAGCTACTACATGTGCCTTTGCCAAATCTACTACATGAATGTAATCACGAATAGGAGTGCCATCAGGAGTATTATAATCATCCCCAAACACATTCAATTGTTTCCTTATTCCTGCTGCGGTTTGAGTTATAAAAGGTAAAAGATTATTAGGAATACCTAATGGCAGTTCACCTATAAGAGATGTATGATGTGCACCCACAGGATTGAAATATCTTAAAGCAATACTTTTTATTGCTGATGAATAAACAGTATCACGAATAATATCTTCTGCAATTTGCTTTGTGTTTCCATATGGAGACAATGCTGGTTTGCGAGGGGCTTTTTCATCAACAGGGAGCTTGTCCGGTTGTCCATATACTGTACAAGAACTGGAGAAAACTATGTTTTGAATTGCATATTGCTCCATATTCTCCATAATATTGATTAGCGATCCTATATTATTGTGATAATACATCAGAGGTTTTTCAACGGATTCACCAACAGCTTTATAAGCTGCAAAATGAATTATGCCATCGATATTATTTTCTTTCTTAAAAAAATTAGAGCATGCTGTTCTATCTGCTAAATCGAATTCAAAAAAGGAAGGCCTTATACCACTAATTTTTTCTATCTTATCAAGAACTTCAATATGAGTATTTGATAAATTATCAACTATAACAACTTCAAATCCAGCTGCTTGAAGCTCAACAACGGTGTGAGATCCAATATATCCTAATCCTCCGGTAACTAATATCTTCATATAAATTATATTTGATTGACAAAGATAGTGTTTTTGTTTATCTAATCTTTGTTTAGTTTGGGGTGATAATTATCCTAATTTATACCATGCAAGTTTTACGTTTTGTCAAAACTTGGTTTAACTAGGATTTTTTTATAAATATTCTTATCAGTAAAGTTTCTTTTACTGTGCTTCGATACAATTTTGTTTTGTAGATTAATATGATTGCTTATATTCTCTTTATTTTTTTGTGGTAAAACAAATTGCTTAGGCTGTTAAGTGAAACTATATCAGTAGATTAATTATATACTAATAATACATTAATGAAATTAATTATAAAAATAATTTATTAGATATAACATTATTGAATAAAATTATGACAAAATATCATCTTAATATTTGCTTTTTTATTTTAATAATAATTTTATTCTATAACAAAATATCTATCTTTGGCAAACACAAAAGCTATTTGAGTTTATTTTATAACTAATAGTTTTATAATCATTTAAAGTAAATATTAGCAAATTAGTCATCATGATAAAGAATAATTTTACACAACGCCATAATGGTATAAGAGTTGAGCAAATTCAAGAAATGCTTGCAGCAATTGGCACTGATTCCATAGAGAGTTTAATAAATGAAACAATTCCGGAATCAATTCGGCTTAAGGAAGATATAAAACTTGATAAAGGAATTTCAGAATATGCATTTTCTCAAAAGATCAAAAACATTGCTAGTAAAAATAAGGTGTTTAACTCATACATAGGCTTAGGATATTATGATACTATTTTGCCAGCTGTCATTCAAAAGAATATTTTAGAGAATCCGGGCTGGTACACTTCTTATACTCCATATCAAGCTGAAATTTCACAAGGACGTCTTGAGGCTTTACTTAATTTCCAAACAGTTATAACTGAACTAACTGGGTTTGAACTTGCAAACTCATCACTTTTAGATGAAGCCACAGCGGGTGCAGAAGCGATGCTTTTGGCTTTTCATGCTCGTTCCAGAAAGCAAATTAAGGCAAATGTTAATGTTTTTTATGTTGATAAAAATGTTTTTCCACAAACTATCGACGTACTGAAAACCAGAGCAATACCATTGGGAATAGACTTACAGATTGCAGATTTTAATGAGTTTGAATATAATGATAAAGTATTTGGTTATATGGTTCAATATCCAAACCAATATGGCAATATTGAAAATTATAAATCTATTGTAGAAAAAGCCCATGAGAATAGTTCTGTAGTTTGTGTAGCAAGCGACCTAATGAGTTTGGCCTTACTTACTCCTCCGGCAGAATGGGGTGCGGATGTTGTTTTTGGTAACAGTCAAAGATTTGGTGTCCCAATGGGCTTTGGGGGTCCACATGCAGCATTTTTTGCTAGTTCAGAAAAATACAAAAGGAGTATTCCTGGAAGAATAATAGGAATCTCAGTAGACGCTCAAGGAAATAGAGCTTTAAGAATGGCTCTTCAAACCAGAGAACAGCATATTAAAAGAGAAAAAGCAACATCAAATATATGTACAGCACAAGCCTTATTAGCAATAATGGCTGGTATGTATGCTGTGTATCATGGTAGTAATGGCATTAAGGAAATTGCTAAAGACATTAACGATATGGCTGCCTTTATAGCTGCTGAATTGGAGAAATTAGGCTATCGACAGTTAAATAAAAACTTCTTTGATACTTTATTGATAGAATTACCTTCAAATGTTCAGATTGAAGATATTAGAGTCGAAGCTTTAAAGAATGAGATAAACCTTAGATATATCGTTGATAATAAAATTGGTATTAGTATTGGAGAAACCAAAACTATTGAGGATTTGAATATTCTTTTAAGCATTTTTGCAAAAGCAAATTCTAAAAAATATTCTAATAGCCAATCTTATCCTACAGGAGTAAAGACTTTCTCTGATAAATTTAGACGTACATCTGAATACCTTACACAAGCCGTTTTCAATACTTATCATTCAGAGACAGAAATGATGAGATATATTAAGAGGCTTGAAATTAAAGATTTATCATTAAATAGAGCAATGATACCTTTAGGGTCTTGTACTATGAAGCTAAATGCTGCAACAGAGATGATACCTATTTCATGGCCGGAATTTGGTAATATTCATCCATTTGTTCCAATGGAACAAGCTGAAGGTTTTATGGAAATGATAAATGAGCTTAAACGTGATTTAGCTATAATAACAGGTTTTGATCAAATCTCATTACAACCTAATTCCGGAGCAGCCGGAGAATACACAGGTTTAAGTGTGATAATGGCATACCATAAAAGTCGTGGTGAGGGAAACCGTAATATTTGCTTAATACCAAGTTCTGCCCATGGTACAAACCCTGCCTCAGCCGTGATGGCTGGTATGAAGGTAGTTGTGGTTAAATCTACAGACTTAGGAGAGGTTGACCTCGATGATTTAAAAGCTAAAGTTGAAGAGCATAGCAAAAACTTAGGGGCTTTAATGATAACATATCCATCTACTCATGGAGTCTTTGAGGAAGCAATTCGCGAAATTGTAAACCTTATTCATTCTCACGGAGGACAAGTATATATGGATGGTGCAAATATGAATGCTCAAGTTGGATTAACAAATCCGGGTTATATTGGTGCTGATGTTTGTCATCTTAATTTGCACAAAACCTTTGCTATTCCTCATGGTGGTGGTGGACCTGGTGTTGGTCCAATAGGTACAGCAAAACATTTGAGTCCTTTCTTGCCAACTCATACAATAGTTAAAACAGGGGGCGAGCAAGGTATTTCTGCTGTTTCATCTGCTCCTTTTGGCAGTGCTTTAGTTTTACCAATTTCATACGGATATATTAAGATGATGGGTGGTGACGGATTGAAAGAAGCAACAAAAATGGCTATTCTCAATGCCAATTATATGAAATCTAAGTTAGAGAAAAATTATAAAATCCTCTATACCGGTAAAAACAATCGAGTAGCCCACGAGCTAATATTAGATTGTAACGAATTTGATAAAACAGCAGGTGTTCCTGTAATAGATATTGCAAAACGATTAATGGATTATGGTTTTCATGCTCCAACAGTTGCCTTTCCCGTGCATGGTACACTAATGGTTGAACCAACAGAGAGTGAGCCACTCTACGAAATCGATAGGTTTATTGAAGCTATGGAATCAATACGTGAAGAAATAAGGCAAATAGAAGTGGGCAAAGCTGAAAAAGGGAATAATGTTGTTGTTAAAGCTCCACACACAATGAGTGTTGTTATGGCAGAAATATGGGATAGACCTTACAGTAGAGAGACTGCTGCTTTTCCAAGTTTTCATGTGAAAATAGACAAATACTGGCCTGCTACTTCTAAAATTGATGATGGTTATGGTGATAGAAACCTAACTTGTTCGTGTGAACCAATTGAACATTATATGTAGATGCACTTTTATAAAAAATGTTTTAACATAAAAGACGAGGCTTTTAAAGATTTTGAAACCAAAGTTTGGAATATATTAGGTAAATAATTGTTTCAAAAACAATAGTAATGTAGTGTTTAACGGTTTCTGGCAAAGACTAAATAACACTTTTTCACAATATTAAAATATTATTATGCAACTATAAAATAACTCCTTTGTCTTTGTACAAGTTTTATATATATTTGCAATATCATTTTTATATTAAATTTAACGTTAAATCAATTAAATATTAAACTATGAACAAAATTTACATTACACTTATTTTAATGGTTACTTTTACTTGGGCAACAGCTCAATCAGTTACCAAAATGGATGCAAGCGGACAAAAAAAGATTCCTGTAAGTATTCAAAAACAACAAGCTTTAAAAGCAAGTATCAAAAATTTGCATGCTGACACTAAAGGTACAGCACGTTGGTATAACTATGCTACCACAATGGACCAAGCTTTGGGAGGTATTAGTTCTTTATCTATGACTTATCTTTTCCCTGATACTATGATTACTGCTAAATATGGTACTTCTTATGGTGGACCATGGATGCATAATGCAGGTGTGGTATTAGACCCAAAATCAGCTTGGTTTCAGTCTTCTACAGAATACAATATTACTAATGCTGACAACTACACTTTAGATTCAATTGGAATTCTTTGTAGCTATAAAAGAAATACAGCTTCTACTGTAGTTGATACTTTAATAGTAGAATTTGTACCTGGTAGTAGTACTGATTTACCAGTTTACTATTTTACAGGAATGGCTGCTAATTATTTTTCTGACACGGTACGTTTTGCAGCTTTGACACATACTAATGGTATGTTGGATGCACCTTCTAAAACTATTGTAAAAGTGCCTTTAACTGAAGCTGATACTGTATCAATTTCCGGTGGATGGAATTATATCCTTGTTGGAGCTCCTTCTCCTATTGCTGTTAATGCCGGTGAAAACGTAGCTATTGCCTATCAATTTGTCCCAGGTTATACTTATACTCAAACTGATACATTGAATAATATGAACTATTTCACTATGGCTTCTTATGAAGAGCAAGGTGATAATACTTTCCCAACTTATGCACCAGGTGATTACAACTCTTCTTCTATTACTGAAGATGATTCTAGATTTAATCCTAATAGTGGATGGTATGGTTTTTATATTCCTGAATGGGCTTATACTCAAGGATATGGATTCGAAAATCACTTAGTAGATTTTATGTTGTCTGTTAATGTTGGAGTAAATGCTGCAGAAGAAAATATTATTTCTGTTTCTCAAAACTTTCCAAATCCATTTAATGGAACTACTGCTATTACTTATAATTTAACAAAAGCTTCTAATGTAAACGTTAGTGTTTATAATGTAGCCGGTGCTCAGATTATGAATGTATCTGAAGGACTTAAAACTGCAGGTAAGCACAAAGTACAATTAGACGCATCTAATTTACCAGCAGGTATTTATTACTATACTTTTACTGCTGATAATTACAGTGTAACTAAGAAAATGATTGTGTATTAATACATCACAATAGATATAATAAAGAGGCTGCTATTTTTATAGTAGCCTCTTTTTTTATGTACTCTATTTATTTCACTTAATGCATATTCATTATATACAAAAGCAATAAATATAGGAAAATTTATATAATTGTAAGAATACAAACCTTTTACTTAATCGACAGGATTATTTGTGAATAATCCTGATTAAAGAAGAATACCAATGACAAATTCAGATTATATTCTAATTGCTAACACTTAAAATGTTACCATCATAATAGGTATTATAGCGTTTTAAAGGTATTGTTGCCGGGCCCTTTATAACACTACCATCTAAAATGCCAAATTGGCTAGTACAATTGCTGTCAGAACATGTTAAACCAGAGGGGTCCATTACTATTCTAGAGGCAGCATCAAATGGATCATAGGGGCAGGCTCTATCGTATGCTACAAACTCATCTACTGAAATACGATAAATTAATATACCTTTATAACCTCCGGTCAAATAAACCCATCCTCCAATAGTGTTTAATTCAATATACATTGTGGAATTAATATCAAGATATAGATTTACCGGAACCTCCGGAATACTATCATGTTTTTGCTTTTCTCCACACGACCATGTGCTTGCAATTAATAAAAATACAATAACACTTAAACTAAGATATTTCAATGTCTTCATATTATATAAATTATTCTATAGAGTTTAGAATCAAAAAAATAATTATTTTTATTAATTAACTTGCTTAAAAATAATAATTTTACAGAACTCTGGAATTATTTAACGTTACAAAAGTAATAATATTAGAGCATTGAATTATTTATATAAAAAGCATTGAAAAATAAAATATTTTTGTATTTTTTAAGTTAGGTATAAACTGAAGATTCAGATATATATAAACCATTGAATTTGCGAAAGATATATAGAATACTTTTTATAGGCTTAATGATAAGTCTCATAGCGAGCTCTTGTTCTACAAAAAAGAACAAGTGGAATAGGCGAGTATATCATAATCTCACCGCTCATTATAATGCGTATTTCAATGGAGTGGAGGCGCTTAAGGAGGCAAAAGAAAGTATAGCAGAAGCACATAAAGATGACTATACTCAAGTGTTGGATGTATTCCAATTGGGAACAAAAGATGCAGCTATGGCTTCAGCAGCAAATTTAGATAGAGCAATAATGAAAGCCTCGCTTGTAATCCACAAACACAGTATGTATTTTAGAAAAAAGGAGCAGGTAAAATGGGTGTATTACAGCTATTTACTTATGGCACAAGCGCGATTCTATAAACAAGAATATGGCACGTCAAAGCAGATACTAAGATATATTGTTACAAAATATCCCAAAGAAAAAGTAAAACAAGATGCGTTATTGTGGATTGCCTTAATAGAAAGTACTACAGGAAATTATGAGAATGCTATTTCGCAGCTTGATGCTATAAGAAGTAAAATAAGTAGTGGCCAAGTTAGTAAAGAGTCTTATAGAATGCTCCCAAAAGTATACGCCGATGCTTATATTAGACAAAAAAATTATGATGCGGCAATTCCATATTTGATAAAAGCGATTAATAGAGCAAATAAAAAAACGGAGAAAGCACGACTTCTTTTTATTTCAGGACAAATTCAGCAACTAAGAGGAAATAGTGATGCTGCAATTGCTTATTATCTAAAAGTATTAAAGAAAAATCCTTCTTATGAAATGGATTTTAATGCTAGAATGAATATGGCTAAAAGTTATGAAGGTGGCGATTCTAAAGTATTGGTAAAGAAGCTAAATAAAATGCTTAAAGATGTTAAAAATAAAGAATATCAAGACCAAATATATTTTGTTTTAGCCGAAATTGCATTAAAAGATAAAGATAAACCTACTGCTATTAATTATCTGGAGATGTCTGTAAAAACTAGCGTAAATAATAATAAGCAAAAAGCATTCAGTGCTTTGAAACTTGCAAAAATATACTTTCAAGATGAAAAGTATAAAAATGCACAGGCGTATTATGATAGTACTATAATGTTTTTGCCTAAAGATTACCCTGATTACTCAAAATTAAATGAAAGAAAGATTATACTTACCGAATTAGTAAATAATCTAATAATTATTCAAACAGAAGACAGCCTTCAGAGATTGGCAAATATGTCTGCCTCTAAAAGAAATAAATTAATTGATAGCTATATACAAGCAGAAATTGAGGCCGAAAGAAAGAAAGCTGCTGAAGAAAGAGAACGCCAAGAACAATTACAATTTGCACTTCAGAACAAACAGGAAGAAACACAACTAAAATCTGTTACTGATAAAAGTGCTCCTAAATGGTATTTCTACAATTCTAGCTCTGTAAGTAATGGGCATACTGAGTTTATGGCAAAATGGGGACAACGCAAACTTACTGATAATTGGAGACTAAGTGATAAAGAAATAGTCAGTTTTGACAATGCCGATAAAGACACTAATGACAGTGATTCAAATCAAGTTGATGGCAAAATAGCTAATAAGAGTAATAAAATTAACGATAGAAAGAAAAGAGAATATTACTTACAGAATATTCCTTTAACAAAGCAGATGATGGACTCTTCTAATGCTAGAGTTGAAAAAGCAATTTTTAATGCTGCAATAATTTACAAAGAAAAACTTCTTAATAACTCTAAGGCTATTGAAATGTTTGATGAGCTGCAAAGAAGATTTTTAAAAAGTAAATACACCGATCAAGTATATTATAATATGTATAGAATCTATATGGTAGAAGGCAATAAGGGTGATGCAAATTTCTATCGCAAAAAGCTGATAAAAGAATATCCCAATAGTGACTATGCAAAGATATTGTTAGACCCTGATTATTTCAAAAAGCTTCAAGAACAAGCAAATAGGGTGCTAATGAAATACAAATCGACATACCAATTATATATCAATAAACAGTATGAGCAAGTGCAAAGAAATTGTGCAGATGCTAAAACTCAATTTCCTAATAACAAAAAGGAATTGTCAAAGTTTGAAATGTTAAATGCTTTATGTGTTGGTGCAAAAAGAGATACGGCTGCATTTATAGCTGCACTTCAAGTGGTTGTAAATGATTATCCCGATAGTGAGGTAAAACCTAAAGCTGAAGAAATGATTGCATTATTAAATTCTTCTCAAAATAAAAGTAACAAAAAAGGGAAACAGACGGCAAACAAAGAAGAAATTAAGGAAAGTAAAAAATCTATTTTTGTTTATAATCCTGACGAAATACATATGTTTTTGGTTTTAGCTGATAAAAGAAATGTGAAGATAAGTGAGCTCAAAAATAGATTATCAGATCATAATAAAAAATACTTTGGTACAGAACATCTCACAGTATCAGCTATTCCTATAAATGCAAATATCCTTTTGATTGGTGTTAGTAATTTTAAAAATAAGGAAAAGGCAATGGAATATTTAAATACTGCCAAACGTAACAGCTTGCTTTATGTAATGCTTAAGAAAAATGGAGGCAACTTCTTTATTATTTCAGAAGGTAATTATGCAAGGTTATATAAATCAAAAGACTTAGATGGATATAGAGAATTTTATGATGAAAAATATCCTAAAGGGAAATAATACTTTTTTAGAACTCACTTGGTATAAGTGAATCAATAATTAGTATATTTGTAAAAATTTAAACCAATAAGCGTGAATAACAGTTTAGTAATAATACCAACCTTTAATGAAAAGGAAAATATTGAAGCTATAATTAGAAAAGTATTTTCTCTTGATAAAGAATTTGATATTTTAATCGTAGAAGACAATTCTCCTGACGGAACAGCTGCTATTGTAAAGAAACTAATTACGGAATTTCCTGATCGTCTTTTTATTGAAGAACGCACTGGAAAACTAGGATTAGGTACGGCATACATACATGGTTTTAAATGGGCTTTAAACAATGGTTATGATTTTATCTTTGAAATGGATGCAGATTTTTCTCATAATCCAGAAGACCTAATTAGGCTCTATGAAGCTACATCTACTGAGGGAGTGGATGCTGCAATTGGTTCAAGATATATCACCGGAGTAAACGTTGTTAATTGGCCAATAGGCAGAGTGCTAATGTCTTATTACGCTTCTGCTTATGTTAGAATAGTTACAGGTTTGAAGACCAGAGATACCACAGCAGGGTTTATGTGCTATAGAGCTGACGTGCTTAGAAATATAGGACTCGACAATATTAGATTTACCGGCTATGCTTTTCAGATTGAAATGAAATATACTGCCATAAAAATGGGCTATAATGTTGTAGAAGTGCCAATTATATTTACTGATAGAACATTGGGAACAAGTAAAATGAGTGGTTCAATTTTTAAGGAAGCTGTTTTTGGTGTTTTAAAATTGCGTTTAAAAAAAATACCTAAACGTAAGAACTAATATTTTCATGGATCCAACTGAAAGTAATTGGCTAATACTCTATTTACAATTAAGACTCGATTTTTCTTTACCAAAACAGGAGGGAGAAGTTTGGACGACATCAAAAAAGATATATAGCTACCTTCAACCAACGGGAATTATTTATGGTCATCCTATTGAATTACCTAAGGAGATCAAAATTGACTTTAGTCAGTGGCCGGTAAAAGAAAGACTAGAAGTTATTTTTTTAGAAAGTTTAATTTCTGCCTATTTATTTGAAAATGACATTGAAGTAGATAATATAGATAGTCTTCATAATGCCGTGAAAGAGATAGTTGACTTTTATGAATCAACATTTCCGGAGTATTTAAAGAAGGGTATATTTGAGCCTAAGGCAAAGAATGATGAACAACAATTAGAACGTATTCTTCGGAAGAGAATTACCGTTAAGCCGGAATGGAATGCTGAATTTTGGAGAGGTTTCTTTCATAATATTCTTCTGTTTCTTGATGTAATAGTTTTTGTTGAGTTCAACAAGGCTAAGAAGGCAAATAAAAAATTTGATACTAAAAGTAGAATTATTGAATTACAGCAAAATATTATTCAATTACTTTCGGTAATTATTAATCTTGATGAAGAAAAAAACAGTAATAATGCTAACTTTCTTGGTTTTTTTATTGATTCAACTATACTTGATAAAAAAGAAAAAGATAAAGCTCGTGACACAATAACACACCCTGAAATAGAGAAAATTTTTGAATTCCTTAGCAATTCTCCATGGATAATAAAGAAGTATTATCTTGAGTTGGCAATACTAAGTATATGGGCTGATAACCATGTGAAATTAGCTGAAAAAGACTTCATTGATAATTTATCTAAAAAACTTGATATTAAAGATCTCGACTTTGAAGAATCTACTTACGCTGTGGAATCATTTGTGTTGCTACACTGGCAACAAGTTCATTATCTGCAATCAAAGCAAAACTATCTAATTTTGAGTAAAAGAATTACTCGGCGAATGCTTGCAATTAGCAAAAAGTATGGGAACCAGATAAAACTTGAAATTGAAGAAAATAAGGAGTTAGTAGAGTTATTAAAGTTATCGCAAAAAAGGCCACTAAGTATTGAAGAAAAGGAAATGGTACGTTCCCAGCTAATAGACGTTTTAAAGACAGTTCCTGTATTTGTAATTTTGGCACTGCCAATGGCTTTTCTCACTGTCCCTATTCTAATGAAAATACTTCCTAAAAACTTATTCCCTTCTAGCTTTGACCCCAACAGATTAACTTCGCCAATGGGAAAGAATTACATTGAGGAATAGATAAATATTAATGATACTATTTAAGCTTTCTTTTTTTTATTTTCTTTCTAAAAGAAGAAATTGTCAATATTGATTGTAGAATAATTGATATTGCTGGTTTAGGATTCTGAAAAATCTCATCAATAAATCTAGTCTTAATTGCATCAAAAGAATAATACTCTTTAATTTCATCAATATTATCATTTAAACATTCTTCATTATCATCACTTTGTTTACTTATACGATCTATTTCTTTATTCAAATCAGAAAAGTTCTCTATTTCACCAATTTCACTTTCCTTATTAATATTTTTAAATTTGAATTCTGAAATGATATTTTTCTGTATAGGGTTATAAATCAGAGATTTTCTGAATATGTAGATAAATAAACTTAAAAGTAAATAGAACCCGCTAACTATTAATGAGGCAGTAGATGATTTACCCACATAATCAGTATACCATTGAATAAAGGAATATGAAATAAAGAATGTGAAAAATAAAAGTGTAAAGGCAATTAAGAAACCCATTACCATTGGTGGAATAAGTTGGCCTATTTTCTTAATAGTAAGCAAACTTATCAAATCCACTTTGCTGTTTAAATAAGCTTTTATTTGTTTTGGCAAATCATCAAACGGATTTGCCTCATTATAATCACTCATATACAATTATTTAGTGGTCTCGGTCTCGTCTACATTAATATCGGCGGCAATTTCTTCGCTTTTGTCTACCAGATTTTCAGCTTTAGAAACAACTTTGTCAAGGATATCATCAACTTTATCCATAATGTCTTCTTCAAAATCTTGCATTTTTTGTCTTACTTTTTCACGAGTTTGCTCTCCTTTTTCTGGTGCTAATAGCATACCAACAGCAACACCAATAGCAGCTCCGGCAACAGCTCCTCCTATTAGTGCCAGAACAGTATTTTTTGATTCATTACTCATAATATTTAGTTTTATTAATTATTAATAAAGTATATTTAAGTTATTCAGAAATAATATTTTTGTCATTCAAAGATGCTTTAACGTAAATTTTTATAAAAAGTTATAGCATATTATTGTTTGTCAAATAATTCTGAAAACAATAGCCGCAAGTTACACTATTTACCCAAAATAGCCGCAATACCGGGAAGTGTTTTACCTTCTAAATATTCTAACATGGCACCACCGCCAGTACTTACATAAGTGAGCATATCGGCAAGATCGTATTTATTGATAGCAGCAACAGAATCACCACCTCCTATAGCAGTAAAAGCTCCTCCTGCACTAGCTGCTGAAACAGCAATAGCTACGGCTTTTGTCCCTTTGGCAAAATTATCCATCTCAAATACACCCATTGGGCCATTCCACAAAATCATTCGACTATTTATTACCGCTTGAACAAATTTCTGAGTACTCTTAGGCCCAATATCTAATCCCATCCAGCCATCAGGAATTTTATTTGCGTCAACAGTCTTTTTGTTGGCATCATTATCAAATTTATCAGCAATAACTACATCAAAAGGAAGATAAATATTAATTCCTGCCTGAATCATTTCATCTAGAATTTCTTTTGCTAAATCTAATTTATCCTCTTCATAAAGAGAACTTCCAATATTACCTCCCAATGCTTTTATAAAAGTAAAACTCATCCCTCCTCCAATAATCATATTATCGACCTTTGGAATCAAGTTTTGAATAATGTCAATTTTTGATGAAACTTTAGCACCTCCAATTACAGCCGTGTAGGGAGTTTCTTTAGTTTTTAAAGCACGTTCCAGGTTGATAATTTCATGCTCCATTAATAAGCCAAAATACTTCTCTGTGGGGAAGAAATCAGCAATAACTGCTGTGGATGCATGACGTCTGTGAGCTGTTCCAAAAGCATCATTAATATAAATATCTGCCATTGAAGCCAATGTCCTAGCTAACTTTTCATCACCTTTTGTTTCACCTGCGGAGAATCTCAAATTTTCTAACAACATTACTTCTCCTGATTTTAGATTTTTAGCTGCAGACAATACTTTATCAGTGAGAATTTCAGAGATAAACACAATATTTCGACCAAGTTTCTTTGTTAATTCTTTCGCTACAGGTGCTAATGAAAATTCAGGCTTAAATTCACCCTTTGGCCTTCCTAAATGAGACATTAAGATAACAGCAGCGCCATCATTCAATAGTTTTTCTATTGTAGGCATTGCACCTCGTATCCTTGTGTCATCAGTGATTTCAAAATTACTATCTAAAGGAACATTAAAGTCTACCCTTACAATCACTTTCTTATTTGAAAAATTAATATCTTTTATTGACTTCATAATCTAGTATATCAGTTTATTTATAAACATATAGAATCTAAAAGATGCAAATTTAATGATTTTAATATTATACCTCAGTAGTGCTTGCAAGAAAATTGGTAATTTTTTATAAATGGAATATTTTAAAATTGATTTTTTTGAGTTTGTTGATTTTTATTGCCGGCACTAAATATATTTTAGCTTGTATTATTCACTATTATTATTATCGTGTTTACGTGTTTACAAAAGAAGGTTTTTCTGTATTGCATCCTGTTATTCATACAATTAGTATGAATAATGTGGGCTAAAAGGTTCTAAAATGGATTTTATCAATAAATAAAGATAAAAAAAGAACTCTTTTTTTTATTTTGAATTAATAAAACTTTTATTTTTGGCAAATAAACAAATATCTATAATATTATGAATATACCAGAAAATTTAAAGTACACCAAAGATCATGAATGGATTCGTATAGAAGGTGACGAAGCTTATGTTGGAATAACTGAGTTTGCAGCCCACGAATTGGGTGATATTGTTTTTATTGAGGTAGAGACTCTTGAAGAATCTCTTGATATGGAAGTAGATTTTGGAAGCATTGAAGCTGTTAAAACTGTTTCTGAATTATTTATGCCTGTATCAGGTACAGTATTAGAATTCAATGCTGTTCTTGAAGACTCACCTGAGACTGTTAATCAAGATCCTTATGGTGATGGTTGGATTATCAAAATTAGTGTTAGTGATATGTCAGAAGTTGACCAATTACTTACTCCTGAAGAATACAAAGAATTGATAGGATAGCATTAATAATAGGGTACTTAGCTTATATATGCTAAATACCCTATGTTTTTTATGATAAAAAGGATAACTAATTACCTTGCAGTAATATGGAGTCTTATGATTCTTATTATTGTATTTATTCCCGGTGATAAAATTCCAATCCAGAGTGATTGGGTAGACTTGTTTCAAATAGACAAAGTTATACATATATTGTTATTTGCTCCCTTTTCATTTATATGGTTATTAAAATATCAACTTTCAAAATCTCTTAATTCAAAAACCATTTATATAATTTTATTATTTGGTATTCTTCTGGCGTTTTTAACGGAAGTTATTCAATATTATTTTATTAGGGGTAGGAACGGAAATATTTATGATGCTATAGCTGATATATTAGGTGTATTTTTAGGTTTAATTGTTTTTAAAGAGATTAGAAAAAAACATATTTGGCTTTTTTTTTCTAATTTTTAAATTAAGTATAGTTTTATAGAATATTATTATTATTTTAGCGTTCTTAAAGTTGAACAACGTATATAATGTATTAAAATATTGATATTATGGAAGTTAAAAAATCTGAAAGGGCAAATTTAGAAAAAGGAAGGACAACTTTTACATTGGTTGGACTTGTAATCACACTTGCTCTTGTTTGGTTTTCTTTTGAATATAAAACTTATGACGTAGAGAAAATAGAAATTCAGCAAAATATGATGCTTGATGATGAAGAGGATGTTGTTTTACAAACTGAACGTCAAGAGACCCCTCCCCCTCCTCCTCCTCCTCAACAAACTACTGTTCTTGAAATAGTAGAAGATAATATTGATGTTGACGATAATTTAGAGATTGATGCTGAAACTGATGACGAAGAAGAAATCGAAGAGCAAACATTTACTGAAGAAGATGAAGGTGAAGCTCAGGAGGAAGAGATTTTTGTTTTTGTTGAGGATCAACCTGGTTACCCTGGAGGTGACGAAGCACGTTTAAATTATTTAAGGGAGAATATCAAATATCCTGAAATGGCAAAGGAAAGTGGTATTCAAGGAACTGTTTATGTAACTTTTGTTGTTGAAAAAGATGGCAGTATCTCTAACGTTAAAGTTCTTCGTGGTATTGGCGGAGGATGTGATGAGGAAGCTGTTAGAGTTATAAAGGGAATGCCTAGATGGAAGCCTGGTAAACAAAGGGGACGTCCGGTTAGAGCTCAGTTTAATATGCCAATTAGATTTATCCTAGCAGGATAGTTTTAAATAAAATATTATTATAAGGCTATTTACATCGTAAATAGCCTTTTTTATTTTAATCTTAGAGATAAAATTAAATAATATTTCCAAATATAATATTTTTAAGTTTATAAATTACATTGAGCTAATGCAACCTTTATACAAAAAACAGTACTTTTGTAATATATACATAGATAATACATTAAACATTCTATTAGTAGGACTTTGAAATCATATATATTATTAGCAGTAGTTGTAGGAATGGCCATTAATATGTCTTGGGGACAGGGTCTTTCCCCTACTGCTTTCCCTAGCGATTTTGATGATAGCCCCAGAGGTTTGAAATCAATGAGAATAATGTTCTATAACTGTGAGAATCTCTTTGACCCGGCAGATGATAGCTTGAAATTTGATGAGAGTTTTACTCCTGAAGGAAATAATCATTGGTCAAAGAGTAAATATTGGACAAAACAAAAACATATTGCTAAGGTTATTAGTGCTTTAGGAGGTTGGGAAATACCTGCCATTGTTGGACTATGTGAAGTGGAAAATAAACATGTGCTAATAAATCTTGCTTATAACACAAATTTAAAAAAATATAAATACGGGATCGTTCATCACGAATCACCAGACAGGAGAGGAATAGATGTGGCATTATTGTATCAAAAAAAGAAATTTACAGTATTGTCTGATACTGCCTACAATGTTTTTTTTCCTTTTGATACTGCCGGTAGAACAAGAGATATTTTATATGTAAAAGGAATAGCACTAAATACCGATACGCTTCATATATTTGTTACTCACTGGCCATCAAAATATGGCGGGGCCTTTATTACGATTCCAAAAAGAAAATATGTAGCAATGAAAATCAGATCATACTCTGATGCTATTCTTAAAGAGAATTCCAATGCACATATAATTATTATGGGGGACTTTAATGATACTCCTATAGATGAAAGTGTAACTCAGGGGTTGAAAGCAAAATCTCCTGAGAATTATAAAAAAGGTGATCTTGTTAATTTAATGTATCCATTAAGTAATGGAATTAGAGGAACACATTTTTATGCCGGTCCAACAGGAAATGAATGGTCTGTGCTGGACCAAATGGTAGTAAGTACTTCTTTACTAGATTCTAATTCTACCCTCTATATTAAAAACTATAGAGCACATATTTTCTCTGCCGGTTTTCTTCTTGAACAAAATGATAAAGGAATAATAGTTACAAATAGAACTTTTATAGGGATGAAATATCATGGAGGCTATAGCGATCACTTACCTGTTTATCTTGATATTGAAAAGAAAAATTAATATAAGATTATTACTTTGTTTTATTATTTAATGTAAACACATAAGATATAATATTTGCTCCCATTTTTAATGCATCTTGATGTTTTACAGGTGAATCATTATGTACTTCATAGTCTTCCCATCCATCACCTAAGTCGCATTGGTAATCATAAAAACAAACGAGCCGTCCTTTATATATTATTCCAAATCCTTGTGCCGGTTTACCATCATGTTCATGAATTTTTGGTAAGCCGTTATTGAAATCATACTTCTGATGGTAAATAGGATGTGAGAATGCTAATTCAACAAAATTTAAGTTTGGGAATACTTTTTTCATTTGTGGTCTGATAAACTTGTCTAATCCGTAATTATCAGAGATATGCAAAAAACCTCCTGCTACTAAATAATTTCTAAGATTCTCAGCTTCAGAGGGTGAGAATTCAATATTTCCATGACCAGTAATATGAACAAAAGGATAATTATAAATCTCATTACTACCTACTTCTACCGTTGGAATATCCTCACTTATATTTGTCCCTAATTCCTTGTTGCAAAATCTTACCAAATTAGGAAGAGAAGTAGGGTTGGCGTACCAATCACCACCTCCTCTGTATTTCAAAAGAGCGATTTGTACACTTGGTTTTGTAGCAGAAGAAACTAACAAAAGCAAAAAAAGTGCAATTCCTAAGATTATATTTTTAATCAAATTGGCATTCATATTATTAAATGTTTACAAAATGAATTGTGTTACAAGCCACAATTGCTGCAGTTTCTGTTCTAAGCCGTTGATTTCCCATTTTTACAGGAATAAATCCCTTTTCAATACATTTTTCTACTTCTTGAGGTGAAAAATCACCTTCTGGTCCTATTAAAATACAAACATCGTTCATAGCAGAATAAGCATTCTTCAGTTCCAATTGATTTTCATCAATAAGGTGAGCAACATACTTCTTTCCTTTAATATTAGAATTAAGAAAGTCATCAAGTTTTTGCGCCTCATTTAGTATAGGATGATATGCTTTTAGTGATTGTTTCATTGCTGCAGTAATCACTTTTGTGCTTCGTTCAATCTTTAATTCTCTACGCTCAGAATGTGAGGTGATTATAGGAGTAATTTCGTCAATGCCAATTTCAGTTGCCTTTTCTAAGAACCACTCAAAACGTTTAATGTTTTTTGTTGGAGATATGGCAATATGGATATAAAAATTTCTTTTACCATAATTCACAATATATTCGTCAATTTGTAGAACACACTCTCGTTTTGTAATAAGAAAAATGCTACAGTTAAACCAATTTCCAAGTCCATCAGTAGCACTAACCTTATCTCCAATTTGGAGTCGAAGCACTTTTATGGCATGACGAGCCTCATTCTCACTAAGACGGATCTTAGAAGATTTGTTATCAATAAATTGGGTGTTATCTATATAGAAGAGATGCATAAAATGATTTAAAGCACAAAGATAAAAAAATACTTATGGTATCACCCCGTCATAAACATTAATATTATTTAATAAATTATATCGATAAAAAATTGTAATTTTGAGCCCAATTTATCAATTATGGAGCAAAAAGAGTTTTCACTTCAATACAACTGCTATAAAGACTCTTCAGAAATGGAGTCAAGTGATGCAGAATTACTAGCCAAGGCTCGTCAGGCAGTAAAAACATCATATTCACCTTATTCAAATTTTGCTGTTGGTGCTGCAGTAAAACTATCTAACGGAGAGATTGTTACGGGTAGTAATCAAGAAAATGCAGCTTATCCTTCCGGACTTTGTGCTGAAAGGGTTGCTATGTTTGCAGCAGCAGCTAAGTTTCCCAATGAATCAATGGTATCCATTGCAATAGCAATAGAATCACCTCATCACGATACCGAGGGACCAATTGCTCCATGTGGTGCTTGTCGTCAGGTGATGATTGAATATGAGCATTTACACCATCAACATATGAATGTAATTATGGATGCCGAAAATGGTAATGTTGTGAAGGTAAATAAAGCTAGTGATTTATTACCTTTTGATTTTCATGCTGATCATTTAAAAAAGTAATTAATATGTTTAAAAATTCTATCTTATTTTTGATGTCTGCATTAGTGTTGATGTCAATGAGTTCTGATAAAAGAGCTTATCAATATTACAACAATCAAGGAAAAGTTGTAAAATTCAATCAATTAGTTAAAAAAATAAAAGATGCCGACATAATAATGTTTGGTGAACTACATAATAATGCTATCTCGCATTGGATGGAGTACGAATTAGTGAAAGCTCTTTATGCAGAAAGAGGCGATAAATTAATACTTGGTGCCGAAATGTATGAGTCTGATCAACAATTACTTGTTGATGAATATATTAGTGGAAAAGTAAAGTATAAGTATTTTAAAGAACAAGCCAGACTTTGGCCAAATGACAAAACAGATTATCATCCTATTTTGGCTTATGCTCAAGAAAATAAAATTCCATTTATTGCTACAAATATTCCACGCCGTTATGCCGCAATAGTAAATAATGGTGGTTTTGAAAGCTTGGATAGTATCTCTAATGAAGCTAAGAAGTATATCGCTCCAATGCCAATAAAATATGATGCAGAATTAGCTTGCTATAAAAATATGCTTTCAATGATGGGAGGACATGTTCCTGCAAGCATGAAGAATATTGCTAAAGCACAGGCTATGAAAGATGCTACTATGGCTTATTTTATTCTTAAGAATTGGAGAAGTGGAGAGTGTTTCTTTCATTTCAATGGTGGTTATCATTCAGCAAATTACGAAAGTATAGTCTGGTATTTAAAACAAGCAAATCCTGATCTTAAGATAGTAACAATTGCTACAACTGAACAGGAAAATGTTAATAATATTGATAAAGAAAGTCTAAAAGAAGCGGATTTTATTCTTGTAGTAAACGAGAATGTAACAAAAACATATTAATATAATAATCTAAGTATTCCTCATACCTATAATCTTTAAAATTATGAAGAAATTTTTTATACTAAGCATAATTCTTGCTTTAAATACTGTCCTTTGGGCACAGAACAATACAACAAAAGATACTATACAAGGATATCATTTTACTGATGTGATTGATATTCCCCATACAGATATTAGGAATCAATATCGCTCAGGAACATGTTGGAGCTTTAGCGGACTTGCTTTAATTGAAGCAGAGATGATTCGAAAGGGAAAACCGAATACCGACTTATCAGAAATGTTTGTTGTTCATCATTCTTATTACGATAAGTCTTTAAAATATGTTCGTATGCATGGTGAACTAAACTTCGGTGGAGGTGGAGCCTTCAACGATGTTACTGATGTTATGCGCGATTATGGTATGGTTCCAGAAGAGGTGTACACCGGCTTGCAATATGATGAGCCTAAACATGTACACGGTGAAATGGATGCTTTGTTAAAAGCAATGGTAAATACAATTATTAAAGATAAAAATCGAAAACTAACTCCAGTATGGCCAAAAGCTATTGAGGCTGTATTAGATGTTTATTTAGGAGAGATTCCTGAGACATTTACATACAAAGGTAAAGAATATACTCCAAAAACATTCCTTTCTGACTATATGGATATCAATCCTGATGATTATATTATGTTAACATCTTATACTCATCATCCTTTCTACAAATCTTTTGCCTTAGAGGTTCAAGATAACTGGCGATATGGTCAGGTTTATAATGTTCCCTTAGATGATTTTATGAAAACTATTGATGAAAATTTGGAAGCCGGATATACAATAGCCTGGGCTGCTGATGTTAGTGAAAAAGGTTTCTCCTGGAAAAATGGTGTAGCTGTTGTGCCTGAAGATGAAATTAAAAATATGAATGATTTGGAGCAAGCTAAATGGGAAAAATTATCAGCTAAGGAAAAACGCAGCCAACTTTATTCCTTTGATGGCCCTCATACCGAGAAAACTATTACTCAAGAGTTAAGACAAAAAGCTTTTGATAATTATCAAACTACTGATGACCATGGTATGTTGATAGTTGGAACAGCGAAAGACCAAAATGGAAATTTATACTATAAAATTAAAAACTCTTGGGGTACTGATCAAAAGTATGATGGATATTTTTATGCTTCAAAAGCTTTTGTGGCATACAAAACAATGTCTATAATGATAAATAAAGCTAGTTTAAATAAAGCATTAAGCAAAAAATTAGATATTTAGCATGTTTGAAGACAGAACAAAACGAACTGAAGTATCAAGTTTAGGAGAATTTGGACTAATTGATTATCTTACTAAAGATATAAATTTATTTAATGATTCCACAGAATATGGTATAGGCGATGATGCTGCAGTGATAAATCCTCAGGGCAAGAAAGTACTTATCAGTACAGACCTACTTGTGGAAGGTGTTCATTTTGATCTTACTTATAGTCCTCTTAAACATCTTGGTTATAAATCTGTTATTGTTAACTTATCCGATATAGCAGCCATGAATGCCATTCCTACTCAGATAACTGTAAGCTTGGCTTTGAGTAATCGTTTTAGCGTGGAGGCAATAGAAGAGATTTATAAAGGTATAAAGCTAGCATGTAAGCAATATAATGTAGATTTGATAGGTGGTGATACTACCACTTCAAAAAGTGGGCTGATGATATCTATTACAGTTTTAGGTTTGGCTGAAGAAAAGGATATTGTTTATAGAAAAGGAGCTAAGGCTGGAGATTTGCTTTGTGTCAGTGGAGATCTTGGAGCTGCTTATGCCGGACTTTTGGTGATGGAGAGAGAGAAGAGCGAATTTATAGCAAATCCTAATATGCAACCCCAACTCGAAGGTTTAGATTATATTTTGGAAAGATTACTTAAACCCGAAGCTAGAGTTGATATGGTAAATATTTTCAAAGAAATTGGGGTGAAGCCTACTTCCATGATGGACATTAGTGATGGTCTTGGATCAGAGATTAAACATATCTGCAAGCAATCAGATGTGGGTTGCTCTGTATATGAAGACAAGATTCCTATCGACCAGCAAGCTTGGGATATGGCGCGAGAATTTAAAATGGACCCTACTAATCTGACTTTGAATGGGGGAGAAGATTATGAGCTGCTTTTTACAATATCTCAAGACGATTATGAAAAAGTTAAAGGTGTTAACGAAATAATTATTATTGGTTATATGACTGAGCCTGAGGCTGGAATTAATTTAATTACCAAAAATAATGTTTCTGCCCCAATAAAAGCACAAGGATGGGATGGGCTAGTTGATTCTAACGAAGAATAGAGTATGCAGGTCAAAGAAATTAGAGCGTTATTGAACAAAGATTTGCAATTGGAATTGAAACAAAAATATTCCATTAATTCAATAGTGCTTTATGTTTTCTCAACTGTTTTTGTTGCTTATCTTTCATTTCAAGGAGATATAGAACCACGATCATGGAATGTAATGTTTTGGATAATATTACTTTTTGCAGCTGTTAATGCAGCATCAAAAAGCTTTGTCCAAGAGCACCCTTCACGACATCTGTATTACTATACTCTTGCAGCGCCACAGTCAGTTATTATTGCTAAAATTATTTACAATAGCATATTGATGGTGTTAATTGCTGTTGTCACATTCGTTATTTTTCAACTTTTCTTGGGAAATTTGATAATTGGGACTGCATTATTTATTGTGGGGTTAATATTAGGAGCCTTAGGTTTTGCATCTACATTAACAATGGTAGCAGCAATATCTTCAAGATCTGATAATAACTTTGCTTTAATGGCAATTCTTAGTTTTCCATTAATGCTGCCATTTCTTTTAAGCTTGATGAAGATTTCTAATATTGCTTTAAAAACTTCTACGATTGACCTAGAGGCATTGCAACTCTTAGGCTTTGTATTTGGACTTAATATAATAGTTATTATGTTATCCTATATTTTATTTCCATATCTTTGGAGAGATTAGTATTAATACTTAAATGATTGATAATGAGAAATTATTGGTGGAAAATCCTATCTATTCTTCTGTTGTTATATGCAATAATAGCAGGGTTTACGATTGATATTCCCAATACAAATATTGGAGATACATTGCGTAATGTATTCTATCATGTAGGCATGTGGTTTGCTATGCTTGCAATAATGACTGTGTCTTTTATCAATAGTATAAAATTTATATCAAAGGGTGAAATACAATATGATACCAAAGCTAAAGAAGGAGTTTTGGTTGGAGTTTTTTTTGGATTACTTGGGATAATAACCGGTATGGTTTGGGCTACTTTTACTTGGGGAGAACCTTGGGCTAACGACCCTCATCTTAACGGTGCAGCAGTAAGCCTTTTAGTGTATTTTGCATATCTTATTCTACGCTCAGCAATTCAAGATGAAGAAAAACGAGCTCGTATTTCTGCTGTGTATAATATCTTTGCCTTTGTAATTTTGATAGTTTTTGTTGGAGTATTACCACGTTTATCTACTGATACTCTTCATCCGGGTAGCGGTGATGGAAATCCCGCTTTTGGTGATATGGATGCCCAAATGCGTTATGTCTTTTATCCTGCTATTATTGGGTGGATATTACTAAGTATGTGGGTGTTAGAATTGAGAATTAGGTATAGAAAAATAGAAAATTATTTATCTGAAAAAGAATTAGATTAATCATGGACGATCAAAATAAAATTTACATTGTTGTTGCTGTTTTATCAATAATTTTAATTGGTATAGCGTTGTATATGAGATTATTAGATAACAAAATCAAGAAAATAGAAAAGAAAATTGAAGAAGAATAATAATGAAGAAAACTAATATTATATTAATTATAGCAATTGCAATAATTATGGGAGTAATGATTATTAACCTAATGGGTAATAGTCGTACATATGCTAGTTTTGAATCTGCTGCCAAACATCCAAATATAAGTTATGATATTGTAGGAACCCTTGATACCACCAAGGAGATAGTATATAATGCTAAAGTAAATTCCGATGAGTTTAGCTTTTATATGTACGACCAAGACAGTAATCTTTCTCAAGTAATTGTCAGCAAATCAAAGCCACAAGATTTTGAAAAAAGCACCCAAGTTGTCGTTACTGGAAAAATGCAAGATGGTATTTTTATGGCCTCTAGTGTTTTATTAAAATGTCCATCAAAATATCAAGATGTTTCACCATCTATAAAAGTGAAGAATGTGGATAATCAATAGTTGGTTACAAGTAATGAGAACCAAACCGTGAGGTAAATATGCTCCTATAAAATGAAGAAAATAAATACATATTTTATGTATTTATTTTTCATCAATATATAATATTCTATCTTAAAAAATGAAAGAGTAAAATCTTTCTATCTCACAAAAATAATTTGTAATTTTGACAATTATTGACAAGTCGAATAAAAGACATTGAAGAAATTAGGACAAGAACTTAGAAAAATAAGAGAAAGCAAAAATATATTGCTCAGACAAGTTGCATCCTATCTTGAAATTGATACTGCAATGATCAGTAAAATGGAAAGAGGCGAAAGAAAACTCAATAGAGTTCAAGTTGTAAAACTTGCAGAATATTATAATGTTTCGCAAGAAAAATTATTGACTTTGTGGGTTTGTGATAAAGTTTTAGATGTAGTAGAAAATGAGCCATTTGCAAAAAAAGGAATGCAAAAGGCATTAAAAATATTAGAGATATAAATATGAGAGCAAAACCTTTTTTAAAATGGGCAGGTGGAAAAACCCAATTGATTGAACAAATCAAAGAACAACTTCCCAAAAATATTGAAACAAACAGGTTTACTTATATTGAGCCTTTTGTTGGAAGTGGTGCGGTTCTATTTTGGATGTTAGACCAATATCCAAATTTGGAAAGAGCAATTATAAACGATATAAATCAAGATCTTACAAACTCATACTTGACAATAAAACACAATGTTGTAGATTTAATTCAAATCCTCAAAAAATGGGAAATAGAGTATCATAGCATCTCTGAAAATCAAGAAAAAAAGAAAGAGTATTATTACGAAAAACGAACTTTGTTTAATTCAAGAAGTTCCGATCAAACAATACAGTCGGCTTT
>JAMOQI010000013.1 GCA_027064095.1 Bacteroidales bacterium | reverse complement strand
TTTAGGAAATAGTACGCTCATTGTTTTTAGCAATTTTATGGCAAATAAAACTCTTGTACAAATCGGTTATTTAATACAGCTGATTGCTTATGCAGCTGTGCCTGCATTGGTTTTTATTTCTTACGCTAAGAAGAGTGAAATTGGGAAGAAGTATGGCTTTATCAGCTATAGTTCATTATTGGTTTTCATTTTAATAATGCAAATATTCCCCACTAATATAAATGAATATGCTATCACTTACTCGGGAATTATTGGAGGTATTTATGAGTTATTTCAGATAATAATTTATGGAACAACAATTTCTACAATTAATATCTTAGTAGGCTTTTTTATTGTATCGGCATTATTTTTTATTACTATAGACAAACGTATAAGTTTGGTTCTGAGTTTTTTGTGGATAATTTCTTCATTAGCTGGTATTGTCCTGAATCAGTACTATTTTAGCGGGACAATTCTTACATGGATTATTGCGCCAATAGTTTTTTTTATTATGAATAATTTATATAAGCGTTTAGATAAACTTGGGATTAATTAAGTGTTTTTCAAACCGATATTACCTATTATTACAAGACCTTATAAACAGGTAAAAACATCTAACTTTAGAGTGTAGCAATGAAAAGCCTGTAAATAAAATGGTGAGGATAACCCAAATTTGATTAATCAATAATAATTGATGAATAATGAGGGGATCGATAAAGGTATTAATAGAATTTGTATTATTTGCATTGTTTTTTGTTATAAATGCAGTGCGTAGATATACCCGGCAAATGCAATTTCTTTATTATGATATTATAAAATCAGACTTTATTTTCAGATTTAAATTGTGTATTAAATATAATATCAGTGTTTTATGTTTAGTGAAGAACGAGAATACTAAAAAGTAAAAAAAAATAAAAAAATTCTTGTACAATTAGAAAGTTGATGTATATTTGCATTCGCTTTTACGGAAGCAAAATTCCTCCTTAGCTCAGCTGGTTAGAGCACCTGACTGTTAATCAGGGTGTCCTAGGTTCAAGTCCTAGAGGAGGAGCAAAAAAGAGCTGCAATTTGCAGCTTTTTTTGTTTATTGTAATTTAATATGCTGAAATCCATAATATTTTAGATTAACGATGCATCCAAAACATATCTCCATAGAAGATTATAACTATCCTTTGTCGGAGGATAAGATAGCTCAGTTTCCGGTTAACCAAAGAGATAGAAGTAAACTTCTTGTTTCTAAGGAAGGAAATGTGGTAGAATCAATTTTTGAAAATATTACTGATTTTCTTCCATCAGAGAGTCTTATTGTTTTTAATAATACGAAGGTCATTAGAGCAAGGATGCATTTTAAAAAGCCAACTGGGGCTAATATTGAAATATTTATTTTAGAACCACTAGCTCCTACGCAAGAAATACAGAATGCGTTTCAAGTGCAAGGGCAATGTGAGTGGAAATGTTTGGTAGGTAACGCTAAAAAGTGGAAAGAAGGTAAACTTTCTTTAAGTTTAAGATATCAAAATGAAGATGTGATTCTTTATGCAGAGAAGATTGAATCCATAGGAAACTCATTTAGGATTCGCTTTAGTTGGGAACCTTCAAATTTATCTTTTTCGGATATGTTGATGGCCAATGGTAGTATCCCATTGCCTCCTTATATGAAGCGAAATACTACTAAGGAAGATGTGGAGCGATACCAGACTATTTATGCCAAGCATCAAGGCTCTGTTGCAGCTCCAACAGCCGGACTTCATTTCACTGATAGTGTGATGACTAAGCTTCGTAATAAGAAGATTGAAGAGGCTTTTGTTAGCTTGCATGTTGGTGCAGGTACATTTAAGCCTGTAAGCTCAGAAAAGATTGAAGATCATGAAATGCATACTGAACAGGTAGTAATTCATAAAAAAATCATAGAGCAATTAATTTATTATCAGGATAAAAAAATTATTGCTGTAGGAACAACTACCACTAGGACTTTAGAGAGCTTATTTTGGTTTGGTGTTAGAATTATTAAAAATAAGGATGTTGATTTTCATATAAACCAATGGGAGCCATACGAGAATTATGATTCTGAACAAATATCGGCCTTGGAGTCTTTAACAGCTATCTTAAATTATATGAACGAAAAAGAACTAGAAGAAATTCATGGTGATACGCAGATAATAATTGCTCCATCATATAAATTTAAGATTATTGATGTTCTAATCACAAATTTTCATCAACCTAAAAGTACGCTACTATTGCTGGTTTCTGCATTTTATGGTGAGGAGTGGAGAAAAACATATAATTATGCTTTAGATAATAATTTTAGGTTTCTTAGCTATGGAGATTCTTGTGTGTTTTTTGGTAAATGATGTTCTACATCATCTTTAGCACTTGCAATTGAAGCATTAATTTCAAAGCCTAAAAGGAGAATAAAAGCATTGATATATATCCAAAGTAGTATTATTAATAAAGTCCCGATGGAGCCATAAAGAACATTGTACTTGCTAAAGTTTTGGATATATACATTAAATAGCTGCATCACAATGATAATAACTATCGTACTTATTGAAGAACCTGTTGATATAAGTTTAAATTTTGATTTAGTTTTGGGGCCGTAGTAGAATAAAAATGAAACCATAAATAATATCATAGCTACCATTATTATCCAATTAGCAAATTTAATTATATAATAAATAGAACCTTGTTTCATAAAGTCATATTCAACAAGAAAATCAAGAAATTGCTGATTAATTATTGAGGATAAAATAGTAATAAAGGTGGTAATTGTAAATACAAAAACAATTACCAAAGAAGTCCACTGTAAATTAAAAAAACTCCTGTCTTCTTTAATGTGAATTGAAGTGTTAAAAGCTACAATTATACTTTTGAAACCATTTGTTGAGAATATAAGAGCAAGTAAAAAACCTAATGATAATACACTACCATGTGGGCGAGTAATTATGTCTCTTATAACTTGCATTACTGATTCATTAGTTGCATCTGGCAGGACTCTTTGAATCATTTGTATTATTTCTTCTTGGAAATTATCAATAGGCACAAAAGGTATCAACGTAAAGAGTACTAATAGACCAGGAAATAATGCCATAAAAAAACTAAAACTAATAGAAGCTGCTCTTTGAGAGAGAACGCCTTCATTAATAGCTTTAATAAACTGGAGAATAACATTGTAAATAGGAACTCCTTCAAAACCAGGAAAACTTATTTGTTTAGCTAAAACAATTAGTTTCCTAATAAATCTAATTTTGAGAATTCTATCAGCAATTGTCATAAATAAAATATTAATCTGAGACTAAACTCATGTCAAGGCTCTTAATCTGATGTGTTAGTGCACCTACGCTAATATAGTCAACCCCGGTTTCAGCATATGAACGTATGGTATTCTCTGTAATTCCGCCAGAAGCTTCTGTTTCAAAACGATTGTCAATTAAATCTAATGCTTTGGATAATTCTGCAGGAGTATAATTATCAAGCATCACTCTGTCCACACCACCGTGATTTATCACCTGTTGTAATTCTTCAAAGTCTCTCACTTCTATTTCTATTTTTAAATCTAATTTATTTTCTAACAGATATTTGTTGCAACTATCTATTGCTTTGGGTATTCCACCGGCAAAATCAATATGATTATCTTTTATCATTATCATATCGTAAAGCGCAAAGCGATGATTAAAACCACCACCGTGTCTGACAGCCATTTTTTCCAATTCACGCAGAAGTGGGGTTGTCTTTCTTGTATCAAGAATCTTGCTTTTAGTTCCTTCCAGTATTTTTACCATTTTATTAGTGGAGGTAGCAATTCCACTCATTCGCTGCATGAAATTTAGTGCCAAACGCTCAGCAGTAAGAATAGAAATTGCGGAGCCTTCAACTCTAAAGGCAATATCACCAACCTCTATTTTTGCTCCATCTTCAATTAGTCGAGTAAATTTTAGAGTGCTATCTACGGCAGCAAAAACTTTTTCTGCTATTGATATTCCTGATAATATACCAGCTTCTTTAATTACAAGCTTTGCTTTGTTTTTAGAGTTGGCAGGTATGGTAGAGAGTGAAGAATAATCGCCAGAACCAACATCTTCGTCAATAGCTTCAATAATTATTTGGTCAATATTCATTTATAAAAATAGTATATAATGTTTTTTTAAAAGCCTAAAAAAAATAATGAAAGTCCATGATAATATTAATTTATTAAATAAGTTCAAACTCAATTAAATGTAGAAATGCTTCGTCGTTAATAATAGTTATCAAAAAATAAACTTGATATTGTTTTCCTGATGTGGTGGTCATATCTCCAATAATAAACTCTGAACCACCTGTGGATTTACCGCTTTGTTTTACATTAAAAGACTTTACTTTATTATTATTCATAAACTTACGTAAAACCATAGCAGCTTGAGACTTAGAATAGGAATTTTCTGATTCTGGCAAAGTAATCTCAACAGGGTCGCTAAAACCCTTTACCAGACTTTCGACATCATTATTTTTTAATGCTTTGATGCAATATTCTTTTGCAACAGCAACACTCGAATATTGAGCATAAACCCCCATTGGCATTATTGCAAAAAACAATAAAATAGACAATATGTTTATTTTAAAATTAAATGAATTAGTATTATTTTTATTTACTTCCATGCCATTTAGTATTTTATGTATATGTTTTCTGTTAATAAATTTGGATTTAATATTTATCAAATAATATGCCGTTAAAAAAAGCAAATATATGAAATATATCTAATTTAATATTGTGAATAGTGCATTTTAAATATTTAAACTCTTTATAAGAGATTCTTTTTTTAAATGTATTATCAAATTATAATTTCAATATTTTCTCCCAGATTTTCCTGATAATATCAGAAGTAGCCGAAAAAGGAGCATATTCAATAATACTTTTTTGTTCGAGCATGCCGTAAGTAAAGTTTCTGTCATAAGGTATTTTACCGAGAAAAGAAATTCCGTTTTCTAAACAATATTCTTCTATTTCTTTAGTAATATTGCAATTAAAATTACTCTTATTGATTATTACTGATGCTTTTATATTATGCGTTTTAAGTAACTCTAAACTCCTTTTTAAGTCGTGGAGGCTGCTTTTTGATGAGTTGGTAATGAGAACGGCTAAGTCAATACCATTAATAGTTGAGATAGTAGTACAACCAATTCCCGGAGGTCCATCAATTATTAAATTGTCTAATTTTTTCTCCTCGGCAATATTACAAGCATAGCTCTTAACATCATCAATTAATCTATCACTATAATCTTCTCCAACATTTAATCGTGAGTGCACTAATTGTCCAAATCTGGTATCGGAGATGAAATATTCTCCAGCTTTATTGTCTATTTTTTCTATTGCCATTACCGGGCAAGCCTTCCGACATAAATCGCAACCTGTACAAGAAAATTCTCTGACATAAAAATTGTTTCTAATTCTGTCAACAGCATTAAATCTGCATACATTAAAACAAATACTACATTTAATACATTCTTGCTGGTTTATTTTTACTTTTTGATTAAATGAAAATACGAAACTTTCTTTTACTTTAGGGCGCATGATAATATGCAAATCAGATGCGTTAACATCGCAATCGGCATAAATAGAATTCTTTGCCAATGAGGCGAATGCAGATGTAATACTGGTTTTGCCGGTACCACCTTTTCCACTTATAATTGCTATTTGCTTCATCGATACATTGCTTTAAGCATATATTCTGATTTGATTTTCTCGAAGAGTTCTAAGAATTTCTTTCGCATATCATCATTGTTATTAACTAGTAATTCCGATTCAGAATAAATTCTGGCATACTCCATTTTAAAAGGAATCTCCATGAGCAAAGGTATTTGTGCTTTTTCTAAATATTCTTGGACAATATTATGCTCTCCATGATATCGGTTTATTACTACTCCAAATCCTTTTCGTAATTCATTAAGCATTTTTACCATCAATTGTAAATCATGCAATCCAAATGCTGAAGATTCTGCTACCAATACAATATAATCTACATCATAGAGTGCCTCTACCACAGCACGAGATGTTCCAGGAGCTGTATCGATTATACTAATTTGCCCAGTTATAAGTTTAGTCTTCATAGATTGCACTATGGGTGATACAAAAGGGTGCCCAATATTAAGATAACCGTCAATAAATCTTGATCCTTGATTATCAGATGATTTGTTTTCTCTAATATTTATAATTCCTATTTCTTTGTCAATTTCTGTAATTGCATTATCATTACATACATAAATACAAGCACCACAAGAAGTACATTTATTATCTATTAAGTAGATATTTCTATCTTCTTTATTCATTACTATGGCGTCATACTCACAATAATGAAGGCATTTGCCACAATATGTACATTTCTCTTTGTCAAAAAGGGGAATTTTGATATTGACAACTTCCTTATTAGTTTGTTCGGTGTAAATATTATCTAAAAATAGGTGAGCGTCAGGCTCACCTACATTAGTATCAAAAAAATCCACAGTAAAATTTCCTTCTAAACGCAGTGCTTCAAATAAGTTTGTTGCTATTGTTGTTTTTCCGGTTCCTCCTTTAGCACTTGCAATGGCTATTTTCATCTGTTAAGAAATTTTATTCGCAGCCACCATCGCAATTGTTCATGCCAGTTATTAGCCTGTTGTTATTGTAATCATCAATTAATTCAGACATTGACTTTGCCTGAGCTCCCATATGTACTTTTATATTGTTTGCATTGAAAATCTCAATTGCTTTTTGTCCAATGCCTCCTACTAATACCTCATGAACTCCTTTTTGTGCAAGAAAGTTAGGATAAGAGCCGGTAATGTGCTCCGGTGGGTTTACTAATGATTCTTTTACAACCTCACCATTTTCTATTTCTATTACTGCAAATTGTTCACAGTGGCCGAAGTGTAAACTTAATTTGCCTCCTGCCATTGGAATTGCTATTTTCTTTGTCATAATTTATTATTTTAATGTTAATATTGATTTGTATATTTTAGTTGTTTTAATTATTCTCTACATAAGTTTATTCCACATTTTGGACAATTCATTTTTCTACATGGCGTACCTCTTTTATGTGATACTTTTAATCCGCATTTTGTACAAATACAATAGCCTTCTTCGCTCGATATTTCTGTCTGATGGTAGTTAAATCTTGGTTTTTTATATGTTCTGATATTTTCGTTAATGTTCTCAAATTCCAAAGAACTGCAATGTGGACAACTAATATCTTTAATATCTTCTTCAGTACTTAATTCAAAGACTGCATTGCAAGATTTACATAAAAACCAGTTTCCCTCAAGTAAAACATTACCGCCTTCAATTTCCAATTGCATGGAAAGTACCATAGCCATTGCTATTTTTTTACGAGCAGATTCGTAAATTCTTGTGAAAGTTGGTCTGGAGACATTCATTATTTTTGCTCCTTCAACTTGAGTATGCATTTCAAAATCAAGCAAGCGTATGGATTCATACTCTTCCATCAATAGTTTAACCGTTTCTTTGGTGTGTCCTTTTCCTCCATATGGTTTAAACCCTTTAATAATTGGAGGACGTTGCATTCGTCGGTGTCTTACTGGTCTTGCCATTTGTTTATAATTATTGAGTACAAAAATAATGAACATTTGTTCATCCAATATGTTTTTTTGTCATTAATGATTTTTTTACTATTTAAGTTGATTGATTTGTTTGGTTGAAAAGCAAGTATGTAAAAAATCAATTTTAAGTTAAATAAGATTGATAATATTTATAAGATTATTTCAATTAATAATAATATATCTTTGCGCAATAAATTATACTAATGAAAGCTAAAGTAAAATTTCAGGATTTAGGTTTGATTGATTACCAAAAAGCTTGGGATTATCAGGAAAAAATTTTTAAAATTATGATGAGAGAAAAGCTGTCTTTTCAAGATAGGAAAGATAACACTCCTGATGATAGAGAATATAACCTTCTATTCTGTGAGCATAATCATGTTTATACTCTTGGGAAAAGTGGTGTGGAGCAGAATCTTCTTATTGATAGTATACAATTGCAAGCTAAGAATGCAAAATTTTATAAAATAGATCGTGGTGGAGATATTACATACCATGGACCAGGTCAGATAGTTGTATATCCTATTATCGATTTAGAAGTTTTTAGTTTGGGTATAAGAACATATATTGAAACTTTAGAGGAAAGCATAATTCAAACTATTGCAGAATTTGGTTTAATTGGTGAAAGGTTGGCAGGAGCAACAGGTGTTTGGCTAGATGCGAATATTCCCGGTAAAGCAAGAAAAATTTGTGCTATTGGGGTTAAAGCGAGTAGATATATAACAATGCATGGCTTTGCTTTTAATGTTAACACTAATCTGGATTATTTTTCTTATATCAATCCTTGTGGTTTTACTGATAAAGATGTAACTTCTTTAAGTAAAGAGCTTGGTAAAGAACTTGATATGGAAGATGTTAAAAAGATAGTATTGGAGAAGCTGAGTTGTAATTTTAATTGGCAGTTAGTATAATCTGCTAAAATTTAAATTTTAATAATGGAAAAAATTAAAATACAAAGGAAACCAAAATGGATGAAAAGTCCATTGCCTTCCGGTAAAACATATATAGATGTAAAATCAATAGTGGCAAAAAATAGATTGCATACTATTTGTACCAGCGGAAATTGCCCTAATATGGGAGAATGTTGGAATGCTGGTACGGCGACTTTTATGATTTTAGGTGATATATGCACTCGTGCTTGTGGATTTTGTAATACAAAAACAGGAAAACCTCTTGCCGTAGATTATGATGAGCCCAATCGTATTGCCGATTCTGTAGATAAAATGAAACTTAAACACTGTGTGCTTACTTCTGTTGATAGAGATGACCTTGAAGATGGTGGTGCTGAAGTTTGGGCTACCACTATCAGAGAAATTAAAAATCGAACTCCACATGTTACTATAGAATGTCTAATCCCTGATTTTAATGGCGATAAAGATTTAATAAATAAAGTTATTGATGCTGGTCCTGAAGTTGTGTCTCATAATATGGAAACAGTTCGTCGATTAACTCCAACTACTCGCACTAAAGCAAAATATGATACAAGTTTGAGAGTGATTGAAATCATTTCTAATTCTTCTGCTCGTTCTAAATCTGGTATTATGCTTGGACTTACTGAAACAAAAGAGGAAGTTCTGGAAACTATGAGAGACCTTAGAAATGTAGGTTGTGAAGTTATTACCATAGGGCAATATCTTCAGCCAACTCCTAATCATTTGCCGATACATGAGTTTATTACTCCGGAAACCTTTAAAGAATATGAAACTATTGGCCTTGAGATGGGTTTTCGCTATGTGGAAAGTGGTCCTTTAGTTCGTTCGTCTTATCATGCCGAGAAACATGTGAACTAAGGTGATATTATTTATGTTTCTATATAATTGTTACTACACATAGTGATAAGTTGTGGGTGATATCTTTGAATAAATATATCCTGTTTTTACCATTTATTTTTCTATACCTTTGCATCAATGGACAATAGTTTTACTAAAGCAGAACGATTACACGGTAAAAAGGAAATAAACAACCTTTTTGATAATGGTGAAAAAATATTCTCCTATCCATATCGTATTTTTTGGCATATTGTAGATGTTGATAATCAGCAAGTTCCAATAAGTATTATAATTTCTGTCAGTAAAAGAAATTTTAAGAGAGCCGTTGATAGAAATCTAATAAAGAGATATATTAGAGAGTCTTATAGAACTCAAAAGTCATTATTGCAAGACTCTTTAGAAAATAAAAAAATACAAATAGCATTACTTTATATCGAAAAAGAAATAAAAAATTTTCACTTTCATGAAAAAGCAATTAAAAAAATGCTGTTGAAAGTTTCTGAAGATGTTGAAAAAGTATGTGCTAAAAAATAAACTAATTCTTATCTTGGATTCTCCTTAATCTTAGTAATAAAAAAATCTTGATTAATTATTAAAAACAAGCTATAAGAGGGATCTATTACTTTATCTATTACATTATAATAATCATCTGTTCTTAGCTGAAGTTTTATGTATTTATTTATCGGATATTTAAATATCAGTTTAAAAGGAACAACTTTACGGTATTTCTGATAATAACTTGGGTCTTTTATCGATAAACTTTGAAATAAGTATTCACCTCTTGGAGCAACAAAATCTCGTGCATACCAATAGCCTACAATAGCATCAATATATTTACTTTTGAATAATAAATTTAAATAATATGCTTCCCCATTTGTAAGTTTTAACGCATATGGACCAGATTTAGGATGCGAAATTGCATTATATAAATATACTGTGGGACGGATACTTAAAGATGTGTTTTTGTTGAAATTATATTTAAAATTAATACCGCCAACTCCATTCAATATGGATATAACTGGAGCTGGACAAGAGTCTATTGTTCCACCTTTGTGAAGTGTGTAGAATTGAATTGGAATTGAGATGCTTAACGAATTAATATTATATTTTATGTTTGATCTCCATCCTAAGTGAAATTGCTCCTGATAAGGGTCGCCAATAAATATATATTTCTCCCAATTTAACCACAAATCTGAATCAAAATATTTGGAATGATATAGAAATTGTGCCCCATACTCTACATTATTGGTGAAATAGTTTTCAATTTTAAAAATAGGTTCATCGAGCTGATGATAATCATTTCCATATATACTTCCCATTACCAAATCAAGGTGTTTTGTGATTCTTTGTTGTACAGAAAAAATTGGTGTCACCTTTGAGAAATTATTTAAGCCGGAATATCTTAGCAGAAAAACACCGACGTTTACTTTTGTATTCTTTGTGAAATAATATTCCAATGTAGGTTTGGCAAATAGGCCTATATATGTCTCGTTGTTTAATAATTGGCTAGAATATTCATTATCTTTTATAAAATAAGTGTTTTCAAACCTAAGCGATAATGTGTTCTCGCTACTGTCTTTGAGTTGTTTGTTGTTAATATACAACTGGCCAAAAGAAGATGTAGCTAAAAATATAAAGAGAAGACAAATAGATAAATGTTTAAATATAATTTTCATATTGTGTATTTAAGGTTGACAAAGGTATAAAAGCTTTTTGTAATATTTTATGTTTTTTTATAATAACTTGAGTTCGACATAAGATTTATATCATATACAAATCAATAGCATTCCTGATTTGTTGTTTAAAAAAAAGTCATGAGGCTGTAGCTGCCTGATATACTATATTTTTGTCTGTAATTTTCGATAATTAACTCCTGTATTTTCTGAGATTTGATTGTATGTTTGGTGACAAGGGCAAGTAGTATTTCTAAAATTTGAGACACAAAGGAACTAATCATCTTGAACTGTGAGGAAAGCTTTTATCGAGTTTAGATTAACAATTATTTGTATTTAGTAAAATAAATCTAGCATTGAATAATAGAAAATGGACTTTAGTGTTGTAATAATCCCATGTTTTTATTTCCCACTATAATATATATACTATAAAGTTGTGTAAAGTACAGATATATAATGATATAATAGTATTTGTAACCTTTTGCTATTAACAATAGTATAAAAGTTTTCAACATAGTGGGAAAATGTGGGTATAAGTGGGAAAATTTGCAGTAAATTAGCAACCAGATTTTGAAGACGTGGTAAACATCATTGGATCATACGAGTGTAAGGTAGACACTAAAGGTAGATTATCTTTACCTTCAGGTCTAAAGAAGCAATTGCAATCAATTGTAGGAGAGGGGTTTGTGCTCAAAAGGTCAGTTTTTCATAAATGCTTGGAATTGTATCCAATGTCAGAATGGAACACTGAAATAGCGGGTGTGAATAAGCTTAATAGATTCGTAAAAAAGAACAATGATTTCATTAGAATGTTCATGGCGGGAGTTAAAATTCTCGAGTTGGACAATTCCGGACGTCTTCAGATTTCGAAAGACCTGATTAAATTTTCAGGGATTAAGAAAGAAGTGGTGCTCTCATCTTCAGTTAATAGAATCGAAATCTGGGATAAAGATTCCTACGAGAAAGTAGTTAATGATCCGGATGTTGATTTTGCACAATTAGCGGAAGATGTTATGGGTAGCATTGATTTGAATGATACAGAAGTATAGTTTATTTCAAAAGAAACTAATTTTTTCTGTGGGGTAGTAAATTTATGAAGCTAATTTTTGCAATCGAATAACTTATGGCATACCATATTCCTGTAATGTTGAAACAATGTGTTGATGCTCTAAATTTAACAAATGGCAATGTGTTTGTCGATGTTACTTTTGGTGGAGGTGGACATTCCAGAGCCATTCTTGCTGAAATGGGTGAGGATGCCAAACTTTTTGCTTTCGACCAAGATACAGATGCTTTTGTAAATACAATTATTGATGATAGGTTTACTCTTATTCAGCAAAATTTCAAATATTTAAAAAATTATTTAGCGTTATATAAAGCCATACCTGTTGATGGTATTTTGGCAGATTTAGGCGTTTCTTCCCATCAGTTTGACAAATCTGAGCGTGGTTTTTCAACTCGTTTTAATGGTCCTCTTGATATGCGAATGGATACTTCGAAAGGTATTACTGCTGCGGAACTCTTAAATACAATTGAATTACAGGATTTAATAAATATTCTTCGTTATTATGGAGAATTGCATAATGCTTTTAATACTGCTAAAGCAATAATTGCAGCAAGAGATATTAAACCTTTAGAAACAACTAAAGACCTGAAAGAGGCTTTGTTAGATTGTATTCCAAGAGGCAAAGAAAATAAATATTTTGCTCAAGTTTTTCAGGCTATTCGCATAGAAATAAATCAAGAGCTTGAAGCTTTGAAAATAATGCTTAAACAGGCTTTGGAGGTGCTAAAGCCGGGTGGTATTATAGTGGTAATGTCATACCATTCTTTGGAAGATAGACTTGTAAAGAATTTCTTTAAAACAGGTAATTTCGAAGGAAAAGTAGAAAAAGATTTTTATGGAAATAACTTAACGCCGTTTAAATTAGTTAATAGAAAACCAATATTAGCTGATGAAGAAGAGCTTTTGTTAAATCCTAGGTCGAGAAGTGCAAAATTACGAATTGCTAAAAAGTTGTAGGTATGTTTGGGATAGGTAAAAAGAAAGAAATTCGTAAGAATCTTCCTTTACAGGAAGGTGAAAGACCAAAAAAGGCAGAAAAAGCTAATAAGAATATTGGAGATGGTGGATCAAGTAAAAAACATAAATTTACTTTCAGCTCTTTACGTAAGGTATCAACCATTCTTGATGGAAGTATTCTCACTTCAGACTGGGCTATAAAGCAAGCTCCATATTTTCTTTTCCTTTTTGTTTTAGCATTGATTTATATCGGGAATAATTTTGTTGCTCAATCGAAAGTAAAGAAGATTGATAGCATTGGCAGAGAGCTTAAAGACTTAAGGGATGAACATATTAGTGTTAAGTCAGATTTAATGTATTTCACCAAGAGGTCAGAATTAGCTAAACGCTTAAGATCACGCGGAATAAAAGAGGCTACTGAGCCTCCATTTAAGATTTATAAACTTAAAAGGGAGGACAAATAATGGCAATAACTATTTCAAAAGACATACGATTCAGAATATATTTACTCTTCTTGATAGTTTTTCTTGTTGGTGTTGCAATTATCTTTCGTATTGTGCAAATACAAGTAGCTGAAGGAGATAAGTGGAGAGCAAAATCTGAAGCTCAGAGCACTAAATATTTTGATGTTACTGCTATTAGAGGCAATATCTATACTGAAAATAAAAGACTTTTAGCTACATCTGTTCCTATATATGATATCTACTGGGATTCCAAAGTGGTTGATAAAAACACATTCTTATCACAAGTTGATTCGTTGGCTATAGCTTACCATAATTTATTCCCTCAAGAATCAATAAGTTCTTTTAGATCGAGAATAATAAAGGCTTACGATAATAAGAATAGATATTATAGAATTAGAAGAAGGGTTAGTTATTCAGAGATGAAAGCAATTTCTGTAATGCCTATTTTTAGAAAAGGTAAATATAAAGGTGGTTTAATTACCGAGAAGACTGATTATAGAAAACGACCTTATCAAAATCTGGCAAAGCGTACAATTGGTACTTTTAATCGAAGTCGTAATGCTTATGTAGTTGGTCTTGAAGGTGCTTATGATAAGTACCTCAAAGGTGAAGATGGTGTTAGAATAAAACAGAAAACTGCAGGAGGGTGGCGCCCTCTTTATCTTTTCGATAAGACTATCAAGGAGCCAATTAATGGTATGGATATCGTTACCACCATTGATATTGACCTGCAAGATGTTGCTGAGAATTCTCTTTATCGTGAGCTTATGAAAAATAAAGCTGACTGGGGATGCGCTGTTTTAATGGAAGTAAAAACCGGAAAAATCAAAGCAATAGCTAATTTAAAAGCCGATACTGCCACTAATAGTTATTACGAAGGTTTTAATTATGCTATTGGTACAGCCACAGAACCTGGTTCTACGTTTAAACTTGCCTCCATGATGGCGGCTTTAGAAGATAAAAAGGTTTCCCCGAATGAAATTATTAGCACTGGGGATGGCTCCTTTAAGTATTATGGTAAAATAATACACGACTCTCATAAAGGTGGTTTTGGTGATATTACTGCTTCCGAAGTTTTGGAAAAGAGCTCAAATATTGGTGTATTTAAAATTGTTCTTAAAGCTTATGAATCTGAACCTAAAAAGTTTATTGATGCTATTTATGCTATGGGGCTTAATAAGCCTCTTGGGCTGGAAATAAAAGGAGAAGCTAAACCCTATATTAAAACTCCTGAGGATAAAACATGGTCAAAACTTTCATTGCCTTGGATGTCAATCGGTTATGAATTGAAATTAACTCCAATGCAGATACTTACTTTTTATAATGCTGTAGCCAACAATGGTGTAAAGGTTAAACCAATATTTGTTACTGAATTATCAAAAACAGGTAAAACTAAAAAAACTTTTAAACCGGTTGTTTTAGACCCTCAAATTAGTAGCCCTTCGACTATCAAAAAGGTGAAAAAAATGTTGGAGGGTGTTGTGCAAAATGGAACTGCTTCAATGCTGAGAAATTCACCTTATCCTATTGCCGGTAAAACTGGTACAGCACAGATTTTTAAGAGAAGATATAATAAGCGAAATTATCAAGCATCTTTTGTTGGTTATTTCCCTGCCGACAATCCTAAATATTCATGTATTGTCGTAATTAATAATCCTAATAGGGGATTGTATTATGCTAGTTCTGTTGCTGTTCCTGTGTTTAAAGATATTTCAGATAAAATTTATGCCACTGATTTAGATATTCAGATTCATCAGGAAAAGGATACTGTATTTCAAGCTCCAAATTCAAAGGTAGGACAAGCTAGTGATGTTGAAGCTGTATATGATGATTTGAATATTGAGATTGTTTCAAAACCTGAAGATGCCTCATATGAATATGGAGTAGCAAAAGCTGATAGTATTAGTTTGTATCAGCGTAAAATTATTTATGGTCTTATGCCTAATGTGAAATATATGACAGCAAGAGATGCAATTTATCTTTTGGAAGAATTGGGCTTAAAGGTTGAAATTAAAGGTGTGGGAAAGGTTGTAGAACAATCATTAGTTCCTGGACAAAGAGTGGCAAAAGGTGATGTAGTAACTCTAAAATTAAGATTTTAATGGTGAACTTAAAGGATATATTGCAAAATATTAAAGTAGTTAAATTGATTGAAGGATCTAGTACCTTATTCAATAAAATGAGCTTTGATTCACGCGAAATTGGTGAAGGTGATTTGTTTGTTGCTGTTAAAGGAACTCAAGTAGATGGTCATAAATATATACAGCAATGCATTAATCAAGGTGCTAATATTATTGTTTGCCAAACTTTACCACAAGATATTAAATCCGATATAAGTTATTTACAGGTTGAAGATACAGCTATCGCATTAGGAATATTAGCATCGAATTATTTCGATAATCCTTCTAGTAAATTAAAGTTGATAGGTATTACAGGAACCAATGGTAAGACATCTACTGTTACTATGCTTTTTAATTTGTTTAGAGCATTAGGTTATCATGTCGGCTTACTTTCTACTGTTAGCAACAGAATTGATGACATAGAAATAAAATCTACACATACTACTCCTGATGCTGTACAACTAAATTCGCTATTGGGTGAAATGGTTGATGTGGGATGTGATTATTGTTTTATGGAAGTTAGCTCTCATTCAATTGTTCAGGAGCGAATAAGTGGATTAGAGTTCTTTGGTGCTATTTTCTCAAATATCACTCACGATCATCTTGATTTTCATAAAACTTTTAAGGAGTATATTAGAGCTAAAAAGAAATTCTTTGATGATTTATCAGCGGATGCTTTTGCCTTAGTTAATTCTGACGATAAGAATGCAGAAATAATGCTACAGAATACAAAAGCTCGTTGCAGAACTTATGGTATTAATACTATGAGTGATTATAAAGCTAGAATTATCGAAAATGATTTTAGTGGTTTACATCTTGATATTAACAATAAAGATATTTGGGTCCCTCTTGTTGGTGAATTCAATGCTTATAATATTTTGTCTGTGTATGCTACAGCTATGGAATTGGGTGCTGATGAAATGGAGGTGTTGCAAGAGCTTAGCAAAATAAAGACAGCAGAAGGAAGGTTTGAGTTTGTTCAAGGCACCGAAGGTGTAAATGCAATTGTTGATTATGCTCATACTCCTGATGCGCTTCTTAATGTAATAAATACCATTAATGATATTCGTGGAGGTGCAGGTCAGTTGATTACAGTTGTTGGTGCAGGTGGTGATAGAGATAAATCAAAACGACCTGAGATGGCTGCAATTGCTGCAGAAAAGTCGGACAGATTAATACTGACCTCTGATAATCCTCGCTCCGAAAATCCTGATGATATTCTGGATGATATGGAAGCGGGTGTTACCGTTGACAGAAAGAAATTTACCATTCGTATCACAAATAGGAAAGAAGCTATTAAAACAGCTTTTGCATTGGCTCAAAAGGGTGATGTTATTCTTATTGCTGGTAAAGGACACGAGAAATATCAAGAGATAAATGGTGTACGTCTTCATTTTGATGATAAAGAAATTATTCGCGAACTAATAAACTAAAGAAATAAGCTATGTTGTATTATTTATTTGATTTTCTGGAAAAGATGGATGTACCTGGAGCAGGTGTGTTTCAATATATTTCTTTTAGAGCCGCAATGGCAGTTTTTACATCATTGCTTATTTCACTCCTTTTTGGTAAAAGGCTTATCAGACTATTGCAAAAAAAACAAGTTGGAGAGACTGTCCGTGATTTGGGTCTAAAAGGTCAAAACGAAAAAGCAGGAACTCCTACCATGGGAGGTATTATTATCCTTGCTGCTATCGTTATCCCTACTTTATTATTTGCAAAACTTGATAATATTTACGTGATACTTATGCTAATAACCACATTATGGCTTGGTGCAATTGGTTTTATTGATGATTATATTAAAGTTTTTAAGAAAAATAAGGAAGGCTTAGCTGGTAAATTTAAAATACTTGGACAAATAGGATTAGGTTTAATAATAGGCCTTACAATGTACTTTAATGATGATATTGTTATACGCGAAAAATTAGATCAACAAACTATAGTCGAAAACAAAGAAGCTAATTGCCGAACTGAATCTAATGATATTTTTAAACAGGAGGAAGAGAAGTCATTTAAAACAACTATTCCTTTTGTTAAGAAAAACCAATTTGATTATTCGTGGTTGTTAAGTTGGATGGGAGATGGATATAAAAAATATACTTGGATAATATTTATTCCTCTTGTAATTGTAATTGTTACTGCTGTTTCTAATGGTGCTAACCTCACCGATGGTTTGGATGGGCTAGCAACGAGTACTTCTGCGGTTATTGCAGCTACTTTGGGAGTCCTGGCTTGGGTTTCGGGTAACTTTATTTTTGCCGATTACCTCAATATAATGTATATCCCTAACTCTGGAGAGCTGGCTATATTTATCAGTGCGTTTGTTGGTGCAACTATAGGATTTCTTTGGTATAATTCATATCCGGCACAAGTTTTTATGGGAGATACAGGGAGCCTTGCACTTGGTGGTATCATCGCTGTTTTCGCAATTATTATTCGTAAGGAATTACTGATTCCATTGCTTTGTGGTATTTTCCTTGTGGAGAATTTGTCAGTAATAATACAGGTTTCATATTTTAAGTTTACCAAGAAAAAATATGGTGAAGGACGCAGAATATTCCTGATGTCGCCATTGCATCATCACTATCAAAAGAAAGGCTATCACGAAGCTAAAATTGTTCAACGATTCTTCATTGTGGGAATAATGTTGGCTGTATTAACTATTGTTACACTTAAACTTAGATAAATATTCAAATGTCAGTGAATCAGAAATATATCGTAATATTAGGAGCTGCCGAAAGTGGAGTTGGAGCTGCTATTTTAGCTCAAAAGCTAGGCTTTGATGTGTTTGTTTCTGATAATGGCAGTATAAAGGATGTTTATATAGAAGACTTACAACATTATTCTATTCCTTTTGAAGAGAATCATCATAATATTGATAGGATACTTAGTGCTGATGAAATTATTATTAGTCCGGGTATTCCTTTAACGATTCCTTTAATACAGCAGGCAAAAGAAAATGGAATAGGAGTTATTTCTGAAATTGAATTTGCTTTTAGATATACCGATGCGCATATAATTGCCATTACTGGTAGTAATGGAAAAACAACAACAGCTACTTTGACTTATGAATTGTTGAAAAATGGAGGATTGGATGTTGCTCTTGCGGGAAATATCGGTGATAGTTTTGCCAGAAAACTTGCTCTTGAAAGACATGACTACTATGTTTTGGAAATAAGTAGCTTTCAGCTTGATTCAATGTTCGATTTCAGAGCGGATACTACCGTTATTCTAAATATTACTCCTGATCATTTAGATAGATATCAATACGATTTTAATCTTTATTCTCTTTCAAAAATGAGGATAATTCAAAAGCTTACTAATACCGATAATCTTATTTATAACTTTGATGATGAGGTTATTAGTGATTTTATTAATACGCATAAAACAAAGGCTAAATTATTTCCATTTACCCAAACAAAGGAGTTGGAAAATAATGGAGCTTTTATAAAAGATAACAAAATTTATTTTCAAATTAATACAGAAAGATTTAATATGGATATTGAAAAACTTGCATTACAGGGAAGACACAATGCCTACAATACTATGGCTGGAGGAATTGCTGCTAAATTACAAGGCATTAGAAAAGAAAGTTTAAAGAAATGCTTATCAGATTTTCAAGGTGTTAGTCATCGCTTAGAAAAAGTAAATACTGTTAGAGGTGTTAGCTTTATCAATGACAGCAAGGCTACTAACGTAAATTCTGCATGGTATGCTTTGGAGTCGATGACTAAACCTGTAGTTTGGATAGTCGGTGGTCAAGATAAAGGAAACGATTATTCTGATCTTATTCCTTTGGCAGAAGAAAAAGTAAAAGCTATAGTTTGTTTAGGTATTGACAATAGCAAAATTATTGAGGCATTCTCTCCTGTCGTTTCTAATATTATTGAGACAGATACTGCTCATGATGCGGTACTTAGCTCATTTTACCTTGCCGAGCCTGGAGATGTTGTATTACTTTCTCCTGCATGTGCAAGTTTTGATTTGTTCGAAAGTTATGAGGATAGAGGAAATCGTTTTACTAGAGCTGTACAAGATTTATAAAATACTATGAACCGGAGTAATAATTTAGTACGTAAAATTTTAAATAACCTTACTGGTGATAAGGTGATATGGATAATTGTAGGTATCCTGTCAATTGTGTCGCTGCTTGTAGTTTATAGTTCCACCGGAACTTTAGCTTATAAGTATCAAGGGGGTAATACTATGTACTATATTCTAAAACATGGTGCTTTAATGATATCGGGTTTGTTAATAATGTATTTAGCTCATTTAGTGCCATATAAATATTACTCGAGGATATCCCAAGGTTTAATTTATTTATCAATACCATTATTACTCATTACCCTTATATCAGGTTCAAATTTAAATGATGCTAGTCGATGGTTAAATATTCCGGTTATAAACTTGAGTTTTCAAACTTCGGATTTAGCTAAAATTGCCTTGGTGATGTATATCGCTAGGTTGTTAAGTAAGAAACAAGAAACTATTAAAGATTTGAAAAAAGGTTTCTTACCTCTTATGATTCCTATTTTGTTGACAGTGGGATTAATATTCCCTGCCAATTTCTCTACAGCTGCAATTTTATTTACCACCAGTTTAATATTGCTTTTCATTGGACGTATTAATTTGAAATATATTTTTATAATGATTGGCACTGGTTTGGTGGTAGTTATAATCTTATTAATGGTATCGCAGTATTATCCTAAATTATTACCACGATTGGGAACGTGGCAGTCGCGTGTGGAGAATTTTATGGATAAAGATTCAGAAGGTAATTATCAAGCTGAACAATCAAAAATTGCCATCGCTACAGGTGGATTTTTTGGAAAAATGCCTGGGAATAGCATGCAGCGTAATTTTTTACCACATCCTTATTCAGATTTTATCTATGCTATTATTATTGAAGAATATGGCTTTTTAGGAGGATTTGTAATAGTGGTTTTATACTTAATATTACTATATCGTGCTGTGCAAATTGCACTCCGAAGCCCTGGAACTTATGGCGCGTTTTTATCGCTTGGATTGATGTTTAGTTTGATATTCCAAGCATTTATAAATATGGCTGTTGCAGTGAATTTACTTCCTGTTACTGGTCAGCCCCTTCCTCTCTTAAGTATGGGAGGAACTTCTTTCTGGTTCACTAGCTTTGCTATTGGTATAGTGTTGAGTGTGAGCCGAGAAACTACTGAATTGCAAACAGAAAATACTACTGCAGATGACAACAAATAGAAAATTTATTATCAGCGGAGGTGGTAGTGGAGGACATATTTTTCCAGCTATTGCCATTGCAAATAGCCTTAAAGAAACTTATCCAAATTGCGAGATCCTTTTTGTTGGGGCAAAAGATAAAATGGAAATGGAAAAAGTACCTGCCGCTGGTTTTAAGATCGAAGGTCTTTGGATTAGTGGTTTTCAAAGGAGTTTAAGTCCAAAGAATTTAAGCTTTCCTTTTAAAGTTATTTCCAGCTTAAAAAAGGCAAAGAAGATTATTAAAAACTTTAAACCCGAATTAGTTATTGGAGTTGGTGGTTTTGCAAGTGGACCTACATTATATCAAGCCGCTAAGATGGGAATACCTACTCTTATTCAGGAGCAGAATTCATATCCGGGTATTACTAATATTATTCTCTCCAAGAAGGTGGATAAAATTTGTGTTGCCTATGATAATATGGAGAAATATTTTCCCGCAAAAAAGATTTATTTTACAGGAAATCCTATTAGAAAGGATGTTGTGCAGATAAATGGAAAAAGAGAGGAAGCCTTAAAGTATTTTGGGTTGTCAGCAGATAAACCAGTTGTGCTTGTTGTGGGTGGCAGCTTGGGTGCAAGGACAATAAACGAAGCTATTGAAAAACATATCAGGGATTTTTATTCCCGAGGTATTCAACTTATTTGGCAGACTGGCAAAAAATATTTTCCTCAAGCTGATACAGCAGTAAAAGCTGTTGGTGAAAATGGAATAACAGCAACAGCATTTATTACTAAAATGGACTTAGCTTATGCTGCTGCCGATATTGTAGTTTCTCGTGCCGGCGCTATTGCTATTTCTGAGTTATGTGTTGTGCGTAAGCCGGTTATATTAGTGCCTTCACCTTTTGTGGCTGAAGATCATCAAACTAAGAATGCATTAGCATTGATGACAAATCATGCAGCTGTGTTAGTTAAAGATGTGGAACTTGAAGAAAAACTAATGCATGAAATTATTCGCCTTGTAGATAATGAGGTGGATAGGCAGAATCTTATTAATAATATTACTCAAATGGGAGTTGAAGATGCCACTATGGCAATTGTTAGTGTGGCAAATTCTTTATTAAAATAATTTATTTATATAATGTTAGAAACAGTTAGACATATATATTTTTTAGGAATTGGAGGCATAGGAATGAGTGCTTTAGCTCGCTATTTCCATGTTCAAGGAAAAATTGTGTCTGGCTATGACAAAGTAAGTACACCTATAACCAAAGCTTTGCAAGACGAAGGTATAGATATTCATTTTGAAGATTTAGGTGATAATGCTATTAAAGATGTTGATTTACTGATTTATACGCCGGCAATTCCTCATACACTAAATGAATATACGGCTTTTATGAATTCTGATATTCCTAAATTTAAACGTGCTGAGATATTAGGAGAGATAAGCAAAGATTATTTCACTATTGCTATTGCCGGGACTCATGGAAAAACTACCATTACTAGTATGGTTGCTCATATTTTACATGTTAGTGGACTTAAAGTAAATGCTTTTATTGGTGGTATCAGCAATAATTATAATTCTAACTTGATAGTTGATGCCGATGCACATATAATGGTTGTTGAGGCTGACGAGTTTGATCGTTCGTTCTTGCATTTACATCCTGATATCGCTATAATATCATCTATTGATGCCGATCATTTGGATATTTATAATGATAAATCAACTCTCGAAAATACCTTTATGGATTTTACTCGCCAGATAAAAAAAGGTGGCACATTGATTTATCACGATAAATTAAATATTCCAAATGATATTGCAGATATTGTTCATACTTATGGAGAAAATGATATTGACACATTTCAGTCTAAATTCATAAAAATAAAAAATAGAGCTCAGTTGTTTAGTTTTAAAGATAAAAGTAATATAACTGTAAACTTTGAATTGCCAATGCCGGGTCGACACAACCTTAATAATGTTACAGCAGCTCTTTCTGTGGCTTCATTACTTAATATTAGTAAGGAGCAGATGTTTTATGCATTAAGTACTTATAAGGGTGTAAGGCGTAGATTTGAGAGGTTAATCGATACCGACTCTCAGGTGTTAATAGATGATTATGCTCATCATCCTGCAGAAATCAGAGCCGCAATTTATGCAGCGAGAGAAATGTTCCCTAATTATCCTATTATGGGCGTTTTTCAACCACATTTATATACTAGAACACGAGATTTTGCCGATGATTTTGCAAAAGAGTTATCAAAGTTAGATAGCCTTGTTTTATTGGATATTTACCCTGCTCGTGAGTTGCCAATTCATGGAGTCGATTCACAAATGCTGCTTCAAAAGGTAAACCTGGAGAATAAACATCTTGTTTCTAAAGATGATTTGCCTAATTTTATTATAAATAATCTTAGCCCTCTGATTTTGATGATGGGTGCTGGAGATATTGATAGACAAGTGGAGATTGTAAAACAAACTTTATTAGATGCATAGAATATTAAAAATATTACTTTGGATTAGCCTCCCTATCTTAGTGGTGGTAGTTGGTTTTATTGCCCAAAATCATTATGTGAATAAGAAAGTGCAAGAGCTTAATGTGGATATTAATTATGATAAAGATGGAGAAACAAACAGATTACTTACATATGAAGATATAAATACTTTTGTTCGTCATCGTTATGATAGTATTGTTGGTAAAAAAATCAAAGATATTAATATTGAGCAAATTGAATCAGATTTATTATCAATCAGATACGTAAAAAATGCTGATGTATTCTCAACCATAAATGGTAAGTTGCAAATGAGAATAATTCAAAGAAAAGCGATTGTTAGGATAATAGATTCTTATGGCGATCAGTTTTATCTTGATGAAGATGGGCATATTTTACCTATTCGGTCTTATTTTCCTGCTCATGTGCTTGTATGTAATGGTATTATACCAAGTATAGGTTTTTACTCACGCAACTATTCTGATAATGAAATTGATAGTATTATTAGGAAAAATATAATATATGATATTTACAAAATGGCAACAATACTAAATAAGGATACATTTTTGCATAAACAGATAGCGCAAATAAATGTGGATATTAATGGGGAATTTACATTAGTTCCATTAGTAAGTAGCCACGTTATTCTGTTTGGTAAAGCCGAAAATATTGAAGATAAATTTAACAAACTGAAATTGTTTTATTCTGATGGATTAGCCCATCACCGATGGAACGATTATAAGATTATAAATTTAAAATATAGAAATCAAATAGTGTGCACTAAAATTTAAATATTATGAAATCATCTGAAATCATCGTTGGTCTTGATATAGGAACAACAAAGATTGCCTGTATTGTGGGCCAGAGAAATGAGTATGACAAGATTGAGATACTCGGTTATGGTAAGTCTCCTTCCATAGGAGTGAGTCGTGGTGTTGTTGCTAATATTGAAAAAACTGTTCAAAGCATTCGCCGTGCTGTTGACGAAGCTTCATTAAAAAGTACCGTAAATATTGATCATGTATTTGTTGGTATAGCAGGACAGCATATCAAAAGTCATCAACACAGGGGTAGCCTCGTAAGAAATACCTTGGAAAATGAGGTTGATCAAAACGATATTGATACACTTATAGAGGATATGCACAAGCTTGTTATGCAGCCTGGTGAGGAAATTATTCATGTTATCCCTCAAGAGTATATTGTTGATAAAGAGCAGGGTATAAAGGATCCGATAGGTATGTCAGGTATTAGCCTTGAAGCTAATTTTCATATTATTACCGGCCAAATTACTGCTGCTAAAAACATTAATAAATGTGTTGTGAAGTCAGGTATGAATGTTGAAGATCTTATTTTGGAACCATTGGCCTCGGCAGAAGCCGTTCTTACTGAAGAAGAAAAAGAGGCGGGAATTGCCCTTGTAGATATTGGTGGTGGTACTACTGATATTGCAATTTTTCAGGATGGAATAATACGCCATACAGCAGTAATTCCTCTTGGTGGAAATATTATTACTGAGGATATTAAGGAAGGCTGTAGTATTATTAAAAATCAAGCTGAGGCTCTAAAAGTGAAGTTTGGTTCTGCCCTTGCTAGCGAAAATAGGGAAGAAGAAATAGTCTCTATTCCTGGTTTAAGAGGTCGTCCTCCAAAGGAAATCACATTAAAGAATCTTGCAAATATCATTCAAGCACGTATTGAAGAGATAGTAGAGCATGTTTTCTTTGAAATAAAAAACTCTGGTTACGAGAAAAAATTAATAGGTGGAATTGTACTTACCGGTGGGGGAGCTCAGTTGAATCATATAGCTCAGATTTTTGAGTTTTTGACTGGTCTGGACACTCGTATTGGTTATCCTAATGAGCATCTTGCTAACAATGTTCCCGAAGAATTGAGCAGCCCTCAGTATGCTACAAGTATTGGTTTGGTGATAAAAGGATTGCAGGGAATTGAAAATTCTCACAAAGTATCAGATAATGAAAGAGCACAATCCAGTAAAGAGAAAAGCAGTTTCTTCGATAATATTTTTAAGAAGGGAAGACAGTTCTTTGAAGATGATATAGATTGATAATAAGTGATTTAAGTAAATATAAATACAAATAATTTTTATAAGTTAATTCTTCTTTGTAATAATTTATAATATACGTTAAGAGCTTGTTTTATAGTCTTTCAGAGACTTGATTTAATTAACAAGTATTCGTTGAAAAATACTCTTTTACAAAGATGTGCACATAGTGATTAGCTTTAAATTTAACCGAACAAAATAATAGACTTATGATAGAATTTGATGCCCCAAAAGAAATGTCTTCCATGATAAAGGTTGTGGGAGTAGGAGGTGGAGGTTCCAATGCCGTGAACCATATGTATAAACAAGGAATTAGAGGTGTTGACTTTATAATTTGCAATACTGATGCGCAGGCTTTAGATAGTAGTCCTATCCCTAATAAAATTCAGTTAGGAGCCAGCCTTACCGGAGGTAGAGGTGCAGGTGCTATTCCTGAAGTTGGTAAAAATGCCGCAATAGAAAATATTGATGAGCTAAAAGATATTCTTGGAGTAAATACTGAGATGCTTTTTATCACTGCTGGTATGGGTGGTGGAACTGGTACCGGTGCGGCTCCTATTATAGCTTCTGTAGCTAAAGAAATGGGTATACTTACTGTCGGTATTGTAACCATCCCTTTTAAATTTGAAGGTAGAAAACGTAAAATGCAAGCAGAAGCAGGTCTTGAGGAATTGCGTCAGAATGTTGATACTTTATTGATTATATCAAATGATAAATTGCGTGAGTTGCACGGTAACCTTACTTTGACAGATGCCTTTGGTAAGGCTGATAATATATTAACTGATGCAGCTAAAGGTATTGCTGAAATAATCACAGTTACGGGTTATGTAAATGTTGATATAGAAGATGTGAAAACTGTAATGCGTGATTCCGGTGTTGCTATTATGGGTACTGGTATCGCCGGTGGCGAAGATAGAGCTCTTAAAGCTGTTGAACTTGCTTTAGCTTCTCCTTTATTGAATGATAATAATATTGAAGGAGCTTCTGATATCCTTTTGTTTATGGCATCAGGAACTAAAGAAATAGAAATGGATGAAGTGGCTACTATCACCGATTATATCCAAGATGAGGCTGGCCTTACCGCAGAAATTATATGGGGTAATGGTAATGATGAAGAGTTGGGTGAATCTATCAGTGTTACTGTTGTTGCAACTGGTTTTGCTAGAAATAGTATTGTGGAAAATACTGCAAAAACAGAAGCTTCAAGAGAGCCAAAGAAAATTGTTCATGATTTAAATGATGATTCTGAAGAGAAACTTAAAAATCAACCTAAGACAGAAAACGAGGATGATGGTTTTAAATTAATTACTAGAGAGCCTGCTCCTATTGAACCTTCCGTGAACCCAACTCCTAAACCTGAGTTTAAGGAAACAAAACCTGCTGAGGCTGAAAATATTACTATTTATACTTTAGATGGTGACGAACCTGAGATTGTTAGTAAGAATACTCATGATTTAAATAGACAGAAAATTCAAGAATCAGCCCCTGAGATTAATGAAGAATTTCAGTCAAGAGCGAATGAGCGTATTTCTAAACTTAAGGGTTTAAGCCAGCGTTTCTCTACTCATGAAGATTTAGAAGAAATGGAGAATACTCCTGCATATATCCGTAGAGGTGTTTCATTATCTGAAACTCCTTCAAGTAAAGAAGCTAATGTAAGTAGATATACTTTGGACAGTGAAAGTGGTGAAATTCGTTCTAATAATTCTTTTTTACACGATAATGTAGATTAATAATGAGCTTAGAGGTAACTATAAATTCGGATATTAAGGCTGCAATGATAGCAAAAGATAAACGTAAGTTAGAAGCTTTACGTGCTATTAAAGCTGCTCTGCTTTTAATTAAAACGGGAAAAGATACACAGTTTGCTGAAGTGCCGAAAGAATTGGAACTTAAAACTCTTCAGAAGTTAATTAAGCAGAGAAAAGAATCGGCTGCTTTGTATAAAGAGCAGAATAGAGCTGAACAATACGAAGAAGAAATGTATCAGGCCGAAATTATTGAAGCTTATTTGCCAGAGCAAATGAGTGAAGAGGATGTTGAAAAGGTTGTTGTTGATATAATTGCTGCTACAGGAGCTTCCAGTATGAAAGATATGGGCAGAGTTATGGGGATGGCAGCCAAACAATTGGCAGGTAAGACAGATAATAGCTTAATCTCTAAAATTGTAAAAGAGAGGTTGGCCTAATATATTTTATTAAATATTTATTAGTAAAAAGTCATTTAGTCGTTAGATTAGATGACTTTTTTTGTACTCCTAATTTTTATGATTTAAATAGACGATTATGTGGTATTAATTAATCCGCAATATTTATATAAAAGCAAAGCGAATAGTATGAATAAGCAATGAATAGTGGGTGCAATGCGGGAAACCCTTACCGAAACAAGTTCGTGACAAACTGATTTATATAAAAATCAAATTTATTAACCTTAGTTAGAGATGAGCTTTTTTTTACAGTTTTATACCAATTTGAAAGCAAAAGTGCCGATATATATTCTAAATATTTTTTTGTTTAACGAATTTAAAAAAAATTAAGCATAGCCTCAGTTACGGTTTATTTTTTTAAGGAAGCAAAACATAAAAAGATAACGAATTTTGCGGTAGTTTTGTTTTTAATTTGGTATTACTTAATCGTTTGGATTATTTGTGAATAATCCGGGTTAAATAAAATACCCCCATTCAAGCTTTTACTTGATGGGGGTTAGATAATCACTATTTTTCACCTTATTATTTAGTATTACATCCCTACCATATATTGTAGATGTTCATATTTTTTGGATATTTTATTTGATATTGGAATTCTAATTTTTTAGTCTTCTTGCTTTCTAGATTAAAATCCCATTTAAGGAACCCATTTTTATTATTATAAGCTGCCCCTGATTTCTCAACCAATTTAACTTCTACATTCGCTTTATTAGATAAAGGAATCTGGTCTTGAATGACAAGATGTATTCCGGAACTTTTATTATTCCTTACTGATATATTCCATCCTATATTCATTTTTTTATCGCTGCCAAAGATGCCATTTGCACTTTTGTCTTTCGATTTTTTTCGTTCAATAACAATATTCTTATCTTTTCCAAGAGAAATATCCATAGTGTCTTGTAGATTAGCAGGATTTATAAATGATTTGCCAACATATGTACCTTCGAAAAATACATTTACAGCACCGGGCAATAGATTAAGATCTTCCCAGCCTGTAATTCTGGCTTGCAAGAAAGCATCTGGATCAAGACGTGGAACTGCATAGTATCTGTAATCAGCTGGTAGTGTCCATTTCTGTATTTTTACATTTATAGTTTTATTGCTTGATGGAATTGTATATGGCAATGATATTTTAAAGCTTGTATTTGTTTGTCCTTGATTTACTGTGGTGTAATTTGCTGAATTAGACGCAGATACCATATTTTTTTGAATGTATTTTGCAGTTGGTGCTTCAGTAATCTCTTCCATATCTGATTCTAGAGCAAATGAATTTCCTCTTAAAGTCTTATATCTATTTATATTAAAGCTTAAATACCATGGACTCATATATGGTATTTTCCCATTTTGATGAGGGTTTCCTGTAGATATTGATAATTTTACATTATTCCAGTCTATACCAGTATTTTGGAATATATTTGCTCTATAATGTAGCTCAATATCTTTATTTGCATCAATAGCACGTATATCATAAAGGGGTGTCCATCCTGCATTATTTACCAAATAATTAAGAGTAAAGCTTGCCGGAATTGATTTCTTTGCATCTATTTCTACCATTATTTCTCCTATCCCTTTTGGTGCTCTTCGTTGTCGAAGTTGATTTAAAGCATTTTTTAGTCTATTTATATTATTCTGATAATCTGTAATTTTTGCATTTATCTTTTCTTGATCATTATATATTTGACGAAATCGCTGACGATAATAATCTGCTGCAAGTTTTATTTCATTGATGCTCAAATTATTATTGGTTCCTTTTAAACTTCTGTTTGCTTCAAGTAATTTAATCTCTTGTTTGTAAGCAGAGATTATCATTTTCTCGGATTTTAGTTTTTTATTTAAGATTTTTATTGAATCTTGAATTACTGCAATACGTTTATTTTTCTTTATTTCTTTTAAATAATTAATTTGATTTGTTACTGACATTATTGTGAAATCACCTTTACCATTTACTTGAATACTTGAAGCAACTATAGAAGTACTTAGATCGCTAAAAATAATTACTTGATGTCCTGCTTTTAGAGTTGTTTGGGCTGTTCTATGTATTTGAGCTCCGTTTTGGAATACCGTTACTTCCTTTATTTTTGATTTTACCTTTTTGTCTTCAGCATTTACCAAGAGTGATAAAAAAACTAAGATTATTATACTTAAAGTTCTCATTGTAATATATTTAAACGTTTATATAAATGTTATTTTAATTCTATTTAGTTGTAAAATATCGACCTGCTAGTGACCTTTATTTTGTATTAATTGATAAAAACTGATTCTGCAAACAACAAAAACTCTGCCATAATTATTATGATGATAAATATTAATCTTGAGAATAAAAAAAATTCCTAACTTTGAACTTTTAATTATAACAGAATGCTTAAACAACGTTTACAACAAAAATTACAGCAAAAGTTATCTCCTCAGCAAATTCAACTTATGAAGTTGTTACAGGTTCCGACCATTGCTTTGGAACAAAGAATAAAGCAAGAGGTAGAAGAGAATGTTGCCTTAGTTGAGGGCTCTGATGATGAAGGGGAGAATATGGAAGATGAATACACAGAGTCTGTAAATGATGTTCAAGATGAAAATGAATCTAATTCTGATGATGAATTTGATTTAGCAGATTATATCGACCCTGATGATGCACCTGATTATAAATATGAAGCTAACAATCATAGCAGGGATGATGAGGAGAAGAATATTCCTTTTGTTTCTGGTGATACTTTTCATGAATTGATTAGAACACAGTTGTCTTATCAAAGAATTGATGATAGGACAAAGTCTATTGCTGAATTTATTATAGGTAATATTGATGATTCCGGATATTTGCGCCGCGAAACTATTGCCATTGTAGATGATTTGGCATTCACTCAAAATATTATTACTAACGAAAAGGAAGTAGAGCAAATTATAAAACTGATACAAACTTTCGAGCCAGCCGGTGTCGGTGCCCGAAATTTAAAAGAATGTCTATTGTTGCAGTTGGAGCAGAAAGAACAAACAGAGTCTGTTTTATTGGCTGAGAGAATTCTTAAAAGGTATTTCGATGCCTTTACAAAAAAACATTATAACAAAATTATTAGTCGCTTGGATATTGATGAGGAACAGTTGAAAAGTGCTATAAATGAAATTCTTAAATTGAATCCTAAACCTGGTAATAGTCTTAGCCAAAGTCAGCATATTAATGAACATGTGGTGCCCGACTTTATTATCACTGAGAATGACGGAGAGCTTGTGCTTAATATTAATGGTAGAAATGCACCGGAATTAAGAATATCGAGAACATATAAAAATATGTTGAATGCATATTCTGAACAAAAAGGTAAGACAACAAAGCAGATGAAGGAGGCAATGACTTTTGTGCGTCAAAAAATTGATTCTGCAAAATGGTTTATTGATGCTATTAAGCAACGTCAATATACTTTGCAGAGTACTATGCAAGCTATTATGGAATATCAATATGATTATTTTAAAACAGGCGACGAAACAAAACTTCGTCCTATGATTCTAAAGGATATTGCAAATAAGGTAAATCTAGATATTTCAACTATTTCGCGTGTTGTGAATAGCAAATATGTTCAAACGCCTTTTGGTACTTTTAAGCTTAAATCCTTTTTCTCTGAAGGTATGATGACTCAAAGTGGAGAAGAGGTTTCTACTCGCGAGATTAAGAAAATATTGCTAAGTATTGTGGAAAAAGAAAATAAGCGCAAACCTTATACTGATGATAAGCTTGCTGAGTTTTTAAAGGATAATGGTTATAAAATTGCTCGTCGCACAATAGCAAAATATCGTGAACAATTGAATATTCCAGTTGCTCGTTTGCGTAAAGAATTATAATAATGAGAAAAGAATTAGCTGAGAGTTTCTCTCTTTCATTTCATCCAATACTTGTTGCTTTTTATAGCCTCGTTTTTATTCTTGTATTGCCAATATTTGAATTACAGTCTTTGGGAAGTCGTTTTGCCATTTCCATTACTATTATGGCTTTTATGACAACAGTTCTATTACCGGTATTTTCTATTTACATGCTAAAAAGACAAGGTGTTATTTCTTCTTTTAGAATAGAAAAACGCGAACAAAGGTTTATCCCTTATTTGCTTATTTTTTCATATTATTCTGTTACTGCTTACATGGTTTATCGGATTAACTATATCCCAATATTGATACCTTTAATGTTTGCAATTCCTGCAATATCAGCTCTTATCCTGACTCTATTTAATACTATGCTAAAAGTGAGCGCACATGCATTATCTATTGCTAGTGTGAATACCATGATGGTTGTTTTAATGGATTATTACGATTTGGAACTTATTGTTCCTGTTATTGTAACTTTTGTACTTTCAATTATTGTGCTTTTATCTAGACATTACTTAAAAGCTCATACTTGGTTTGAACTATTGCTTGGGTATTTTTTGGGAGTAATAATTTCAGGCTTAATGGGATATTTAGTGCTTCATCTTGGTTGAAGGAATTGATTCAGATGAAAAAGACTTACCTCGTGAAAATAAATGTTGAAGGTGATGAATTTGGAGTTGTAAAAGATGGAATAAGAATATTGAAATTATTCTAAGCCGCGATAGAAAATTGTGTATAGTAAATAGTATATTTTGTGTTTATTCGATGCCGGTTAATCACTTTGCTCTCTTTAAGCTTTTATTATTCCTCTAAAAGTCGGTTTTACTCATTGAATTTATTATTACCGAAATAGAATCTATAGCATTCAAAACAAAGCCTTCGGAAAAGAGTAAATATAGAATACAAATACATGATGTATTTCTGTTAAAAAAAATCTCTTGTTTACTTTTGTTTAATTAATGTGAATTGCATTATTGCTGATTTATATACATATATTTGCAGTAAATTGCTGGTAATTTAAAATTAATATGCAGAAAGAGTTATTTCCAAATATTCTACTTGTGGCAGGTGATGGACGCAATGTCGGAAAAACATATTGGTGCTGCAGATGTATTGAACATTTGTCATCAAAAAGTGAAGTCGTAGGAGTGAAAATTTCTCCTCATTTTCACTATTACGATGCTAATAATTTAATTGTTAAGACTGATGATTATGTAATTATTCGTGAAACGAATATTAATAATAAGGACAGTTCTCTTATGCTACAAGCCGGTGCTGGTAAGGTATATTTTGTGATGTGCAAAAGAGATAAAATAGGTGAAGCTTTTGAGTCCCTGAAATCATTATTTGATAATAAAGTAGTGGTTGTAGAGTCAGGCGGATTACATAAGGTCATTTCTCCCGGGCTTTTCTTTTATATCATTGACAAAGGAAAGAAAATTGGCAAAAAAGAGTATCTGGATTATAACCCAATTCTCATAAATAATGATGGTGAGCAAATGGATTTTGATATTCAAAATATACGTTTACATGGTAATGAATTGTTTTTGGATAAATAGCTTAAAATTGATTTTATTGATTTGTTTTCCTAAAAGCACTAATACTTATCTTTGTCAAAGAATTAATTATAGAATATGCTACAGTTTAAAAAATATCAGATTTGGTTATTGGCAATATTGAGCGGATTGCTTCTAGGAATGTCGTGGCCGGTCAATGGTTTTGCTCCATTAGCTTTTATTGCGCTAATTCCGATGCTTCTTATTAGAACATATATTTTGCAAAATCCAACTCTATTTTCCAGAGGTGCAATGGTACTTTATTCCTATGTTACATTTTTGGTATTCAATTTGTTTACTACTTGGTGGGTCGCTTATTCAACTTTGGTTGGGGGAGTTTTGGCATTTTTGCTTAATTCGTTTTTTATGGCTTTGGTTTTTGGATTAGCTCATATTGTTGATTCGAGAATAATGAAAGGAAAAACTGGATTTTTTATTCTTATCTTTTTCTTTATAAGTTTCGAATATCTACATATGAATTGGGAACTTACTTGGTCTTGGTTAAATTTAGGAAATGTTTTTTCAGAATATCCTAATTTTGTTCAATGGTATGAATATACAGGAGTTCTGGGAGGAAGTATTTGGGTAATTACAATTAATCTTATTATTCAACAGGCTATTTTGAGATGGATAAAATATGATAGAAAAATTCAATATTCTATTGTCCCACTTTTTACTGCTTTATTTTTAATTGTAGTTCCTTTAATGTTTTCATCGTATTTGAGCGACAGGATACAAAAACAGCAGAGCTCTATAAATGTGCTTTTAATTCAGCCAAATATTGAACCTTATGAAGAGGCTTATGAATTAACATCCGGACAATTGGTTGATAATATTTTAAATATATCAAAGAAGTATATAGATACAAATACGGAACTTATAATATGTCCGGAAAGTAGCATTAATAGAACAATGTGGGAAGAAAGTATAGAACAATACCCTGCTATTAAAAAGCTGCGAAATTTTATTAAAAAACATAAAAATGTAAGCATATTAATAGGAGCTTCAACAAGGAGAATGCTTAGGCAAGGTGAAGAAGTAAAAGCCTATGCCCGAAGTTTTAGTGACGAACCGGATAAATATTACTATAATTATAATTCTGCTTTATTCTTGCAAAATAATAAACCTATCGAATTTTATCATAAAGCCAAACTTGTCCCTGGTGTAGAACGTATGCCTTTTGCTGCTTTGCTAAAGCCGGTAGAAAAATATGCTATTGATTTAGGAGGTACAACCGGTAGTCTTGGAATTAGTACTAAACCAAAATTATTTTCTCCCCGACCAGATGTTAATGTTGCTCCAATAATTTGTTATGAATCCATTTATGGAGAGTTTGTGGGGAATTTTGTAAAAGAACAGCCAAGCTTTATTTCCGTTATTACTAACGATGCATGGTGGTACAATAGCCCTGGTCATAAGCAGCATTTTTCTTATGCTCGCTTGCGTGCTATTGAGACAAGGCGATATGTTGTAAGAGCAGCAAATACTGGAATTTCGGGAGTTATAAATGAAAAAGGTGAGGTGTTGGAAACTTCCAAATTCTACGATAAAACGGCTATAAAAGCAAATATACCTATTTATACTGCATGGACATATTATGCAAAAAATGGAGATTATCTTGGTAGAATATCCATTTTTATAGTTGTACTTCTTATTTTAATGTCTTTATCTTCATTTCTTAGACGAAAGGAATTATAAATATTAATTTCAATTTTAATTAGTTCACTGATTATTTCATTACAATTTATAGATACTATAATTAGTATCTGAATATAAAATTTTGTAATTTAATTCAATATTTTCTAATCTGTTTTTATCAATAATAAGGTATTCTGCACCAATATTTGATAATGAATCAATATATCTCCTATTTAAAGCTTGCTGATTGTTTATGGTCCAACCTTTTCTGTGAGAAAAGTAGATGCTCTGTGCAGATTCTCCACCATTAATTATTATCAATTTGTTTTTAGGAATGACTTCTTTAGTAATATTATCGAGTTCTAATTTATAAAGTTCACTGTTTTTAATAAAAAAGTCATGTTGCTGGTTTCCAATGGCCTCTATGGAAATTATTAGAAGTAGAATATATTGGTATCGTTTTGGGATTTTAGAAATAAATACTGATGTTATTAATGCCATTACTGGAACATATGGTATGACGTAATAGTTATGCAAAGGGAAAACAGCACCTGTTTTTAATGTAAAAACAAAAAACACTATGCTTATAATCCCAATTCCATATTTAGCAATTTTGTTGTCTCCTTTTATAAAGTAATACAAGCCTGTGAGAAACATAATAAATGCTATATATGAATGTAAAGCACTAAAATAAAATTTCTTTAAATAGTCTGGAATCAATGGTATTATCTCTTGGATTCCCTCGATAATTCCTTTTGGGAAAAATAAATAGTAGTGATAAGTATCTTGTAGATACGGTACCCAAATAAAATACCATAAAGCCGCAATAACAAAACTAATAAAGGCAGTGACTAATAAGTATATCTTTCTTTTTCTACTAATTTCCTTTATAAAAACTACAATAGCTACTACACTTAAAATAGCCAATGAAGGAATTTTAATAAGCAATGCGAGTGTGCTAAAAATAAAAAATAGAATAAGTTTAAAGAAGTTACCATTTATTATGTATTTATAAGCATGATAGAGGGCTATTAAAATCATTGCCACACTTAAAGTGTCAGGCATTATTTTTCTTGAAAATGAAAACCATATCGATACTGATAAAATAATGGTAGCATTAAACGCAATACTTTTGCTGAAGATTGCTTTTATCAGCTTATAAAAGTAGAATATCCCTATGCTTGAGAAAATTAAGTTGACTAATCTACCATACCAATGTTCATATCCAAATATTGTAGAAATTAAATAAATAATGTAATTAAATATAGGAAACTCAGACCCACTAATTCCAGTTTTTGCGCCAGCCATATCAATTTGTGGAAATAGTAAATTAGCACCATTTTCTACAAAATTTCTAGTAACCATATTTGTTATAGCCTGTCTCCAGTTATGACCTATTTCAAGTGGTGCATTTGTTATACCAAAAAGCCTTATTAGAAATAGTATTATCAACCAAAATCTAATATCTTTGAAAATATTTTTTAAAACTGATTTTTCCATAAGAAAGATATTACCTGCCAGGGGTGTATGGTGCTTCTATTCTGTCCAACTCTTGATTTAGTTCTTTAATGACTATTTTATTGATTGCTAATACTTTTAAAATACTATCATTATGTGAAGCCACTATTTCAATATCTTTTTTGTGAGTACCTGTTAACCCTTCAGGATTTCCCCATATTTCGTAGATAGAGCTATAAAGCCTATTCTGAAGGCTTGGAGGTGCTGCCTCGTACCGGTTCGAAATAGTTTTGTCGCCGTAGATAATAATTTTCAATGAATCAATATTGTTTTTAATATCGAAAGCTTTGCTTATCCATTTTTCTGGATTTGAAGAGTTTACTTTTAATGCAGCAATGATTATCTTAATTTGCTTTTCTTGTTCATTGAGTCTATTTGTTATTGTTCCAAATGTCCTGGATACTTTTTCCATTTTGGTATAGTAATCATTTAATTCAGGTCTTGCAAGTTGGCGGCTGTTATATAACGAACGTACTTCAAAATTTTGTTTATTCCCAATTGGGTTAATTTTCTCATCTATTACCTTGGCCATTTCGATAGTATATAAACCAGGCATTGCCGGTCTGCCAATTCCTTGGCTTGCAAGATTATGTTTTTTTGCCTTCGTGGAAGTTGGATTTATTCCTTCATATCTATAGTCCCAAGCAATTTTATGGATCCCTTTTGAAATTGGAGACTTTAGTTTCTTTACTAAATTTCCACTATTATCTTTAATAGTAAATAGTAAATATGCATTTAATTCATTATCTTCTTTTCGAAATTCATCCATAGTAGGATAGGAGATATCTTCATTGTTTTTTAATTTTTCTTTTTCTTCTTTCTTTCGTTTATCTTTAAGCCCTTCATAAGATTCATCAATATAGTAAGTAAAAACAGCTCCATATTGTGGATTGTCTGCAACATAAAAATCATCTCCAAAATGACCTTTCTTCCTCCAACCAATAGGATGTGAGGGAACATACATTAAAGATGGTTGTATCTCGAATATATAATTCTTGCTTTCTTTAACAGCTTTTTTAATATTCCGCAATGAGCTATAATCATCAAGGATATAAAATCCTCTTCCATAGCTAGCTAAAACTAAGTCGTTTTCTCTTTTCTGAATATCAATATCTCGAATGGCAATGTTTGGTAATCCTGAGTTCATTTTCACCCAATTTTCACCTCCATTTAAGCTAACATAAATACCATACTCTGTTCCTGCAAAAAGCAAATCAGCGTCAATGTGGTCTTGTGCAATACTCCAAACTACTGCGTCGTCGGGTAAGTTGCCAACTATTGATTTCCATGTTTTTCCTTTATTAGTACTTTTTAGCAAATAAGGTTTAAAATCGCCCCTTTTATGATTATCGAAAGAAGCAAAAACGATATTTTCATCATGTTTGGAAGCTTTTATACAACTAACATAAGTTGTTTCAGGAACTCCGGCAAAAGTGCTAACCTTTGTCCAGTTGCTACCACCATCATCACTTATTTGTATTAAACCATCATCAGTTCCAACATACAGTAGTCCTTCTTTTTTAGGAGATTCATCGAATGAGACAATATTTCCATAAATAGATGTAGAAGCATTCTTAGCAACAGCTTCTGGGCTTTGAATTTTGCCCATTATCCTGAGCTCGTTTCTATTTATTTGTCTTGTTAAATCTTGAGAAATAACTTGCCAATTATCACCTCTATCATCTGAGCGAAATAATTTATTGGCTGCAAAATATAACCTTTTGCTATTGTGTGGACTTATTAATAGTGGGGCGTCCCAATTCCAACGATATGCCTCTCCATTATCTGGTTCACTGGGTCTGATATCTACACCCAAGCCGGTTGTTTTATTATATCGTGCCAGCCATCCGTATTGTGCTTGAGCATAAATGGTATTTGGGTCTGTAGGATCAACTTGCGACTCAAATCCATCGCCTCCTTGTGTAATAAACCAATCTGAATTTCTAATTCCATGTGCATTAGAAGTTTGCGATGGTCCTCCAACACTATTATTATCTTGTGTACCACCATAAACATTATAAAATGGTAAATCATTATCAACGGCTACCCTGTAAAATTGACTTAAAGGTAAGTTAGCCTTATAATCCCATGTTTTGGCTTTGTCCCAACTTTCATAAACCCCACCGTCACAACCATCTAAAAGATGATTTGTATTATTTGGATCTATCCAAAGTGCATGGTCATCAACATGCTTGCTTGTATAATTAAACTTAGTAAAGCTTTTACCACCATCCATTGTGTATCTGGCGTAGGTGTCCATTGCATAAATACAATTCTTATTCTTTGGGTCAGCAAATAGTTCTTGATAATACTGGGGACTTCCGGAAACAAAATTATTCATCTTTTGCCATGATTCTCCCTTATTTATTGAGCGATAAAAGCCACCTTTACCTTTTTCTGCCTCTACAATGGCATAGATGTAATTTCCATCAACGGGAGAAACAGCTATGCCTATTCTCCCAATATCACCTTTAGGTAAACCTTTATTTATTTTACGCCAATTTTTTCCTGCATTTTCTGTTTTGTAAATTCCACCTTCCGGACCTCCATTTATTAACGTATAAACATGTCTTCTTCTTTGATATGCTGTAGCATATACTATATCTGGATTCTCAGGGTCGAAGGCTAGGTCTGATATACCTGTATTCTCACTTATTTTTAAATTCAATTCCCAGTTTTTGCCTCCATCAGTTGTTTTGTACAATCCTCTTTCCCCACCTGAATTCCAAAGTGGTCCCTGAGCTGCTACCCACACAATATCTGAATTTCTAGGGTCAATGAGGATTTTGCCGATATGTTCAGATTTTTCTAATCCCATATTTTTCCATGACAGACCTCCATCAAGGCTTTTATATACTCCATCGCCCCAGCTTACAGATCTTTGGCTGTTATTTTCACCTGTTCCTACCCAGATTATGTTAGTATTATTCGGGTCTATACTTATGCATCCTATGGAATAGGATTTTTGTTTATCAAAAATTGGGGTAAATGTAATTCCTGCATTCGTAGTTTTAAAAACTCCTCCTGAAGCAGCAGCTACATAATACTCTGATGGATTATTTGGATTAACAGCAATATCAATTATTCTTCCTGATATCATTGCCGGTCCGATACTTCTGAATTTGTAACTTGTTAAATCCGAACTTTTTAAAAGGTAATTATCCTTTTTAATATCTTTCTTGTTCTTTTTTTGTGCGTTAATACTTATGGTAAAAAGGATTAAAAAAATTGATAGTAAAATATGTAGATGCTTCATTCCTAATGTGTTTTTTATAAAAAAATAGTTGAAGGCAAAGGTATGAAAATAGAACTGATATTATAACTAATAATTAGACATAACACGTATTATTTATGAAATATATACTAGGAAGTATATGTGTTAGGTCTCTGATTTTTTATTTTATTCCTGGCAATATATTTTTTTCTTCTATTTATGTATGCAATTATTATTAATACAAAGCTAAGTGCTATAAAGAACCATTTTAATGAGGTTGCAACAGAGGCCATCATCACTTTTGTATCTATCAAATTTGGATAATCATAAAAACATATTCTAAGAAAATAATTTTCTATATAATCAAAAAAAGCAGCTAAAACCGGAACAAAAACCCATACATTAAATCCTGTTGGCTTAATTAATCTAAATAGAATACCCATTAGTAATAAACCATAAAAAAATGGATATATGTAATCTCTATATTGATATCTGAGGTAATAGAGTTTACCTTGAGAGCCATATTTAGACAACAGATTATTTAGATTATCCGTACTCTGGTATAATTGCGTATCTGGAATATTTTTACCTCCTGAAACATATTTAATGTCATGAATTCCACCAACACCAAAATACATCCATACATTTATAGCAATTACGCCAACAAAAATAAACGATAGAATATAATTATTAAATAAAAATATAAATAGCTTTTGCATTATAACCGAGTCGTTAATCAAGTTGAGGCAAATATAGTAAAACTATTTAATATAGTAAAAAAAATACAATTTAGGTGATAATTTTCACAAAATAAAAAGCTTATTCAGAGCGCAGTGATTCAATAGGGTCAAGCTTGGATGCTTTAATGGCAGGGAAAAGCCCAGAGATAAGACCAACAAAAAGGCTAACAGAAATTGCTAGGCTAATCCATAGCCAAGGAATAACAAATGGCCCTTCGGTGAAGATTGATACTAAATTTCCTAAAATAAGTCCTAAAACAATACCAATTAGTCCTCCTAATTCAGTTATAACTACTGATTCTACAAGAAATTGATTTCTAATAGCTTTATTATTAGCTCCAAGAGCTTTTCTAAGACCAATTTCTTTAGTGCGTTCACTAACAGATACTAGCATAATATTCATCAGCCCAATAGAAGCACCTAATAAAGTGATAAATGCAATAATACTTGCAATGATGCTTAGAAATCCAAGATTGTCAATAAGTTGCTCTGCAATATTGTCGCTTCTACTTATGCTAAAGTTGTCTTCTTCACCTATTTTTAATCTTCGTATCATTCTGAAAATTCCAATTGCTTCATCTACAGCCTGATTAAGTAATTGCTGATTTTCTGCCATAAAGTTTATTGTAAAACTCATATTAGAATAATAATACTTTTGTCTAAGATTACTTAATGAAATGTATGCATTTCTGTCGCCGCCAAAACCCATTGAACTTCCTTTTGCTTTAAGAACACCAATAACTTTGTATCTTGATGCTCCTATATTTATTATTTTTCCAATAGGATTTTCTTTTTTAAACAAAGTAGTAGAAATTTCATTCCCTATAATAACAGTATTGCTGCCACTTTGCATTTCATGAGGACTGAAATTTCTACCTTCAGCAATTTCATAACCCGCTGTTAAAAGATAATTCTCGTCAATACCCAAAACAGAAATATTCGGATTTGTTTTATTGGAACCATATTTTAGAGTAGCAGCACCTGTAGCATTAGCATTTAGAGAAATAATGCCGGGAAATTCAAATCTTTTTTTGAATTCATTAGCTTGATTATAAGTTATTGAAGAGTAGTTTACTCTTCTATGTCCCTTTTGAGATATATTTACAGATTTAAGGTTTCTGATACTAAAAGTATTCGACCCCATTCTTATAAAGTTGTCACTTATACTTCCTTTTATTGAGTCCAAGGCAGTTAATATTCCTACTAACGACATTATACCTATAGCAACGATAAGCATTGTCAATGCGGCTCTAAGGACGTGAGATTGGATGCTTTTAAAGGCTTCTTTTATATCTTCTTTTAGAAGCTTGTTCATTCTTCTTTTAGTTGTTTCTTAAGCTCTAATAGAAAACTTTTAACATTCTCTAATGATTTCACCATTTCAATTTGATTTATGGTGTCATCTTTATTATCTTTCAATTTTTCTTTAGCTCCTTGTAGGGTATAGCCTCTTTCTTTTACAAGGTGATATATTATAAACAAATTGTTTAAGTCTTCCTCAGTGAATAATCTATTGCCTTTTGCGTTCTTTTTTGGTTTTAAAATATCAAATTCCTTTTCCCAAAATCTTATTAATGAGGTGTTTACGTCAAAAATATCAGCAACCTCTCCTATGGTGTAATATAATTTCTTTATTTCAGGCTTCTTATATGGCATAATAAATTAATTTGCGGTAAAAATAAGAAAATATTTTGTCAATATTAGGTTCAATATTATTGATAAAAACAATTTTCTTGAATTTGCTTAGATTTAATTAATTTAATTGGTAGCTTGTTTTATATATTTCATTATTTCAAATCACTGTTGTCCGATAAAAAAAGAAGGAAGACCATAAGGTCATCCCAACTCTTTTTATAATTATGTTTTTTTTACAATTTAAAAATTACAATTATGGATAATAGGTACACATTTTTTTGGCACATCGGTTTTCGACAGCTGATTTCTTTAATTGATTCAAATATTATTACCACAAGTGCCAAGAGGCACAGTTCAGACCGTTATGTAAAGAAGTTTAAAATAAAAGACTATTTGATAAGTATGCTGCAAAGAATTTTATCAACATCAACAGAATAGTTCTCAGTATGTTACGTTAAAATATATAGAAAGTAAGTGTTTTTAATAAAAGGCTTGCTGTTGGTTGGGATAACAACTATTTGTTATCGCTGTTAAAAATATTGATGCGTTTGCCCTGAATGATGCTAAAGAGTGCACATTTTTTGTAAGTTTGTGCTCTGAAAATTCATAAAAATATTTATAATGACAAAAGTATTAGGAATGGGCAATGCATTAGTAGATGCCCTTGTGCGTATTGATAATGATAATGTACTAGAAGAATTAAACTTGCCGAAAGGGAGCATGCAATTAGTAGATTGGGACACATCAGAAAAGGTGATGAAAGCTGTTGATGCTTTTCCTCGTTCACAAGCTTCTGGAGGGTCTGCTGCAAATACAATTCATGGTTTAGCAAAGTTAGGTGTAGAAACAGGCTTTATTGGGAAAATTGGTAAAGATGAAATTGGAGATTTCTTTAAGAATGATTTAATAGAGGCTAAAGTTAATCCAATATTAGCAGAAAGTGATACTAAATCAGGATTAGCATTAGCTCTTGTTAGCCCGGACTCTGAAAGAACTTTTGCTACTTTTTTAGGAGCAGCTGTGGAACTATCAGCTGAAGATTTAAAATTAAAGTCTTTTGAAGGATATGATTATTTTCATATTGAAGGTTACCTTGTACAAAACTACGCATTAATAGAAACAGCTGTTAAATTAGCTAAAGAAGCCGGTTGTAAAATTAGTATAGATTTGGCAAGTTATAATGTTGTGGAAGATAATTTGGATTTCTTAAAAAGAATAACAGAACAATATGTAGATATTGTATTTGCTAATGAAGAAGAAGCAAAAGCTTTTACAGGGAAAGAACCGGAGGAAGCATTACATGAAATTTCTAAGATTGCTGATTATGCAATAGTGAAAGTTGGTAGTAAAGGAAGTATGGTGAAACATGATAATAAAGTGTATTCAGCTGGAGTAATTAAAGCAAATAGTATTGATACCACAGGAGCCGGAGATCTTTATGCTTCAGGGTTTATTTATGGTATGGTAAAAGGTTATAGTCTTGATAGATGTGCTGAAATTGGCTCCATTACTGCCGGTAATATTATTGAAGTTATTGGTGCTAAAATGGATAATGACCGTTGGAATTCAATATATAATACCATTGGATAATATTTGATTCCAAAAATATTAGAGATATTTTTTAAAGCGATACATTTTTATGTGTCGCTTTTTAATTATTGACAATATATAATTAAAAAAAGCCCTATGATATTTAATCTTAGGGCTTTTTAAGGCTGTGGTACCACCTGGATTTGAACCAGGGACACATGGATTTTCAGTCCATTGCTCTACCAACTGAGCTATGGTACCTCTTAAGCGGCTGCAAAGATAATATTTTTTTTATTTTCACAACAAAAAAAGGAAATATTATTGCAATTAATTTTAATTGTGTTGTAAATAGAATATATACAAGTGTTTATGTTATGTATTATTATTTTATATTACCATCCGAAGATCTAATGAACACTTTTTTTAGAGAAATAATATTTGGTATTTAAGCAAACAAATTTATTACTTTTGCTGAATTATTTTTTGTTATGCGTTTGATTCTTGATTTTGGTAATACTTTTCAGAAATGTGCAGTCTTTGATGTAGATAAGATTGTAGCTATGGAGAAATTTAAATCATTAACCTTAAATCAACTTCAAATATTTGTGGGGAATTTTAAAAAGATTAATTCTTGTATCCTTTCCACAGTTATAAATACACCACAAGAAATATTAGATTGGTTGAATGAAAATTATTTTTTTATCAATTTGTCGCATAATACACCTATCCCCATTGTAAATAAATATACAAATAAGCAATCTTTGGGTAAAGACAGATTGGCGGCAGCTGTTGGTATAAATAAATTAGCACCAATGAGTAATGCCTTGAGCATTGATATTGGAACAGCAATAAAGTTTGATTTTGTCAATAACAAAGGTGAATACCTTGGAGGAAGTATTGCTCCTGGTCTTTTTCTTCGATTTAAAAGTTTGCATAATTTTACCGCAAAATTACCGTTAGTCAGCTATAATAATGTTCATGAATTAATTGGTGATGACACGCAAAGCTCTATATTATCAGGAGTTATGAATGGTGCTATTGCCGAAATTAATGGTTTAATTAACGAATATCAAAGTTGTTTTTCAAATATAAAAATATTTCTTAGTGGAGGAGAAAGTATTTATTTTGAAAAGTATATAAAAAGTAACATCTTTGCAAATTCTAATATAGTTCTTATTGGGCTAAACGAAATACTAAATTTTAATGAGACAAACAATTCATTATAAGTCATTTGCGTTAATAATTTTCATTCTTATCGCCATAAGCAATAGTTCGTTCGGACAATTGCGAATTGATTCACCGTACTCTCGTTTTGGACTTGGCGATGTAAATCCGGGTTATAATGTTTACCAATCTTCAATGGGTGGTGTTGGTTATGGGGTTAGAGATTATTTGCGAATAAGTACTATTAATCCTGCTGCTATAGCTGCAATTGACTCCGGAAGTTTTGTTTTTAATGCAGCATTTAACGGACTCTTTGTTAATACTAAGACCACTTCACAAAGTGGTAGTACTAATTATTTTAACCTTTCATATCTCCAATTTGGTTTGCCTGTTACCACATGGTGGAGAACTGGTGGAGGATTAACGCCTTTTACAACAGTTGGTTATAATGTTAGCACTCATGATAATCTTGATTCTATAGGAGATGTAAGATATAGTCATCTTGGTGATGGTGGTATTACAGATATTTTTTGGAATAACTCATTTAAAATTGGTAAAAAATTATCCGTTGGGATAAAGATGTCTTATTTATTTGGCAATACTAATTATCGCCGGGAAGTTGAGTTAACTGACCATCCTTATGCATTTATGTATAGACTTACTAATAATATTAATGTGAAAGGATTGTATCTTAATTATGGACTACAGTATTATACTCGTTTTGGAAAAGAAGAGGAATATGATAAAAAGAAATACTTTTTTGGTTTAGGACTTATCTATGCTAATAAACAGAAAATTAAATCTACAAAATCTGCCTTTGGAGTTACATATACTAATGGTGCCGATGGGAATGAATTTGTTAAGGATACTGTTGTGGATATTAATCAAGGAGACGGTTATATTGTGATGCCTATGAAGATTGGTGGAGGTTTTAGTGTGGGTAAATATAAAAAGTGGATGATAGCAGCGGATTTTACGTTTAATGAATTTTCTAAGTTTTCTTCTTTTGGAATAAATGACAGTCTGTCAAATAGTATAAGATACAATATTGGTGGACAGTATTACATAGGGAAAATTGCAATAAATGCCGGTTTTAAATATAATAACTCTTATTTGAACTTAAATAATACTTCAATAAATGATTATGGCATAACATTTGGGGTTTGCCTACCATTACGCAATAATGCTAATACAATTTCGGATGTGGATTTGAGTTTCGAATTTGGAAGAAGAGGAACAACAATCAATAATCTAATACAGCAAGATTATTTTCAAGTTAGATTAGGAGTAAATATTCGAAATACATGGTTTAATAGACCGAAATATTTATAAACAACATAAACACAATTTGAGATGAACAAATTTAAATTTTTAGTACTTACCTTTAGCTTAATAATGATAGTTGGCTTGGTTGATGGAAAAGCAGAGCAATCAGGTGCTGATTTATTAAATTTTAATATGGGAACTCCTGATGGAGGTAGCAAATATGGAAAAGATAGTGTAACTTGTGTTAAGAATCTTAGCCTTTATAGAGAATTTTATAAACAATGGAAAGCAGGAAAATACAAAGATGCTAATCTAGTTTCTCAAGCAATGATTTCTTGGAGATATTGTTTTTTTGCCTGCCCATTGGTGAGTAAAAATATGTATATCCATGGCAATAAAATGCTAAAGTATTTGATAAAGAGTAATAAAGATGACTCTATAAAAATGCAAGCTTATGTAGATACTCTAATGATGGTTTATGATCAGCGTATTAAATACTTTGGTGATGATAAAAAGTCACCTAAAGGACGATTACTAGGACGTAAAGCCAAAGATTATATGAAGTATAGAGTGGAGCAGTCAGAGGTGTATTATCCTATGTTTGAAGAGTCATTTAAGCTAATGGGAAATAATTCAGAACCTACTACAATGTTTTACTTTTACGTTGCTTCTGTAAGATATGTTCAGCAAAAGCATGCCGAAAAGGATCTGATATTAGAAAATTATGTTGAAATTCAAGACGCCTTAGAATATAATATGCTTAAATATGCTGATAATCCTAAGAAATTGGAGAACTATAATAAAGTGAACATTAATTTGGAAAAGAACGTTAGCAAATTTGCTACATGCGAAAAACTTGTTCAATTATATGGTCCAAAGTTAGAATCTAATCCTGATGATTTGAAGTTAGCAAAAAACATAGTAAAGTTCTTTGAGAGACGTAAATGTACTAAATCTGATGTTTATTTTAATGCATTAGAGAAAGTTCATTCTATAGAGCCAACCCCTGAATCTGCATTTTCAATGGGTAAAATGGCGTTTGAACGTAAACAGTTCGGAAAAGCAAAGAAATACTTAGAGGAAGCAACTACTACTCTAAATGATTCTTTAGCTATTAAAAAGGCTTCATCATATTTATTGTTATCAGAGACTTATCGTTCATTAAAAAATTATCCAGCTGCTAGGTCTGCTGCGTTAAAGGTATTAAAATACAATCCTAAGGAAGGAATGGCTTACATACTAATTGGTGATCTTTATACTAGTAGTGCTGCAAAATGTACTTTACAAGGTCTTAGAGTTGCTTATTGGGCTGCTGCCGATAAATACAAAAGTGCTATAGCTATATCATCTGATGATAAGACTAAAGAAATAGCACGGAAAAAACTTGCTACTATAAAGAAAAGTTTTCCAGAACAAAAAGATGCCTTTATGAGAAATCTTGCAGCCGGACAGAAAATTACTGTTGAATGCTGGATAAATGAAGAAACAACAGTAAGGTACAGATAGTTCTGATTAATTGTATATTTTTGCAGCTGAAACGCAGCTGACACGATGATAAATAAACAAAATATTATTTTAATTTTCAAAAGCATTGTTCTGATTTTTGTCGGAACAATGCTTTTTTCGTGTGAAAATGATTTGTCCGTTGTTGAATCTCTAAGAGTGGATGAAAAATCACCAGTGGAGTCAACTTATGATGTTACTCTGGAATACACCGATTCCGGAAAATTAGTTATGTTAATGAAAACTCCTGAAATAAACCGTTTTGCGGGTGATGATGAGTTTATGGAGATGCCTCAAGGTATGAAAATGGAATTCTATGATTCTTTAGGAAATATTAAATCTACCATCAGTGCTAATTATTCTATTAATTATATTAAAAAGAAAATAATGAAAGCTGAAAATAACGTTGTTGCCACCAATTCTAAAGGACAAAAACTAATTACCGAAGAATTGATTTGGGATCAAAATACTCATAAGATTTATACTGAGAAAAATGTTAAAGTTATAAGTGACGATAAAACATTGTTCGGTGATGGGCTTATCGCTGATGAACAATTTGAAAACTGGGAAATAAGTCATCCAACGGGTGATATTACTCTTGATACTGATGTAAGTGATACTATAAACTAATGGAAACTGCTCTTTTAATTATTATTCTTAGTCTGGTCTTCTCTGCTTTCTTTTCAGGTATGGAAATAGCATTTATCTCTGCTAACAGACTTAAAATAGAAATCGATAAAAATAAAAATAAAATTACAGGTAAGATTCTATCTTGGTTCAATGATAGAGAAGCCAATTTTATTACAATGCTTTTGCTAGGAAATAATATTGCAATAGTCCTTTATGGAATTTATATGGAAAGTTTTATTGGCCCAAAATTAAATAATTTGCTACCATCATATCTCTCAGGACCTATTGTAGTTTTATTACTTAATACAATTATATCAACATTAATTATTTTAATATTTGCAGAGTTTATCCCAAAAGCTACATTTAGACTAAATAGTAATAAAATAATTGAAATATTTAGTATTCCTCTTGCGATACTTTATTTTCTATTACTTCCATTTATTTTTGCGTTCTTAAAAATATCAGAATTAATTCTAAAAAACATATTCAGAATAGAGGTTAGTTCTAAGAAATATGTTTTTACTACCACAGATTTAGATCATTATATTCAAGAGTTTCACAATGAGGATAATGAAGATAGTGAAGAAATAAATGATGATTTACAGATATTAAAAAATGCTATCGATTTTCAATCTACAAAAATTAGGGAGTGTATGGTTCCCAGGACTGAGATAGCAGCCATTGACCAATATGATAGTATCGAAAATCTACTAGATTTATTTCACAAAACAGGACACTCCAAAATTCTTGTTTATAATGAGAATATTGATGATATTATTGGTTATGTGCATGCTTTTGACTTGATAAAAAAGCCTAAGAGTATCATAAAAATACTTAGAGATATAATTTTTATTCCTGAAACAATGGCAGCCAACGAGATGCTGCAACAAATGATTAATGAGAAAAATAATATAGCTGTTGTATTGGATGAATTTGGAGGTACTTCAGGGATATTAACATTAGAGGATTTAATGGAAGAGATTTTTGGAGAGATTGAAGACGAGTTTGATAAGGATCAATTAATAGAGAAACAGATTGATGAGAATACTTATATCTTTTCAGCTCGATTGGAAATAGATTATATAAATGAAGTATTTCATCTTGGACTTGAGGATTCTGAAGAGTATGAAACTCTAGGAGGTTTCATAATTACTTTTCATGAAAGTATTCCTCAAAAGGGGGCTAAATTCGAAATTGGAAACTATACTTTTGAGATTCTACAGGCTAGTATGACAAAAATTGACCTTGTCAAAATAAGTAGAAATAATACATAAAATTTGTAATGTGCAGATATTGAGTGTAATAACCCTCTATCTTCCAGTATAATTTTGTTTGAAAATAATTTCCATACTTAAATTATTAAATGTACATTTGCAAGCAATTTTTTAAACAAGAATATAATGGCAGTAATTGGAAAAATTAGACAAAAATCAGGTCTTTTATTAGTTATTATTGGAGTAGCTTTAGCTGCTTTTGTTTTAGGTGATTTAGTTAAGAATATTGGCAAATCAAAACGTCTGGATCAAAGCAGAGTAGCTCTTATAAATGATGAAAAAGTTTCTACTCAAGACTTTAGTCAAAGAGTTAGTGAGCAAGCAGATATTATGATGCGTAATATGAAGAAAGGCAGCTTGACTTCTGAAGAATCTTATCAAAATGTTATGAATGTGTGGAACTTGGTTAAAAGAGAAACCATCATGCGTCAACAAATGGAAGAGATTGGTTTGCTTCAAAAAATAGGTAATGACCCTGTGGCAAAAGTAACCATGGATGAATATATGGACAATCTTATTGGCGATAATCCTCATCAAGAAATTATTAGAAACTTTAGTGACCCTAAAACTGGGCAATTTAATCCTCAGGCAGTTACAAATTTCTTAAATTATTTAGAACAAGGTGTTAAAAGTGAAGACCCAAAACAACGTCAACAAGCATTGGAGTCTAAAGCTCAATGGGATATGTTGAAAACATATATCAGAAATGATATTAGTACAAAAAAATATAATAGCCTTATTGCTAAAGCTTACTATATGCCCGAAGATCTTGCTAAAGCTGATTTTTATGATAATAGCATTATGAATAAAGTTGTTTATAATGGAGCTCGTTATAGTATTATTACTGATGCTGAAGCTAATCCAACTGATGCTGATTATCAAAAATATTACGATGAGCATAGTTATGAGTTTGATAATAAGAAGGAGACAAGAAAAATTGAATATATCACTTGGGATGTTCGTCCTAGTCAAAAGGATATTGCCGATTTACAAAAGCAAATTAATGAAATTAGACAAGAGTTTGCGACTGTTGAAAACGAGAATATACTTTATTATGTAAATCGTATCGGCGAAAATCGTTATGATAGTTCATGGTTTAAAAAGGGAACTCTCTCTCCATTTATTGATTCTGCTGCTTTTGCTGCTGAAGTTGGTAGCGTTTTAGGTCCTTGGACTGAAAATAATGCATATCATGTAGCAAGGATTATTGATAGAAGTATGCGCCCTGATTCAATGAAGGCAAGTCATATTCTTATCGCATATTCTGGTGCATATAATGCTGCCCAAACTACTACAAGAACTAAAATTGGAGCTCGTGCTCTTGCTGACAGTATTTTAGAAGTAGTAAAGTCTCATCCTAAAGAGTTTGACGCATTAGTAATTAAATCTGATGACCCTTCTGCCAAAGAAAATCAAGGAAGCCTTGGTTGGTTTGCTGATGGAGCTATGGTTCCTGAATTTAATAAAGCATGTATCAATGGCAAAAAAGGTGATTTTGTTTTGGTAGAAACAGCTTTTGGATATCATATTCTTAGAATCGATGATAAACTTAAGGATACTGAGAAAGTTAGAGTGGCTCAAATTGATTTACCTATTACATTCTCTCAAGAGACTTTTAATGCAGTTTATGCTAAGGCAATTAAATTTGCTGCTATGAATCAGAATTATGAATCTTTCGATACCTCTGCTGCTAGTTTAGGCTTGAATGTAATGAAAGGTGATTTTACTGATAAGCTTGCCGGTGGAATTAACGGTCTTAAAAATTCTCGTGATGTAGTAAAATGGATGTTTGATGAAAATACTACAATTGGTAATGTTTCAAATGTTTTTGATTTTGAGAATAAGGTGATGGTTGCTGTATTGACAGATATCCGACCAAAAGGAATTTTACCATTAGAGGCTGTAAAAGATGATATCAAGGTGTTGGTTACAAGAGATGTAAAAGCTCGTATCCTTAAGGAAAAAATGAAGAATGTAAAAAGCTTAGATGATAAAATCTTTGGTGCGCAGGCAGATACTGCTACTCTTTCTTTTGCTTCTTACTCTCTTCCTAATTATGGTCCTGAGCAAAATATTGAAGGTAGGATGGCTGTTGCAGAGCAAGGTAAGCTTCTTGGACCTCTTAAAGGTGATCAAGCAGTGTTTTTCTTCAAAGTTGTCGAAGCTGGCAAAAAGCCTCAAGTGGCTGATGTGAAATATTTCCAACAAAGAAATTTTGATACTTTCAATCAAAGAGTTGCAACTTCTGCATATAATGCATTAGAAGAGAATGCCGTGATAGAAAACTTCTTATACTTTTTCTATTAATAAGAAATAGATTGATAGTTATGGAAAGCCCATTACATTCTCTTTTGAATTGATGGGCTTTTTAATTATTGTTTAGGAAGTGTAATAATTATAATACTTTAAAATTATGGAATCAATAGTTTTTGCATCTAATAATTCTCATAAACTTGATGAAGTAAGAGAAAAATTAAAATCTTTTTTTGAAATTAACAGTCTAAAGGATATATCTTGTTTTGATGATATTCCTGAAACTGCTGATACTTTTGAAGGAAATGCAGAGCAAAAAGCCAATTGGGTATTAGAAAAATATAATTATGACTGCTTTGCTGATGATTCTGGAATTGAAATAGAAGCCTTAGATGGAAGGCCCGGAGTGTTTTCTGCACGCTATGCCGGTGAAAACTGCACTTACGAAGATAATAACTTAAAAGTAATGAAAGAACTTGAAGGTGAAGCAAATCGTAATGCAAAATTTGTTACTGTTATTTGCCTAAAACTCAATGGGAAAACTAAATTCTTTCGAGGGGAAGTTAAAGGAAAGATAATTTCCGAATTCCGTGGAGGAGAGGGCTTTGGTTATGATCCAATTTTTAGGCCTTATGGCTATGATAAAACTTATGCAGAAATGGGTATTGAGGAGAAGAATAAATTTAGCCATAGGGCTGTAGCATTATCGAAAATGATTTCTTACCTAAGCAATAAGAATTAATTCCAACGTATTAATTGTCTTTTATTTTTCTTGAATTATCCTGTTAATATGTTGTTTTTGGGAGTGTTTCTCATTTACTTTCCAAAGTGCCACAGCGGAGAATTTTTTTCTCATTGCTTATTCATTCAAAAGCAAAGCGAATTGTATGAATAATGCGGGTTAATATATAAACTCAGTTGATATAATTTATTTTACAATCAAGCAACTATTTGTGCTACTTTTACGTCATTGTATATAGTTATTTTAATATAGGTTATTTTGTTAAGAGCAATATTATTATTTGTACTTTTTCTTGGATTAAGAGGTGTTATTTCAGCTCAAACATATCTTATTTCTTCTTATAATAATCAAACAATTAGTACCTGTTCCGGTACTTTTTATGATTCAGGAGGCCCTAATGGAGGTTATGTTTCTGGTCAGAGTTATATTGTTACCATTGCTCCGGCAGCTGCAGGATTTACAGATGTTTCGTTTACTTCTTTTGCGGTCAGTATAGGCGATGTACTTGAGGTATTTGATGGTGCTTCTGTAAATTCTCCGTTAATAGGAGTTTATAATAATGGTAATACTCCCGTAGGACAAACTATTAGAGCTAGTCTGTTTAATCCCGGAGGAAAGCTTACTTTTAGATGGTCATCAGTTGGACAGGGAGCCGGCTGGGCGGCTAACATAAGTTGTGGTGTCCCTTGTCAGGATTTTAATGCAGTTGTTCTTTCTTCAACTCCTCAATTTACTTCTACTAATGGTATTTATTATATCGATATTTGTCCAGGTGATTCTGTACAGCTAACAGCTTCTGCTGTATTTCCTTTTAATAATTTTTACTATCATCAAGATACTGCTACAACGACTTTCTCTTGGAATTTTAATGGAGGAGCTGTTGTTAATGGAAAATCTGTTTCTGCTGTTTTTAATAATGTTCAAGGTTATAATGCATATATAATTGCTGAAGATACTAATGGTTGTAGGGCAAGTCAGGCTACAGAAGTTAGAATTAGAGTGTCAACACCACCGGTTTTTGCTGGAACAGATATCCTTAACGATACTATTTGTCAATTTGATAGCACGCAACTGAATGGTTATGTTAGTGCTACACACTGGGAGATAATACCATCTCTTTCAGTTGCAGGGACTACTTATTTACCTGATGGTTCAGGAGTTTCTTATACTTCTAATTTAGTATTCTCTGGTTTTAATGCTGGACAAACAGTGCAACAAGCATCTGATGTTCTAAGAATATTTGCTGAAATTGAGCATTCATATCTTGGTGATTTAAATATTGTTGTAAAATGTCCAAATAATTCTTCTGTAACTCTTAAGTCTTATCCCGGTGGAACAAGTACTTATTTAGGAGAACCGATTGATAATAATTCTCAGCAAATTCCTGGCTTAGGATATATGTATTATTGGCAGAGCAATGGGACAACAACTATGTTGAATGCTGTAGGTACATACAGTCATAGTTTTACTGATGCCTTAGGGAATTCTGTATATAATCATAACTATTTGCCTCCATCTACGGCTTATCCTACTACTTCAACGGCATCACCTCCTTATCCACAGGTTATTTATTCACCGGAAACTCCTTTTAATAATTTTATTGGTTGTCCATTAAATGGTGCGTGGAGTATAATTGTTACTGATAATCTTGCTATTGATAATGGTTTTATCTTTTCATGGGGTTTAGATTTTAACCCTTCAGTTATGCCGGTTTCATGGGGATACACTCCTGTTATTGATACCACGTATTGGAATTTTGGTAGTGGTGATACTATTAATTATACTGCTCTATACCCTGGAATAGATAGCCTTATATATACAATGCAAGATGGCGCAGGTTGTCTATATGATACTACTTTAGCTGTTTATGTTAATCCTGCACCTATTATCGATATAGGTAATGATACAGCAATTTGCTTAAATGATAATATTTTGCTTAGTAGTGGAAATACTGTGCCTGCTACTTCTTATTTGTGGAGTAATGGTAGTACAAATTCAAATATTAATGTTACGGTTAATTCAACACAAACGTACAAACTAACAGCAACTACATTAGTAGGTTGTAGTAACGAAGATAGTATTATGGTAGTAGCAAATCCTTTACCTCAAATAATAATGTCTGATGATACTTTAATTTGTATTGGCACACAAGCATCTTTATTTGCTAGTGGTGGTGATATTTATGTTTGGAGTAATGGTGATAATAGTGCAAATATACAAGTAGCACCTTCAAGTAGTACAACTTATTTTGTTACGGTAACAGATTCTAATACATGTGTCTACGATAGCTCTGTTTTTGTTACGGTGGCACCACTCCCAATTATTAATATTTCTAATGATACAACTATTTGTGAAAATACAGATGTTGTTTTGTGGGCCAGTGGTGGAAATATTTATCAGTGGAGTAATGGTTCTAATCAATCATCTCAAACAGTTAATCCTGTTGATGATAAGATATATACAGTTGTAGTAACCGATAATAATAATTGTGTTGACAGTGCCGATGTGCAAGTGACTATTCTCTCTTTGCCAATCGCCAGAGCTTTGAGCGATTATGATACTTTATGTAGGGGAGGTATAGTAACTCTTTCTGCTCAAGGTGGAATGTCTTATTTGTGGGATAGTGGAAGCAGAGCTCCAAGTTGGGGAGATGAGCCAACAGCTTCTAAAACTTATAAGCTTTTGGCAATAAACTCTCAAAATGGTACTAATTGCTATGATACGGCTTCTGTTTTTGTATATGTAGAACACTGTGCTTTGTATATTCCTTCTGCATTTACTCCCAATGGTGATGGCTTAAATGATAAATTTGGACCATTGGGAATTGTTTCTGATAATGCTTTTTATGAGTTTATTATCTATGATCGATGGGGGACTGTTGTGTTTAAGTCTAATGATAAATACGCTCAATGGGATGGAACAAAAGATCATATAGACCTTCCTTCTGGTGTTTATACTTATATAATAAGAGTTTCTGAAAAAAGTATTGACCCATATCAAATTACCGGGACAGTAACACTATTAAGGTAGTTGTTAAAGGTTGGTTATTAGTGTTTTGGCGATATTTTTGCTTTTTAGCAATAAATAGTGACAAAACAAATATCTTAATGATTAGAACCTAAATAAGTATAAATTTTTAAAAATGATTTTTACGTAAGTTCTCTTATTATTTTTAATAATTTAGCCGCTATAACGAACTATACAATATTAAGTCATGTTACACAACCTCGGTAATGCAAATTCTATTTTCAACCAGTTTTTATCAGAAATAAGAAATCAAGATGTACAAAATGATCGTCTTCGTTTTCGTAGGAATATGGAGCGTATTGGAGAGATATTTGCCTACGAAATTAGTAAAACATTAGTATATAAAAAAGAAGAGATTGTTTCGCCATTGGGAATGTCGGAGATGAATCTTATCGTTGAGCAACCTATATTAGCTTCAATATTAAGAGCTGGATTGCCATTACATCAAGGTTTCTTAAATTATTTCGATCATGCTGATAATGCATATATTTCTGCTTATCGTAAACATCATAAAAATGGCAAGTTTGATATAGAATTAGAATACTTAAGTTGTCCTGATATCAGTGATAAGACTTTAATACTTGTTGATCCTATGTTAGCTACTGGCTCAAGTATGGAGGTTGCATACAAAGCTATCTTGCAATATGGCGAACCAAAACACACTCATATCGTTAGTGCTATTGCTAGTTTGGAAGGTGTCAATTATATTAAAAGAAAACTTAATATGAATAAAATTACACTTTGGTTAGGAGCTATTGATGATGAATTGACAGCACAGTCGTACATTGTTCCTGGTCTTGGTGATGCTGGTGATTTATCTTTCGGTGAGAAAATTGAACTAGATTAATATTATCCTTATTATGAACGTATTATTATTGGGCTCTGGTGGAAGAGAACATGCTATTGCATGGAAAATTTCGCAAAGTAATAAGCTTACAAATCTTTTTATCGCTCCGGGAAATGCAGGGACAATATTGCATGGAACTAATGTGGAGCTTAAATTAAATGATTTTAATGCCATAAAACAATTTGTTGTTGATATGAGTATTGAGATTATTATTGTTGGACCAGAGCAACCTTTGGTTGATGGTTTATACGATTTTATTAAGAATGATAATGAGACCAAAGATGTATTTGTTGTTGGAATGTCCAAACATGCTGCTCAGTTGGAAGGCAGTAAAGACTTTGCTAAAACTTTTATGACAAAATATAATATTCCTACTGCTGCCTATAAAACCTTTACTAAGTTTCAAATAGCCGATGGACATAAGTTCTTGAATTCTTTAAATGCACCTTATGTACTTAAGGCTGATGGCTTGGCTGGGGGAAAAGGGGTTTTAATTATTAATGATTTGCAAGAGGCCAAGGATTCGCTTAGCGATATGCTTGTTGGGAATAAATTTGGTATAGCAAGTGAACAAGTTGTTATTGAAGAATATCTTAGTGGAATTGAGCTTTCTGTTTTCATTCTTACAGATGGTAAAGATTATGTTATCTTGCCCGAAGCAAAAGATTATAAGCGTGTAGGAGAGGGAGAAACAGGTTTAAATACCGGGGGAATGGGGTCTATTTCTCCCGTACCTTTTGCAGATGCTTCTTTTATGAAGAAAGTTGAAGACAGAATAATAAAGCCTACGGTGGAAGGAATAGCTAAAGAAGGCTTTGAGTATAATGGTTTTGTTTTTATTGGTTTGATGAATGTTGATGGTAATCCATTTGTTATTGAGTATAATGTAAGAATGGGTGATCCTGAAACAGAATCTGTTATCCCCAGAATAAAGAGCGATCTGTTAGATGTGTTTATTGTGATGAAAAACAATGGGTTATCTAATGTAAAACTCGAAATCGATAAAAACTATGTTGCTTCAGTCATGTTGGTTTCTGGCGGATATCCACAGAAGTATGCGACTGGAAAAATTATAACAGGATTGGATAAAGTTTCTGATAGTGTTATTTTTCATGCAGGTACTACACTAGTTGATGAAGGTGATGTATTGACAAATGGAGGCAGGGTCTTAACGGTTACATCTGCGGCTACCAGCTTGAAAGGTGCTTTAGATAAATGCTATCAGCAAATACAGAATATAGAATTTGAGAATCAATATTATAGGTCTGATTTAGGCTTTGATTTGTTATAAATTTCTGGTTTTTTTAATAAACTAATTACATGCTTTTAAAAATTTTCAACGGAAGAAATGTTTTCTTACAATTAATAATTGTTGTGATGTACTTCCTGTTGGTGATTTCTATGCCCGTTAGATTAGTAGAAAATAGTGGCTTTAATCCTTTATATTTAAGCTTCTATAACTTATTATCAGGAAACCCAATCCTTATTAAGATTAGTTTTATTATTCTAATTATCATTTCTGTTTTATCAACCCAATTTTTTTCGATTTCTTTCGGGTTAATGAAACGTTTACATTATCATTTTTTGCTAATTGCACCATTAATGATGTTTTCGTATGTAAATGCTTGGGTAGTTAGTCCAGTACTTTTTTCTCTGCCATTAGTGATTTTGGGAGTTCAACTTTTATTCGGAATTAGTAATAAGGATAGAGCAATAGAAGAACTAGCATACAGTGCCATTACTTTATCGTTGGCATCATTATTTTACACAGTTCTTATTTGGGATATTGTGATACTTATTTTGGCATTGTTCTTATTTCGTCAGTTTAATTTGCGCGAAGTTTTGATTGTATTATCATCTTATGTTATACCTTATATTTATCTATTTTCTTGGTATTTTATGAAAGGTAATTTATCAATTAAGTTTAATGAATTTATTGTAGTTTTTCAAAATATTAGGATTGACTTCAATATGCATCAGCCTTTTTTAGAAACTGTCATGATAATAGCAATTTTGTTATTCTCAATTATGATTGTATATAATGTTTTTGCGAACATTCGTAATAAATTGATTCAGATACGTATATATACAAGTTTTTTATTTTGGGGATTAGTCTTTAGTATTTTACTGTTACCCTTTGCTGGTACTATGATGCCTTATCATTTTATCCTTATTTTATTTTGTGTAGCTATTATCGCAAGTATTTATTTTGCTGAATTAAAAAATAATTGGCTTTTTGAAGGTTTCATTTTATTATTTCTTTTGCATAATTTTTATTTAATGTATCAAATATATTATGCTTAGCACTTCATATTCAGATAAATATATTGAGGCCGGTTGTGACGAGGCAGGAAGAGGTTGCCTTGCCGGGCCTGTTGTTGCAGCGGCAGTGATTCTCCCTAAAGACTATTGTAATCCACTATTGGATGATTCAAAAAAAATATCTGAAAAGCTCAGAAATATATTGAAAGCTCAGATAATGAATGATGCCTTAGATTATGCTATAGGTATTGTCTCAAATAAGGAAATTGATAAAATAAACATTTTAAATGCAAGCTTTCTTGCAATGCATCGTGCTATTGATAAACTTAAGATTGCTCCTGAGTTACTCCTTATAGATGGAAATCGGTTTAATAAATATAAAAATATTCCACACCATTGTATAGTAAAAGGTGATGGAAAATATTTGTCCATTGCTGCAGCCTCTATCTTAGCAAAAACTTATCGCGATAAAATTATGGTTGACTTAGCCGAGGAATTTCCACAATATGAATGGGATAAGAATAAAGCTTATGCTACTAAAAAACATATTGCAGCTATTCAAAAGTTTGGACAAACAAAATATCATAGAAGAAGTTTTCATCTTAAAAACCAATTGAAATTGGACCTTTGATTTTATATATGCCCTACCATTAAAGCTATCATTTTAAAAACAATTTCACTTTAAATATATAATTTGAGATGTTTTATTTATTTGATTTAGCAAGCAGTAAATGTTTCACTCTTATTATATTAGACGATTAACAACTTATGTGTTCAAACGATAGTACATAAATATTATCCGGTCCGGGTATAGATGAGAATAAAACATAAATTTATTAGAAAGAGTATGAGTAACGTAAATAAATTTTGTTAATTATATTTTATTTATATCTTTGTGTCAATAAAAATTGTTAATAGATTAACTTTTGATGAATTTAAGATACGCTTTTTTAATTGTCTTTATTGTCTTTAAGGGGTTTTTGGGGATCTCACAATCTGTATTTGATAATGTAGATACCGTTAATTATCCGTACCATCTTTGGAATGATGTTGTAATAAGTACCTGTAATACAGCCTCTAAGGTTGATTACATGACTATTGAAGAGAAAAATATTATTTGGTTACATAATTTGGCTCGTTTTGATGGCGCTTTGTTTGCAAGAACATTCCTTTCCGAATATATTAAGAAGAATAGTGTTAAATATACTCCTTATGTTAAGTCTTTATATAATGATCTAAAAAAGAAAGCATATAAATTACCACTTCTAAAACCTAGTAAACATATTTATACATTAGCTAAAGATTATGCTGTATGGTCAGGGAAGAAAGGTAAAGTGGGACATTATAAGTTTAGTTATAGAGCAAAAAAATCAGGGCATTCACGATTTTCTGAAAATGCAAGTTATGGTTATTTTATTGCTATGGACATTTTTTTTGACTTGCTAATAGATGAAGGCGTAAAATCACTTGGGCATAGAAATAATATTTTAGATTTACATGCCAAGGTTATTGGAGTTTCAATACAGCCTCATAAAATATATAATTATAATTGTGTAATTGATTATGGTGGTTAGAGAATTCCTAACCAATAAGATTACAAACTATCAGGATTCATATTTACGAATGGATTATTCATCTTCTCAAACCCTATTGTCGTACTTGGGCCATGTCCAGAATATACCTTTACAGCATTAGGTAAACTATACAGTTTTTTAATAATATTTTTCGATAATAAATCAAAGTCCCCTGTTGGCAAATCTGTTCTGCCAATACTTCCTCTAAAAAGTACATCTCCTACTATAACGAATTGAAACTCTTCGCTATAAAAACTTAGACTACCATTGGCATGACCATGAGTCTCTATTACTTTTAATTGGCTTTCTCCGAACTTTATGATATCACCTTCTTTTAAAAACACAGTGGGGAGTATAGGTTCTTCATTCTTGAAACCTAGTGAAGCAGCATAACCATTATATTGTTTGAAAAATTCTATTGAGTTTTTATGAGCATAACTTTTAATGTTGTATTTTCTTAAAATAGAATTATTACCTACAATATGATCGACATGAGCATGTGTATAATATAAACCTCTGATGGTTAAATTATTTTTAGAAATAAAATCAAATAAGATGTTATCTTCTTCTTCATTACTATTGCCTGCATCGATAATAATACCCTCTTTGGTATCGTCATAAATGATATATGTGTTTAGTTGGTAATGATTTAGGGTAAATGTTTTAATAGTCATGTCAAAAATAATTTATAAGTATTATTGCCTTAAAAATAATACGATAATAGGGTAATATAACCGCCGTGAATTACAAAAATGTAATTATTTAATTCCTATTCAAGGATGCAAAAATAATAATTAACTTTGTTCGTTATTCAATAAGCATAAATATAAATTAATATATGTTTAATAAATGAATCTATTTTATACTCTAAAAAGTAAAATATCTATCATTAGCATTATTGTTGTGTTGATATTTGTTTTTGTGGATATATCTGAAGCTCAATTCTATTCAGGCTCACAAATGACTTTTGGGCGTAATAGAATTCAATATACAAAAGATAAGAAATGGAGTTACTATAGATTCAATAATTTTGATACTTATTACTATAAAGGAGGTCAGTCTTTAGCTATATATGCTTCATCTTTTGCCGATAAACAAATGAAAATTATCGGAAATAAACTCGATTTTGTTCCGGATAGTAAGATTAGGTTTTTAATATTTAATGATTTATCCGACCTTAAGGAAACAAATATTGGCTTAATTACTGATGAAGAGTATAATGTAGGAGGTGTAACTCACGTTATCAATAATAAAGTCTTTATTTATTTTAATGGAGAACATAAAGATTTTGAATACCAGATAAAACGTGGTATTGCTCAAGTTTACCTTAATGAGATGATGTTTGGTGGTTCCACTGGTTCTAAAATAAAAAATTCCATACTGCTTTCTTTTCCACAATGGTATACCGATGGTTTAATATCTTTTATGGCAGAGGGTTGGAATACAGAGCTTGATGATAAACTTAGGGTAGGGATTATTTCTGGTAATTTCAATAAATTCGACCGTCTCAGTAGATCTGATAAAAGAATTGTAAGTCAGTCATTATGGAAATTTATTGAATTAAAGTATGGACCAAAAGCTGTTTCTAATGTCATATATATGGCTAAGATTAATCGTAACATAGAGAATGGATATCTTTACGTTTTAGGAGTCGGATTTGATGAATTAATGAACCAATGGTCAGAATATTATACTCAGGTTTACAGAGAGGATATCGATTTATTCGACGAGCCAAAAAATCCTGTATTAAAAAAGAATAAAAAGAAGAAAGTATATGCTCAAGCTTGTATAAGTAAGAGTGGTAAAATGTTAGCATATTCTACTAATGAAATTGGTAAAGTAAAGGTTTATATTCGAAATTTGGAGACTGGAAAAGTGAAAAGAGTAATGAAAATGGGATATAAACTTGACGAAAAAGTGGACTATTCATATCCATTGCTAAAATGGTCAACAGCAGGAGATTATTTAGCTATAATTTATGAAAAGAGAAATACAAATTATATTGATATATATGATATTGAGAAAGGAAAATCACGTACTAAAGTATTGAAGCAGTTTGACAAAATTCATGATTTCTCTTTCAATAAAAGAGGTAATAAAATTGCTATTTCTGCTATAGTAAATGGACAAAGTGATATATACATTCTTAGTCTTGCCGGGAATTCGTATCGACGTATCACTCAAGATGGTTATGATGATAATTATCCACGATTTGTAAATAATAATTCTGCCCTCATTTGGAGTTCGAATAGGGTTGATGATACCCTGAGAATTATTAAGCAGACCATTCATCAAATAGCTGAAGATACCTTGAGAGGATTAAATAATTTTGATTTGTACTTTTATGATTTAACAAAGAAATCTAATATCCTTAGGCGAATAACAAATACTCCTTTGGCAAATGAGATTTATCCGATGGCAATCTCTAATAATAAATTCGCTTGGCTTAGTGATGAAAATGGAATTTATAATAGATATATTGGACAATTTGATAGCACAATTAGTTATATTGATACAACAACACATTATCGATATTATACAAAATATACTGCCGTATCAAATTATAATTCAAATATTCTGGAGCAAGATTATAATAATTATGCATCAAAATATACCGAAATAGTTAGAGTTAATGGTAAATACAGGATATTCCTTCGTGATTTGCCGGAGTACGATGACTATGAAAGAGTAAATTTAGTGAAGACAGCTTTTATGTCAAGGCAAATACTTGAAAAACGTCTTCAAACATTACGGTACGAATCATTGCGTAAAGCAAGACTTAA
>JAMOQI010000012.1 GCA_027064095.1 Bacteroidales bacterium | reverse complement strand
ATCAGGTGAAGATAAATATAAATGTTTAATTTTTGATGATACAGATATTAGTAAAACAGGCAAAACAATAGAAGGAGTATCTAAAATCTATAATCACGTTACTAAAACATACATTTTTGGATATAAGTTGCTTGTGGCAGGCTATTGGAATGATAGTGTTTTTGTACCAGTAGATTTCAGTTTTCATAGAGAATACAAAGACAACAAAAAGAAAAAATATGGTTTAAGTAAGAAAGAATATAAAAGGCAAAAAAACAAAGCGAGATTCTAAACAGCCTGTTGCTAAAAGATATAAAGAACTGAATACTAAGAAAACAGACATTCTAGTTCAGATGTTTAAAAGAATAAAACAAGACTTTATTGAACATAAACTTGATGATAGAATAATGTTAGCTATAGTAGAATTAATAACTGTTTTGGAATTTATAATTGAAGGCTTCGATATTGAAGTAACTATTAGTAATCTAATACGTTATAATGAAAAATTTGAATTCCTTATTAATATTAAAGAAAAGGATAATCTTTGTAAATTAGCAGCCTAGAACTGATGCGAAACTTCAGTAAATAAACTTACAACCTAAAAAAATCTTAGTATCACTAGCGAAAAATTCTTTTTAGATGCATATACTGGTAGTTTTATTTCCTAATTGGTATAACCTCCAAAACCCGGCAATACTCTCCAAAATCACACCTTTTCATTAAGAATTGTTGATAAGCAAGACGCTATTTATTAGGGTATCTTACTGATTTTTAGCATCTTTACAGTGAATTTAAAGCCTAAAGATATGGATTTTGAAGCGAATATAGCCCAAGACTCATGGGCAAGGCAAATGTGATGAACGAAGTAAATATAATGATAATGGTTTATAACCTTAGGCGACTTATGTCCATTTTTAGCATAAAAAAACTAAAAGCAAGGTTAAGAGCCTTGTGCTAACAATAATAGGCATATATAGCCTCATATTAGTTGTTTTAAGGGATAATAAATTACAGATTACGAATTCTGCACTAATATAAATAGTACATTAGCAACTCACAATAACCGTTAAATGGGCTTTTAGGGTGTTAGTTCTGAGTATTATTAGAGTTAATGCGTCAGACTGTCTAAAAAGCCCAATTTCTGCGTTATGCTACTTTTTGTAAATGCTCATATACCTTAGTATACTGCGCTTTACAAAAAAGCAGCAAGCCTTGAACTTGAACTTTTAAGCCACTCTGTATAGTTATTAGACAGACTGCCGTTGCAATTAATTCTTCTCTTATAAATATTTTAGGAAATGGTTATGCAAATTAAAGGCTAATTATATCATTTTTAAGGTATAGAATAGTATTTATCCTTAGCTCTGTTAAGGAGTGATTAATGATAGGGTGTGGTACTTTTGTGATTACTTGTGCTAAATCAAATATTGTAGATATAAATTTAGAAAATATAATGTCAAATCTCAATTAATAATGGGTGAAATTACGAAAAAAAAGAAATAATTAATTGGTTTGATATGAACAATAGTTCATTATATTTGCAAAATATTATTAAATATTTTTAAAATGCAAATTGCGATAGCGAGTGGTAAAGGCGGGACAGGTAAAACTACATTGTCAACAAACTTGGCAGCATTTTTAGCGCAAAAACACAAAGTTGTTTTAACTGATTTGGATGTGGAGGAGCCTAATTCCGGACTCTTTTTAAAGAAGGATTTAATTTATGCTGAAGATAAGAATAAGATGATTCCACAATGGGATGAAAGTAGTTGTACACTTTGTGGTGAATGTCAAAAGGTATGTAATTATCATGCTGTGATACAAATAATGGATTCTATAATGGTTTTCCCGGAGTTGTGTCATTCTTGTTTTGCCTGTTCTGAATTATGTCCTACTGATTCTTTGCCAATGATTCCTAAAAAGATGGGGGAGTTAAAACATTTTACTACGGAAACTTTTGATTTTGTAGAAAGTCGGTTGATAATTGGAGAAGAGCAGGCAGTTCCATTAATAAAGCAAACTCTACAATATGTGAATTCTAAGTTTGATGATAAATACATTAAAATTTTTGATTCACCTCCTGGTACTTCTTGTCCTGTAATTGAAGCAACAAAAGATGCCGATTTTGTAATCCTTATTACTGAGCCTACACCATTTGGTTTCAATGATGTTGTTTTGGCAATAGAAACTATGAAAGAATTGAAAAAAGACTTTGCTGTTGTGATAAATAGATATGGAATTGGTGATAATAGTATTGTTGATTATTGCGCAGAGAATAAGATTCCGATTCTTGCTAAAATCCCTAACAGTAGAGAAATAGCAACTTTATACTCCAAAGGAGAATTGCTTTTTGAAAAGATAGATACTGTTTATGCTGAGATGAAAAAAATCACAGATTTTCTTATTAGCAAAAACGAAAATATGATAGTAGAATGAAAGAAATCGTAGTAATATCAGGAAAAGGTGGTACAGGAAAAACTTCCATTACTGCATCATTAGCTGTTCTTGGAGGTGATGATATTGTAATTGCTGATTGCGATGTTGATGCTGCTGATATGCATATTCTTATGCAGCCTCGTAATATTGAATCTGTCGATTTTTTTAGCGGAGAACTTGCTGTTATAGACCAAGATATATGTACCCAATGTGGTAAATGTTTTGATGTTTGCCGTTTTGATGCTGTTAAAGTAGAAGATGGAGTTCATGATATTGATGAGCTTTCTTGTGAAGGCTGCGGATACTGTGCTCGCGTATGTCCAGTTGATGCTATTACAAATATTCCACTAAATGTTGGGAAATGGCATACTGCTTTTACAAGATTTAATCAACCTATGGTGCATGCTAAATTAGGTGTTGGTGCTGATAATTCCGGTAAATTGGTTGCGCAAGTAAAGAATAAGGCTAAGGAGATGGCTGTTAAATATGATAAAAAGTATATCATTGTTGATGGATCTCCCGGAGTTGGTTGTCCTGTAGTTTCTTCAGTTACTGGAGCACACTATGTTATTCTTGTCACCGAACCTACTGTTTCAGGAATTCATGATTTGAAAAGAGTTTATGAATTAGTGAATAAGTTTAAAATTAATGCAGCATGCATTATTAATAAATATGATTTAAATTTAGAGAAAAGCGAAGAGATTATTAGTTTTCTTAATGAGAATAATATTCTGCATCTTGGTAATTTGCCTTATGATGAATCGTTTACAAAAGCAATGACAAATTGCAAAACAATAGTAGAAACAGAGAATAACATTATAAACCCAATTCTTATGAAGGCTTGGGAGAAAATTAAATTAGAAATTAACTAATATAATTATAGAATATGAAAATTGCATTTACAACTCAAGGAACAGATTGGGATTCTCGTATGGAGGCCAGATTTGGAAGAGCAGATTATTTCTTTATTTATGATGAAGAAAAGGATGTTATTGAAATAGTAGATAATAGATCCTCCGGAAATGAGGCTCATGGAGCAGGACCTAAAGCAGCACAGGCTTTAGCAGATCATGAAGCCAAGGTGCTGATAACTGGTAATGGACCAGGGGGTAATGCAGCTGTTGTATTACAAAAAATAGGTGTAGAATGCTATGTGAAAGCTGGTGATATGACTATTAAGCAAGCTTATGATGCATTCAAAAACGGTAAATTAGAGAAATTCTAAAATACTGTAATTATTGTTATATATTTCTTTATCAAGAATAATGGAAACTACTACCATCTAAAAATTCTCTTAGTATAGATGTAGGTGGTATCTCTTTCTCATTAATTGGGAGAATATATGATAAAAATTTGATAAGTCTTCGTGCTTCAGAATATTCAGGTTCTGTTGGAGGAACTCTTTGAAGTATTGGTACAGCCCATTTCTTTAGAACTCCTAATTCGAAAAGTAAGGCAGTGTTAAACATAACATCGGCTTCTTCTTGGAATGGGAAAATGTGTTTTTCTTCTCCTTTGCGAACACTTTGCCAACGTTTTAGAGTGTCTAAAGCTGTGTAGGATCTGTATAAATTATCGCGTACAATTCTTCTTATAAGTCTGTTATCGGTGGTTGGTATTCTATTACTGGAGTCAATGCTTACTGGTGTTAGCGCTGATACATAAATTTTAAATTTCTTATTTTCAGGTATAGATTCTGAAACTATTGGATTAAGACCATGAATTCCTTCAATTATTATTATCCCATTTTTTTCAAGTTTCATTGTCTCTCCATTATAAAACATCTTGCCTTTCTGAAAAGAGAAATGAGGGACTTTTATTTCTTTATATTCAATTAACTTAAGGAGATCTTCATTAAAGAGTTTTAAATTTAATGCGTAGGGACTCTCAAAATCGTAATCGCCTTTTTCATCTCGAGGAGTGAACTCTCTGTCGATAAAGTAATTGTCCATTGAAACTACTTGCGGTTTAAATCCATTAACACTAAGCTGAATAGAAAGTCTTTTAGCAAAAGTTGTTTTTCCGGAAGATGATGGCCCGGATATGAATACTACCTTTACTTCTTTTTTACGTTGATTTATCATATCTGCTATGCAAGCTAATTTTTTCTCCTGCAATGCTTCTGATATTTTAATAATCTCACTTATCTTTCCATTTAAAGTGGCTTCATTTAGTTGACCAACATTGGGTACTCCTATAATGTCAACCCATTCCTTATTTTCTCTAAAAATTTCAAATAATTTGGGCTGAATAATTATGTTTTGTAATTCGTTGGGATTTTCACTACTAGGTGGTACTATTAGCATACCTTCATAGTATTTTATCAGGTCAAATTTCTTTAAATATCCACTGGATGGGATTAAGTAACCATAAAAATAGTTTACTACTTCATCAAGTTTATACACTGAACTGTAGAACTGATAGCGAGTGCGCATCAAGGTACATTTATCATCTAAACCAAATTTTTCGAATATTTTTAATGCTTCTTCTGTTCTTATTTCTTCCCTTTCTATGGGAATATCTTCGTCTATTATTTCTTGCATTCTATTCCGTAGTCGATTCACTACTTCCTGATGATAAGCCTCTGAAGTAAAGCTGCCGAGTTCGCAATATACGCCATTAGAAACTCCATGTTTTATCTTTAGCTTCTCGTTGGGATATAAATCTTTTGTTGCCTTAAAAAGGACTAACGATAACGAACGCATATACATTCTTTTTCCATCCGGATGGCGGTAGTCAATAAAGTTTACAGTTTTGGGCTTGTAAATCAAATAATCTAATTCTTTTAGTTTATTATTTACCATAGCTCCTAGAATTGGAAACTCCATTTCTATTTTTTGATCCTCAATTATATCTTGTAGTGTTGTTCCAAACGAATATTTCTTTTCGGTTTTTGTGTTCTCACAATATATTTTAATTTGCTTATTCTTGTTTATTTTCATAGTTTTCTCTTAATTTTAAAATTCTAATAACTATATTTTAGAACGGTCATGCAAAGATAAGTCTTATTCGTTATAATTATTTGTGAATAATGTGGGTGAGTTATTAGCTGCTTATTTTCAGTGTAAGCAATGTGCAATAAGTTGAATTTATTTCTTTTATTTTTGTGGAATTATTATCATATTTTTAGCAAAATCATCTTCTAAACTCAATATACTTTTACTTACCTTTGCCACACAATTTTTAATGAAACAATTATGGAATTAAGTGGAATATTAGCCATAGCCGGCAAACCTGGTTTATACAAAATGGTATCGCAAACCAAAAAAGGATTAATAGTAGAAGGTTTAGAAGATAAAAAACGCTTTCCTGTTTATTCAGCTCATCAAATTAGCGCTCTTGAGGAGATTAGTATTTATACCTACGAAGACGACGTTCCTTTAGTAGATGTATTTGAAAAAATGCATAATTATTTAGATGGTAAAGACCCAATTAGTCCTAAATCATCAAAAAACCAATTGCTAAGTTTCTTTTCTGAAGTATTGCCGGATTATAATGAGGAACAGGTTTATGCTTCTGATATTAAAAAAGTTATTCAATGGTATATTGCTCTTAAGAAAGCTGATTTGTTAAGTTTCGATAAGGAAAAAATCGAAGAAGTTGGAGCTGAAAAGGAAAAAGAATCAGAATCTAATTCAGCAGAGTAGTATTATATAATCATTCTTGATAATATGGAACCTGTTTACCCCAAAAAGAATGTTAAGTTACTGAAAGTTATAAAGAATAGAACTATCAATGATAATTACTATGTTCTTGAAATTCAAGCAGATCATAATGTAAATGATATACTTCCGGGACAGTTTGTAAGTTTATTGGTGGAAGATACAAGAAATGTATTCTTACGTCGTCCAATATCTATTTATGATGTTCATCCGGAGCGTAATTCAATAGATTTGTTGATACAAATAGTTGGAGAAGGTACAAGATTGCTTTCATATTTAAAACCAGATGATACTGTTGATGTACTTTATCCCCTGGGTAAGTCGTATAGTATTCTTGAATCAGAAAAAAAAGCTCTTTTAATTGGCGGAGGAGTTGGAGTTGCTCCATTGTTGTATTTGGCAAAAAAACTTAAGGCTAATAATGTTGATGTTCATATTTTACTTGGAGGTAGAGGTGCGAAAAATATTATCGAAACTGAAAATTTCAAGCAATATGGTAAATTATACATTTCTACCGAGGATGCCAGTGTTGGAGAAAAAGGCTTTGTAACTCAGCATCCTGTTTTGCAATATGCTGATTTTGATAGAATTTATACTTGTGGCCCGGATGCCATGATGAGAGCAGTGGCCTCTATCGCTGCTAAAAATAATATAGATTGTGAAGTTTCACTGGAAAATATGATGGCTTGTGGTATTGGCGCTTGCCTTTGCTGCGTTACTCCTACAGAAAGTGGTCATCAATGTGTGTGCACCGATGGCCCGGTGTTCAATACTAAGGTGCTTCAATGGAATTAATAAGATAATCTCATTTCATTATGAATACAGCAGTAAAAATTGGAAGTCTTGAGTTTAAAAACCCTGTTATGACGGCCTCAGGTACTTTTGGTTATGGACCGGAATTTGAAGATTTTATAGATATTAATAGGCTTGGAGGTATAGTTGTTAAAGGAACCACACTTCATCATCGCGAGGGAAATGCTTATCCAAGAATGGCTGAGACTTCATCAGGAATGTTAAATGCTGTAGGACTTCAAAATAAAGGTGTTGATGTGTTTTGTAATGAAATATATCATAAAATAAAGCATTACGATACTAATATTTTTGTTAATGTTTCAGGCTCAACGGTTGAAGAATATGTGGAGACAGCTGAGCGTATTAACGAATTAGAATATATTTCTGGAATTGAACTAAATATTTCATGTCCTAATGTTAAAGAAGGAGGAATGGCTTTTGGAACAAGTTGTCCTTCTGCTATTGCTGTGACTCATGCGGTAAGAGAGGTTTATAAAAAAACAATGGTTGTTAAACTCTCACCTAATGTTACTAATATTGTTGATATAGCTAAAGCTGTACAGGATGTTGGTGCTGATGGCGTTTCTCTTATAAATACACTTTTGGCAATGGCTATTAATGCTGAAACTCGTAAATCAGTTTTGTCAACAATTACCGGCGGCCTTAGTGGTCCTGCTATTAAGCCAATAGCTCTAAGAATGGTTTGGCAAGTAGCTCAAGCTGTTGATATACCGATAATGGGTATCGGTGGTATTATGAACGCAACAGATGCAATAGAATTTATGTTGGCAGGGGCAACAACAATACAAGTAGGTACGGCTAATTTTATCGACCCGACTGTATCAATGAAGATAGTTGATGGAATAGAAGACTATATGATTCGTCACAAAATTGGCGATATTAATGATTTGATTGGGGGAATGCTGGTTTAATATTCCCTTTTTCTTTTATAAATTATTTTAGTGTAAAAACACTCCAAAAATAATATTTGATTCTCTTTGTACTTATCTTACAAAATGTAATTATTGTGTATTTATATTTTAAATAATGCTTGTTGATAAGTATAGTGGTTTTAATTGATATTATTTTTTCATTACATTATTTTTGTACCTATGAAAAAGTTTTTATCATTGATACGGAATAATTATGCTAATATTTATAAGGCAAGTCTTTTCTTGCTTACAATGATAATATTATTATTACTTTTCCCAAAAACTAAGCAATTTAGATATGAGTTTGAAATTGGCAGGCCGTGGCTTTATGAGGATCTGCAAGCTCCAAAAGATTTCCCTATTATTAAGTCAAAGGAGGATATTGATAAGGAAATAGAAAAGATTAAATCTAATTCTAAATTATACTTTCTTTATGATGTTGAAAAAACTCAAAAGGAAAAGAATCTAATTAGTTCCATATTTGACGAACAATGGTTAAAGAGATATGGCTTTGGTAAAAGAGAGGCTTTTTTGAAGAATAAAGCTTTTTGTACTAATATATCAAATGAAATATTAGAAACGGGTTTATTGGAATTACCAAATAATCTTGATAGTAAGCAGGGAGATAAAGTTATTTATGTTATTAGAAATAAAATTGCAAAAGAATCATTCCTAAGTTATTTCTACACTAAACATACTGCATATAAATATATGCAAGAGAAACTTAATAATAGAGAAGATTTAGAGACTGTATTTATAGCCAATTTTTTGTCAAATACTTTATCTCCAAATGTGTTTTTTGATAGTCTAAAAACGGCTAGTGAACAGCAAAATTTGCTAAATCAAATTTCTCCCAATGTTGGTATTATATTGAAAGGGCAACATATTATTTCAAAGGGGGAAATTGTTACAAAAGATGTATATAAGGTATTAGAATCATTGAAAGTTGATTTTGAGACAGATTCTAGAAAGTCCACTTTAAATCTCTATATAGGTGAGATTATTCTTATTAGTATTCCACTTCTTACATTAGGATTATTCTTGATGTTTTTTAGAAGAGATGTATTTGAGGATAATAAAAATTTGATAATGATTTTTATTCTATTGATATTTATGACTGCCATAACAAGGTTGATGCTTGAATATCAATCTGCTTATGTGTTGATGATACCACTGATGCTTGGACCAATTATTATTCGAGCTTTTTACGATTCGCGTTTGGCACTTATAGTACATACAATAACAGTAATTCTGATTAGTTTTGTTGTTCCGAGTAGTTTCCAGTTTATATTTTTGCAGCTAATGACCGGTTTGATTACAATTATTAGCATTGTAAAGCTTCAAAATCGTGCACAATTTTTCATTACATCATTTTATATTTTTGCTAGTTATAGTATAATTTATATTGGGATGGAGCTGTTAACAGAATCAACACTTATAAATATATCATGGAAACCATTTCTATATTTTGCTATATCAGCAGGTCTGAGTTTGTTAGCTTATCCCATAATTTATCTTTTTGAAAAACTTTTTGGGATGGTGACAGATGTTTCTTTATTGGAATACGCTGATACTAATAATCCATTAATTAGAAAACTAGCAACACAAGCTCCAGGCACTTTCCATCATTGTATCCAAGTAAGTAATCTTGCTGAAGCTGCTGCAATGGAAATTGGAGCAAACGCTCTTTTGGTTAGAGCAGGGGCAATGTATCATGATATTGGAAAGATACTTAATCCAATGTACTTTACTGAAAATCAGAGTGGAAATTATAGCCCTCATGAGGATCTTAGCTATGAAGAGAGTGCTGAAATAATAATTGGACATGTTCTTGATGGTGTTAAATTAGCAAAAGAAAATCACTTGCCTGAACAAATTATAGATTTTATTAGAACACATCACGGTACTAAACGAGTCGAATACTTTTATAGAATGAGTAAAAAGGAAAATCCAGACGAAGAAATAAAACTTAGTGATTTTACATATCATGGTCCTATTCCTTATTCTAAAGAAACTTCTTTATTGATGATGGCGGATGCTGTTGAAGCAGCTTCACGAAGTATACAAAATCCTAATGCTAAATCAATTAGTGAGTTGGTGGATAAAATTATTAAAAGCCAATTGGATCAAGGTCAATTTAATAATGCAAATATTACATTTCGCCAAATTAATACCGCTAAAAAGATTTTTAAAAGAAAATTGCTAAATATTTATCACCTTAGAATTGAATATCCGGAAGAGTAATTGTAGAGTTTTTTATACTAAAACTTTAATATAAAATTTTGTTTTGAGAAATCTTTACTAATGCTTATTATACCAAAATGAAATAAGTCAATACTTAAACTAACTCTGTTATCAGAAATAATTGTATTCCATGCTTCTGTCATTTCTTGCGACCAATAAATATCATCAAAGACTATATATCCATTGGGATTCATATTATCGATAGCCAAATTAAAATATTTAAGTGTTGCTTCTTTGGTGTGATTGCCATCTACAAATATTAAGTCAGCACTAATATCCATTAATATTTTTTGGAAAACAGTATCAAAATTACCAATATGTAGTTTTATATTACTGATATTCAATTTTGTGAAATTATTTTGTGCAATTTTAGCGATATTTTCACAACCTTCTATACTATTTATATAAGTGTTGGGATTGTCGAGAGCAATTCTGGCAGATGTTAAACCTAGGGAACAACCAAGTTCAATAATTGATTTTGATTGTGTTATGCTTGCAAAACACGATAAGAACTGAGCTTCTTTTGCAGATTTAAGAGAATACTTTGCTATCTGGCATATCTTTCTCTCATTTGATTTATTTTTCCTTGAACCTGCACCAAGATCGTTAACGTAAATTTCTCTTTTGTCTTTTTCTAAGGTATTTCTTAGTTGTTCTATCTCATTATGATATTGTGATTTCTCACTTTTAACGACACAAGTGTTGTACATATTATAAAGAAAAGGTGAGTGAATACTATGCCTTCCTTTTGCTTTAAGCTTGTAGTTAAAATAGCTTTTTGCTATGTAAGTATTTTTATTCAAATTGTAAAAAAAAAATTAAGGTAGATGAGCATTCGCTCATCTACCTTAAATAAAATATTGTATAAAATTAATATGCAAGGTTTATGGCCTCTACTGATTTTATTTCCGGAATTGCTTTAATCATTGCTTGTTCAACACCTTGTTTTAATGTAATTATACTCATTGAACAGCTAGCGCAAGCGCCTTTTAATTCTACTTGAACTTCATTCTCATCAGTAAGGTGTACAAATTCTATATCACCACCATCAGCAACTAAATAAGGTCTGATTTGAGTAATTACATTGTGCACTTTTTGAATAAGTTCTTCTCTGTTTTCAGATGCCATAATATAAAAAATTTAATATTAATTTGTAGAGCAACCGGCACCTTCTTGCATTTCTACTTTTGTAGTTGGGGCCATCTCTTTATTTCTTTTCTCTGTCTGGATTATTACATTTTCAGCTAACTTCCTAAATGCTTTTCCCATAGGGTCATCAGCGTTTAATGCAATAGGCTTACCTTTTTCACCTGCTTCCATTATATCTTGTACTAATGGAATTTCTGCTAATAATGGTACATTCATTTCAGCAGCTAACTTCTTAGCTCCACCTTTTCCAAAGATATAATACTTATTGTTAGGTAATTCGGCTGGTGTGAAATATGCCATATTTTCAATTAAGCCTAGTACAGGTACATTAATATCTTTCTGCTGAAACATTGAAACGCCTTTGCGGGCATCGGCAAGTGCTACTTCTTGTGGTGTACTTACTATTACAACTCCGGTAATACCAATAGCTTGTACTAAAGTAAGATGTATATCACCGGTTCCAGGAGGCATATCAATTACTACATAATCTAATTTTCCCCAATTACCATCGTTCATAAATTGGTTTAATGCATTTGTTGCCATTGAACCCCTCCAAATAAGAGCTTTCTCCGGATCTACAAAGAATCCTATGGAAATAATCTTAATTCCATATTTCTCAATTGGCTCAATCCATGTTTTACCACCTTCTTGTGTGGCCACTGGTTTTGCATTAACTAAATCGAACATAATAGGAGCAGAGGGACCATAGATGTCTGCATCTAATAATCCAACTTTAGCACCTGTTTTTGCAAGTGATATTGCAAGGTTTGCAGCAACGGTAGATTTTCCTACACCGCCTTTTCCTGATGCTACACCAATAATATTTTTAACACCCGAAAATGGTCTTGCAGGAGCTTTAAATGCTGCAGCTTCGAAATGTTGTACTTTGGTTTCTACTTCTACCTCAATATTCTCATCTAAATAGAATTTAAGAGTTCTATCACATGATTTTACTAATGATTTTGAGAATGGGTCTTTGGAACTCTTAATTACTAATGAAAATTTGATTTTGTTATCAGTAATTTCCAAATCTTCAACCATGCCAAGCTCAACGATACTCTTGCCGGATTCTGGATGTTTTACCATTTTTAAAGTGTCAAGCACTTTTTCTGAATTATATTTCATATGTTACATTGTTGATTTGCAATAATTTAATTCTAAATCGTTATTTTAATTTAGATTGCGTAAAAATAAGTATTTTTTTTATACATAAAACTATTATCATTGATATGTCTCATTTTCTTTAATGTTTTTTGTGATTTTTTATTTACAAACTTGCATCCTTATTGATAATTGATATTTTTTTAATACCCAAATTTGAGTTTTTCTAAATAGGTGTTTTCCTACATTGTACTCTGCTATTCATTGCTTACTCTATTCACTACGCTTTTGTGTGAATAATGAGGGTTAAGATTCTACCGATTTTGATGTAAATAAAAACTAAATAATGATACGAGTTAGTTTTTATTAGGGGATTTGTCATATATATTTAATTTTAAGATATTTTATTTTGAGTAACTTTAGAAGAATTGTATGTGATTTTATACAATTAATTTAGAGTTTTTGAGCTATAGTATTGTTATAATTTTCACACTATCAGAGAGTAAAGAGTATCAATTAGTTGTCGAGTGAGTTTTTTGAGATACTTATAAAAATATGATATATATTAGTTTTTAAAGATATACATATTTACTGTAAAATATATATGGCTCATACTTGGAATTGAGCAAACAAAAATTATATCTTTGCATCTTATTTGAAACAGGTTAAAAATTATATAATTTTTATGTCACAACAAATCAAGATTAAACGTGGCTACGACATTAAACTCAAAGGAAAGGCAGAAGAAAACTTGCAAGAAATTTCTTTGGATAAATATGCTGTAAAGCCGACAGATTTTCATGGTCTTTTCCCTAAACTATCTGTTCGAGTAGGAGACAAGGTGAAGAGAGGAACTCTTTTATTTTTTGATAAACATAATGAATATGTTAAAATTCCATCTCCGGTTAGTGGAACGGTAACTGAAGTTTTACGAGGAGCTAAACGAAAAATGTTAGAAATTAGAATTGAGTCAGATGGAACAGATGAATTCATAGATTACGGAAAACAGGAAATTGGTAGCTTGACTTCTGAAAATGTTACTCAAAAGTTAGTTGAGAGTGGGTTATGGAGTTTTATTCGTCAAAGACCATACACTGTGGTTGCCAATCCAAGTGATAGACCTAAAGCGATTTTTATTTCTGGTTTTGATACTGCTCCTCTTGCTGCTAATGTAGATTTTGTACTTAATGGAAAAGAAAAATCATTTCAAGCCGGATTGGATGTTTTATCAAAACTTACTGATAAGGTATATATAGGAATCAATTCTAAAACAACATCTCCTGCTCTTAAAAATGCAAAAGGTGTTGAAATAAATATCTTTGATGGACCTCATCCGGCAGGAAATGTTGGAATTCAAATTCATCATATTTCTCCTATTAATAAAGGTGAGATTGTTTGGACTGTACAGCCTCAAGATGTTGTTGCAATTGGAGATTTGTTCCTTACCGGTCAATATATTTCTGATATTATTATTGCTTTGGTAGGTTCTGAAGTTGAATCTCCTCAGTATTATTCTGTAAAGAGAGGTTCTGAAATTGGAGGTATTGTAGGAGGTAAAGTTAAAACAGAATATGAGTTAAGATATATTAGTGGTAATGTTCTTACAGGAACAAAGGTTAAATTAAATGGCTACTTGGGTTTTTATCATAACTTAATATCTGTGATTCCTGAAGGTAATAAATATGAATTTTTTGGTTGGTTGATTCCAAGTCCTAAGAAGCATAGCTTTTACCGTACTGCATTGTCGTGGTTGACACCAAACAAAGAATATCGTCTAAACACAAATCTTAATGGTGGTGAAAGGGCTTTCGTTGTGACAGGATCTCTTGAGAAAGTGTTTCCAATGGATATACTTCCGATTCCTCTTATAAAATCTATTATGATTAATGATATTGATCAAATGGAACAATTGGGAATTTATGAAGTTGATGAAGAAGATATTGCTCTTTGTGAATACATTAGTACCTCAAAAATTGAGATGCAAGACATTCTTAGGAATGGTTTGAATATGATGAGAAAAGAGATGAGTTAATCATAAAATTATTGATATTAGATGAAACCAATTAGAAATATATTAGATAAAATTAAGCCTCAGGTTCAAAAAGGTGCGAAGTTTCATGCTTTTCATTCATTATTTGATGCCGCTGAGACTTTCTTTTTTGTTCCCGATGCTGTTACAACAAAGGGGAGTCATATTCGTGATGGTGTGGATATGAAACGCACAATGTTTACAGTAGTAATAGCAATGGTGCCAGCTTTACTATTCGGAATATGGAATATTGGCCAGATGCATTTTAAGTCTCAAGGAATAGATTTTGAGTTAATGGATGCATTTTTATATGGATTTATTAAGATTTTACCTTTAATACTTGTTTCATACGGTGTAGGATTAGGAATTGAAATTGCTTTTGCACAGTCAAGAGGACATGAAGTAAATGAAGGATTTTTCGTTTCAGGTATGTTAATACCATTAATTATTCCCGTTACTACTCCACTTTGGATGCTTGCTGTAGCTGTGGCTTTTGCTGTAGTTTTTGGCAAGGAAGTTTTTGGTGGAACAGGAATGAATATTGTAAATCCTGCCTTGCTTGTTAGAGCAATATTATTCTTTGCATATCCTTCTGCTATGAGTGGTGATAAGGTTTGGATAGCAGAAAAAGCAGATGCATTTTCCGGAGCTACTCCATTAGCCGAGCTTACTGCTGGTCATTCAGCCGGTTTAAGTCCAATTGAAATGATGATAGGTGCTTATCCCGGTTCCATTGGAGAAACTTCAACAATAGCAATTGCGATAGGTGCAATTATATTGTTGTTTACAGGAGTAGCCAGTTGGAAGATAATGACTTCATTCTTTGTGGGAGGCCTTTCAATGGCTTTAATCTTAAATTTCTTTGCAGGTAGTTTCCCTGATAATACATATCTTGCTTTACCAGCCTGGGAACACTTATTAATAGGTGGATTTGCTTTTGGTGGTGTATTTATGATTACCGATCCGGTAACAGCTGCCCAAACAGAAAAAGGTAAATGGATTTATGGATTCTTTGGAGGTTTAATTGCTATTCTTGTTAGGGTGTTAAATCCAGCTTATCCTGAAGGTGTTATGTTAGCGATATTATTTATGAATATATTCTCGCCAACCATTGATTATTATGTTATCGATGCAAACATTAAGAAGCGAATGAAGAGAGCTAAATTATTATTGAATAATAACTGATAAATAAAGAAGAAATGGATAAGAATAGTAATGCTTATATATTTATTTATGCTTCGGTAATGGTTGTATTGGTTGCGGTAGTCCTTACTTCTGCTAACCTGGCGCTTAAACCTTTGCAAGAAAAGAATAAGCAAAATGAAAAAATGATAAATCTCCTATCTTCTATAGGAGTATCTGCTGATGCAACTAATGCCGCCAAGCTTTATAGCGAGCATGTGATTAAAGAAGTTGTAATAAATAAGGCTGGAGAAGAACTAAGTGTATATTCTAAAGGTAAATTAGAGCATGGAGATGTGCGTGCATTTGATGTCAATCTTAAATCAGCCTTGAAAACTATTGAAAAAACAGGTGAAGTAGCGTTGCCTTTATTTATTATGAATAAAGATGGTAATGAATATTTTGTTATCCCTGTTTATGGGAAAGGTTTATGGGGGCCAATATGGGGAAATGTTGCACTAGAGAATGATAAGAATACTATATATGGTGTCAACTTCGGACATGAAAGTGAAACTCCCGGATTAGGTGCTCAGATTGCTACTTCTCCAACAGAAGGGAGGGTGGTTTTTTCTGATGAGTTTAAAAATAAAAAGATTTTTGATGAATCTGGTAATTTTACTTCTGTAAAGGTTATCAAGGGTGGAGTTGCAAATCAAAGTGAGGTTAAACCTATTCATGGAGTAGATGCTATTTCTGGAAGTACACTAACAAGCAATGGTGTATCGGAGATGCTTGAAGATTGTTTGGTGAATTATATTAACTATTTTAAAAAGGATAATTAGTTATGGCAGCAAAAGAAGAAAGAGAACCTTTGTTCTCACCTAAAAATATTAGGTTAATTACAAACCCTATTAATGTTGATAACCCTATAACCAAACAAGTATTAGGAATATGTTCAGCATTGGCTGTTACGGTAAAGTTAGAACCAGCAATTGTAATGGCAATATCAGTTACTGCTGTTTTATCGGTTGGTAATTTTATAATAGCATTATTAAGAAATTCTATTCCTTCAAGGATAAGGATTATAGTTCAATTAGTTATTATAGCAGCACTTGTTATTCTTGTTGACCAAATTCTTAAAGCATTTGCTTATGATGTTAGTAAGCAGCTCTCTGTATTTGTTGGTTTGATTATTACGAACTGTATTATTATGGGGCGCTTTGAAGCCTTCGCAATGGCAAATAAACCTTGGCCTTCATTACTTGATGGTATTGGAAATGGAATTGGCTATGGATTAATATTAGTAATTGTTGCGTTCTTTAGAGAGTTATTTGGATCAGGAACAGTTTATGGTTTTCAAATTATCCCCGATTCGTTTTATAATATGGGTTATGTAAATAATGGTCTGGTAATATTACCTCCAATGGCATTATTTGCTGTTGCTACCATTATTTGGGTGCAACGTTCAAGAAACAAAGAATTAATAGAAGACTAATTAATAATATTATAAAGAATTAGATATGCAAGATTTAGTGAATATATTTGTAAAATCCATTTTTGTTGATAATATGGTATTTGCCTATTTCTTAGGCATGTGCTCTTATCTTGCTGTTTCTAAAACAGTGAAAACATCTGTTGGATTAGGAGCAGCTGTAATATTTGTTTTAATTATTACTGTTCCTATTGATTATTTAATGAATAAATACATACTTCAACCTGGTGCTTTATCATGGTTAGGTAGTGAATATGCTGATATAGACTTAAGTTTCCTTAGCTTTATCATGTTTATTGCTATTATTGCTTCTCTGGTACAGCTTGTAGAAATGATTGTTGAGAAATTCTCTCCATCATTATATGCTTCATTGGGTATATTTCTTCCATTAATAGCTGTAAATTGTGCAATCCTTGGTGGTTCATTGTTTATGCAGCAACGTGAATACGAGTCTATTGGTGAAGCCACAGCTTTTGGCTTAGGTTCAGGTATTGGTTGGTTTATGGCAATTGTTGCTATAGCTGCTATCAGAGAGAAAATTAGATACTCAAATGTTCCTGCGCCACTTAGAGGTTTAGGGATTACCTTTGTTATTACTGGAATTATGGGTATAGCGTTTATGACTTTTATGGGTATTAAATTGTAATTGATATTAATTGGAAAATATTTTAAAATGTATATGATGATTTTAGCAGAAATACAAACTTCAATGGTAGTTTTAATTAGTGTTGTTATCTTTTTGATAACAATATTACTACTAGTGAGTATATTGCTTTATGCAAAAACAAAGCTTACCCCTCAGGGGTTAGTGAAAATTAATATCAATGATGAAAAAGATATAGAAACTACTCCTGGTTCTTCTCTTTTGTCCACTTTATCTAATGAAAAGATATTTATTCCTTCTGCTTGTGGTGGAGGTGGAACATGCGGGATGTGTCGTGTTCAAGTCTTTGAAGGTGGTGGTGATATTCTTCCTACAGAAAAAGGATTCTTTACCCGTAAAGAAGCTCAAAATAGTTGGCGTTTAGGTTGTCAGGTAAAAGTTAGAAATGACTTAAAAGTAGGTGTTCCACCAGAGATTTTTGGTATCAAAAAGTGGGAGTGTGAGGTTGTTTCCAACAAAAGTGTTGCCACATTTATTAAGGAATTTGTTGTTAAATTGCCAGAAGGTGAATTTATGGAATTTAGATCCGGTGGATATATCCAAATTGACGTTCCTAAATGTGAAGTAGATTATAAAGATATTGAAGTTGGAGAAGAGTATAAAGAAGATTGGGATAAATTTGGAATGTGGGATCTTAAAATGAAAAATCCTGAGCCTATATATCGTGCTTATTCAATGGCTAACCACCCTGCTGAAGGAAATATTGTGATGCTTAATATTCGTATTGCTACTCCTCCTTGGGACCCTAAATCTAAAGGCTTTGCTAAGGTTAATCCTGGTATATGTTCTTCTTATATCTTTAATCTTAAACCTGGAGATAAAGTTACTGTTTCTGGCCCTTATGGTGAGTTCTTTATTAAAGATACTAAGCGTGAGATGATGTTTATCGGTGGTGGTGCAGGAATGGCTCCTATGCGTTCTCATATTTTTGATTTATTCCATACTAAGAAAATCAGAGATAGAAAAGCTACTTTCTGGTATGGTGGTCGGTCTAAACGTGAGTTATTCTACGTTGACCAATTTAGGGCTATTGAAAAGGAATTTGATAATTTTACATTTAATATTGGACTTTCAGAGCCTTTACCGGAAGATAATTGGGATGGTTATGTTGGATTTATTCACCAAATAATTTTAGATAATTATCTTTCTAAACATGAGGAACCGGAAGAAATTGAATATTATCTTTGTGGACCTCCTATGATGAATCAGGCTGTTTTTCAAATGTTAGATAGTCTTGGAGTTCCCCCTGAAATGATTGCTTTCGATGACTTCGGAGGATAAGAATATTTATTAACCGGAAGATTATTATATTTATAAGAAAAACGATTACCTTTGTGGTAATCGTTTTTTATTTTAATATGTTTTTTAATTTTTTACAGTGCTCAAAATTATATTATTATGCGTTTATTCTTGTTTCAAGTATTTGTTCTGTTATTACCGATCCTGTTTTTACTTTCATGTAACTCTGGAAAACAAGATCTAAAAAAACGTAAAGTAATAGGAGAGGCTCAGGGTACATATTATGCAATATCATATTACGATTCTCATGATAGAATATTAAAGCAAGAATTTGATTCTGTACTTGATGCTTTTGATATGTCAGCATCGAATTATAAGGAACAATCTATTATTTCTAAAGTAAACAGTAACAAAAATGTAAAACTTGATTCCATATTTATTGGGAATTTCAAACTAGCTATGAGGGTGTCTTCTCAAACAAATGGTGACTTTGATATTACTGTACGCCCTCTTGTGGAGGCTTGGGGATTTGGAAAAAGGAGGGCTGAAGATATGGATTCTAATATCGTTGATAGTATAATGCAATTTGTAGGCTTTAATAAAATTTATCTTGATAATAATTCCCAAATAATAAAGACTGACCCAAGAGTGCAAATAGATTTTGATGCTCTTGCTCAAGGTTATTCTGTTGATGTTTTAGCAAAATATTTGAGAAGTATGGGGATAAACTCCTTTTTAATTGATGTGGGAGGTGAAATTTTTGCTAGTGAGTCAAAGATTGACGGTAGTGACTGGAAAGTAGGAGTGGAGACTCCCAAAGATAGTGCTGCCTACGGTGAAGACCTTTCTGCAATTATTCCATTGAAAAATCAAGGTATGGCTACTTCTGGAAATTATCGTAAATTTTATGTGAAAAATGGAGTTAAATATGCTCATACCATTGATCCTCATTCCGGATACCCAATAGCATCACGATTATTAAGTACAACGGTTATTGCAAATACGGCTGCTGAAGCTGACGCTTATGCTACTGCTTTTATGGTAATGGGTCTGGAAAAAACTAAAAAATTTGTAGTAAAACATCCAGAATTAGAAGTTTTTCTGATTTACTCTGATGATGATGGAAATTATAATTACTTCTCTACACCTAAATTGTCTAAGGTTGTTGAGAACTAATACTATTTTTATACTTAATTTCTGTTTTAACCATAATCTATTAATACCGATTCACTAAATTTAGGATTACCTTTAACCCGCATTATTTATGCAAAAGTAAAGCGAATTGTATGAATAAGTAATGAATATCAGGGTGCAATGCTGGAAAACGAAACAAGTTTAGGACAGGCTGATTTAGAAAAAAAACTCAAATTTGGGTATTTTAAAAATATTTAATTCTTTTAATCTTAGATAGATATAAGTTTTCTGTGAGTGAAATCGTATGTTATACCAATTTGAAAGCAAAAGTGCCGATATAAATTCTAAATATTTTTTTGTTTAACGAATTTAAAAAAATTAAGCATAGCCTCAGTTACGGTTTATTTTTTTAAGGAAGTAAAACATAAAAAAATAACGAATTTTGCAGTAGTTTTGTTTTTAATTTGGTATTAAACTAAGGTTGTTAGTTCTACTTAATTGTTAGGATTATTTGTGAATAAT
>JAMOQI010000011.1 GCA_027064095.1 Bacteroidales bacterium | reverse complement strand
TTTTTGTTTGATAACATCTATTGAAACACCCATTACATCTGCCATTTCCTGTTGACCTTTTTCATCATGAGGAACAAATTCATGTAAAGGTGGATCTAATAAACGAACTGTAACAGGAAGGTCTTGCATAGCTTCGAAAATGCCTTCAAAGTCTTTTTGTTGGATAGGTAATAATCTATCTAAAGCTTCTTCTCTTCCTTTTAAGTCTTCTGCAAGTATCATCTCGCGCATAGCAACTATTTTTTCTCCTTCGAAGAACATATGTTCTGTTCTACATAGTCCAATACCTTTTGCTCCAAAATTACGGGCTACAGTGCTATCGTGTGGAGTGTCAGCATTAGTACGTACATACATTCTTGAATATTTATCGGCCATTTCCATAAGCTTTCCAAAATCACCACTCAATTCCGCATCGATAGTAGCTATTTGTCCTTTAAACAATTCTCCGGTAGAACCATTTAAAGAAACCCAATCTCCTTCCTTCAATATCTCACCATTAACATTTAATGTGCGATTTTTGTAGTCAATTTTTAGTTCACCAGCACCTGAAACACAGCATTTTCCCATACCACGAGCAACAACAGCTGCATGAGAAGTCATACCGCCACGGGCAGTAAGAATGCCGTTGGCAATGTTCATCCCCTCTAAATCTTCTGGAGATGTTTCAATACGTGCAAGAATTGAATTTTCGTATTTTGCAGCTTCGTCAGCAAAGAAAACCAATTGTCCTGTTGCAGCACCTGGCGAAGCAGGAAGTCCTTTTGTAAGAACTTTAGCTTCACTTAAAGCTTTTTTGTCAAAAACAGGATGTAATAGTTCATCTAATTTATTAGGTTCAACACGCATGACAGCTTCTTTCTCTGTAATACGACCTTCTTCAAGCATTTCTATTGCCATACGAACCATTGCTGACCCTGTACGTTTCCCATTCCTTGTTTGCAATAACCATAATTTACCATCCTGGATAGTGAATTCTAAGTCTTGCATATCATTATAATGATCTTCTAATTTTTGTTGAATGTCATTAAGCTCTGCATAAACATTAGGCATAACTTCCTCTAAAGAAGGAAATTTTGTTGCTCTTTCTTCTTCTGAAATTCCTTGTAATATAGCCCAGCGTTTTGAGCCTTCTAATGTGATTTGTTGAGGAGTACGTACACCAGCAACAACATCTTCGCCTTGAGCATCAATTAAATATTCTCCATTGAAAATATTTTCTCCTGTGCCGGCATCACGTGTAAATGCAACTCCTGTACCTGAATTAGAACCCATATTGCCATATACCATTGCTTGTACATTTACAGCTGTTCCCCAATCTCCAGGAATTTTATTCATATTACGGTAATAGATAGCTCTATCAGTATTCCAACTGTCAAAAACAGCCATTACTGCTCCCCAAAGTTGGTCCCAAGGATTGTCAGGAAATTCTTTTCCGGTTTGTTTGGTTACAGCCGATTTAAATCTCTCAACTAATTTTTTTAGATCAGCAACTGTAAAATCAGTATCTAATTCTATACCTTTTTCTTCTTTTAATTCATCCATTATTTCTTCAAATGGATCGATGTCTTCTTTAGATTCAGGTTTCATTCCTAAAACCACATCACCATACATTTGAACAAATCTACGGTAGCTATCCCATGCAAAACGTTCGTTGCCGGATTTCTTTGCAATACCTTCAACAGCATCGTCATTAAGTCCTAAATTTAATACAGTATCCATCATGCCGGGCATTGAAACTCTTGCTCCTGAACGCACAGAAACTAATAGTGGATTTTCTTTATCTCCAAATTTGGCTTCCATTATTGTTTCTATATTCTTAATACCGGCTTCAACTTCTTCTTTCATTAAAGCCACTGCTTTTTCTTTCCCTATTGTATTATATTCTGTACATACTTCTGTAGTGATTGTGAAACCAGCAGGAACAGGTACTCCAATAAGGCTCATTTCTGCTAGATTAGCTCCTTTACCTCCGAGTAGATTTTTCATGTCAGCTTTTCCTTCGGCTTTCTTTCCGCCAAAAGTATAAACTCTTTTTCTGTCGCTCATAATTATCTAATATTATATTGTTTATAAATTATTTGTCACTGTTTGACTAAGCCAACAAAAGTACTAAAATTATTTGGGAGAGTTTTATTTTTAAAGTAAAAATCTTTAGAAAATTATGATATATTTTAATTTGATTTCTTTTTTACTTTGTAATATTTTATTAAATCAAGTTTACAAAAGAATTTTCTTTTATTGATTATAATAATTTAATGATTTTGTTTCCTTTTTTTGTTAAATTTCTATTATAGTATAATATTTTTTGCAGATTAATAATTTGAATTGTGAACTGGTAATTCATTTTTTTATTATTGATTAAATAATTGAAAGTTTAATAAAGCAAATTTGTACTTTCGCCGTCTGATATTAATTTCATTTTACACATTATAATATGCAATAATATGCAAGCAAAATATCATAAATGGAGAGTGTGGGATATTTCATTAGCTCATTTTACTCACGATGTATATTCTTCATTTTTATCTCCTTTATTGCCATTAATTATAGAAAAACTTGGCTTAAATTATTTTCTTGCGGGGTCTCTTACCTTATATGGTAGACTTCCATCATTGATGAATCCTATTATTGGTTGGCTCGCAGATAAAGTTGTGATTAGATATTTTGTGATATTTACACCTGCTATTACTGCTATTTCAATGAGTTTGATTGGTTTGGCGAATAGTTATTTTCAGCTTCTTGTTTTGTTGTTGATAATGGGTATGAGTGCGGCGTTTTTTCATGTTCCGGCCCCTGTTTTAATAAAAAATGTGTCTGGTGACAAAAGAGGCTTAGGAATGAGTTTCTATGCACTTGCAGGAGAAGGTGCCAGGGCTCTAGGCCCGTTATTGATTGTCTCGGCAGTCTCATGGTGGGGATTGGAAGGGAGTTGGCGTGTTATGCCTTTAGGATTATTGGCTTCAATAATTCTGTATTTTAGGTTGCGGAAATTGAAAGATTTTGATATTAAACCTGTTGCTAAGAAGCAGAAACTGGCTAAAGGTCAGTTGAGTAAATTAGTAGCTTTCTTTGTTATAATAACTGGTTATATCTTAGGACGTGGTGTAATTAGGTCTTTATTAGTAACTTTTCTTCCAACATATTATATGAATAGTGGAAATACTTTATGGACAAGTACTTCTGTGTTGGTAATGGTGGAATTAGCAGGAGCCGCTGGAACTTTATTAGCCGGTAATTATTCCGATAAAATTGGCAGAAAGAAAACGTTGATAATAATAGCTATAATTGTGCCTGTACTGATGTTCCTTTTCAATATTACTTCTGGTATTATTGCAATAATATTTTTAGCCTTAAGTGGACTCTTCCTTTTTGGTTCAGCCCCTGTATTATTGGCTTTGGTACATGATTATAAATCTGATAGGCCATCATTTATTAACAGTATTTATATGACACTTAGCTTTGTTTTTGGCGCCGGGTCAAATATGTTAGTTGGTTTTCTTTCAGATATTTACGGCTTGGAAAATTTATTTGTTTATTCTCCTATACTTGGTCTATTTGCAATACCATTTGCTTTTATGATGCCTGAGTTCGACTCTAAATAAATTCTTTAAGTAAATTATTAATTATTTCAAGTTTCTCTTTAAGTAATTCTTCAGATTTAGCTTCCACAATTAATCGTAAATAAGGCTCTGTATTTGAAGGGCGTATATTGAACCACCAATCGTTAAACTCTAATCGGTAACCATCAAAGTCCATTAGTTTGTCAACTTTTTCTGTTTTTTCAAAATGATTTTTAATCTTTTCCATTGCTTCTGCTTTCTTCTCTATTCTATAGTTTATCTCTCCGGAATTAGCATAAGCTTTTATGTCATCAATAAGTTTAGAAACTGTTTTGCCTTCGGCTTTCATTTTAGCAACAACATCAATTAGAATAAGCATTGCAAGAATACCACTATCAGAATAATAAAAGTCTTTAAAGTAGTAATGTCCTGCTAACTCTCCGCCAAATTTTGCATCTATATCTGCTAATTTTAAAGCGGCAAAGGCTCTTCCTACTTTCCATGTATGAACTTTTACATTTCCAATTTTGTTTAAATATTCGCTAACGGCTTTTGAACTTCTAATATCTTGAAGTACATGGGTTGTTTGCTGATTGTCTTTTAAAAAATAATGGCCAAGTACGGCAATCATAAGGTCTGGAGAAATAAATTTACCTTTTTCATCAACAAACATTACTCTATCAGCATCACCATCGAAAATTATCCCTAAATCACTATTGTTATTAATAACAGCTTTTTGAAGGTCGATAACATTTTCTGGTACAAGAGGGTTTGCCTCGTGGTTTGGAAAAGTGCCATCCAAAATATCAAATAAGTAGTTGTGATTATCACCGATTATATCTTTAATTAGTAAGGCAGCCATGCCATTTGAACAATCTATTGTTAAGTTCAAATTTCCAATATCTTTAGGTAGATATTTTCTTTGAAATTTAATATAATCTTGATGTTTATCAAAGTCAATTACTTTACCTTTATTATTATTAACTTTAATTTCACCTTTTATCATTTGTTCAAGGGTTGAAAGTCCAGTGTCATAACCTACAGGCTTGGCCATGGCTTTAGATATTTTCATACCGTTATATTCTTTAGAATTATGCGATGCTGTAATCATTACTGAGGCTTCAAAGTCGAATGTTGCTGTTAGCCAATATATCATAGGAGTGGTGCAAAGACCTGCATCATATACGTCTGCTCCGGCATCTTTTATTCCATTACTCAAGTATTCAAATATCTCAGGAGAGCTTGTCCTTACATCTCTACCAATTAGTATTCTTTTTGTGCTTAATAATTCCGGTAAAAAGAAACCTATTTTATATGCGTCTTCTTTATTGAAATCTTCATTATAAACTCCTCTAATGTCGTATGCGTGAAAAGCTTTCATAGTATTTATTATTTATTTTAATATTAATTTTTTAACTATTTGTTTGTTAGAATTTGTAATTTGTATGAAATATAATCCACGAGCAAAATTTTCTGTGGATATATTAACATTATTTTTATTGTTATATTGTTTGGTGAAAATAATCTCTCCGAAAGTGTTTATTATGTTTAATGTATATTCGTCAAAAGAGTTAAATTTGATATTTACATAATTAGTAGTAGGATTTGGATATATGTATAAGGTATTATCATTATTTATAGAACTTGAGTTAATACCAACAAATTGACGAATGCTATCTAAATATGATATATTTACCTGTCCAATAAGATTCTGTGGTACAGTTGCTGTCATAATTGGGAAGTTCATATTCTTTGCCAACCATGTGTATACAGTGTAATATTGTGGCACTCTAATACCAAGTCCCGTGTTTGATAGATAAATGCTATCGTCTTGAAATATAGTAGACTTCAACCTAAGACAATTAAATTGACCATATGGAAGTTTAATTGTTCCCCAGCCGTCAACTTCGTTATGTCTGTGGAGTTCTTCAGATATATAGCCAGTTCCCGGTACATTGATATCCCAGTTTGAGATACAAGAATCTACATTTCCAAAAGTCATAGGGAATCTGTAAATAATATCAGGGTTGTCAAATGTAACAGGGATGGGGGTAGCTGAGGTTTCGCCACCATAGCCAACAAGTCTAAAATCATTAGTTGATTTATTGTAAAAATTATAGGAGTTATTTATGCTAACACCACCCATACTCATATCAGCTCTTGGGCTAACTAAATTAGATATGCCATAAAAGGCAATTTTGTATACCATATTTACAGAATTAATATCTATATATTCATCCATTGTTTGGGAATTGGGTGTTAGTTGACTAAAATCCCAAAAATAATTTGTATCGGTACTTTCAATTGATAATGCATTAATAGTTGTAGTATGGCTATATCTTATTGTGTCGTTACTGCTTCCAAAGTCGGAAGAGTAAATTGTTATTTGTGCAAGACTTATATTAGACAAAATAACTGTAATAAGGCTGAGTAAAATATATTTTTTCATAATTATTATTTATATTTTTAATATTTTATTTATATTTTTAATATTGTAAAATTAATCTAATTATTAATTCTATGCAAATAATTTAAAAATAGATTTAAACCATCCATTTTTTCTTTATCAAGAGGGTAGGAAATACAATTGTTTAAGTAATTATTCAAATCATATTTTATTTCTGCTCCATACTTTTTTATTGAATTGGGAATATTGTTTATTCCATATTCTAGGGCAGTATTAAATCTATTTATAAAGTCTTGCGGGATTTCTTTATTTGCAACCCATGCTGCAAATACAAAAGGCTTTGATGTAAGTTCTAACCAAGATTTAGACAAGTCTGTTATGTATGGAAAATTAGTTGTAGTTTTAGTTTTATCACCTATAAGAACCATTGAATTAATGTCTTCATTTGTTTCGTAGTCGCTCGGTAATGTTTTATATTCCCAATTTTTCTTCCATAGGTTTTGAGCTAGTACTTTTACTAATTTTACTGATGTTCTCGATTCGCTATCAAGATAAACAGTTTTGATATTTTCAAAAGGAATTTTACTCATTAGTAATACTGTTTCTACGGCTCCAATAGCTCCAATACAATATTTTGATATTATATTGGCATTTGGTACTAAAGGAATTGTAGCTACAGGTATTAATCCAATATCAGCTTCATTATTAATTAATTTTTCGGCACAAACAGAAGGTACATCTTTTGACACCTGAAAATCGTTTCCTTCTAATTTATCATCAATGCCAAGTAAAAAAGGAAATGTATTAGCATAAGATACAGCTGATATATTTATTTTATTGATATGGTTAAATGTCATATTCAATTAGTTGATATTATTGCTATAAGTATATTATGTATATAATTATAACAAAATTATAAATGTATTCAATAAGACAAAAGTACTAAAACTTACTATGTATTTTTTAATAAAATAGCAGACTCTATTGCTGGAGAATTATTAGAAGTGTTATTGCTAGTTGTATAAGTCTTGAATAAGTACCACTGCAAATTATTTTCACAGGTTTATAATTGATAAAGTTGAATATTTTTTGTCAATTATCATGTGATATTCTATATTTTAGGATAATAGAGTAGAATGAAGAAGTTTAATTATATTACTTTTGTAGCCATAAATAATGTCATTAGTGTAATGATATTTAAATTAGTATGAATTTTTATACACAGGTAATTATGCCAACAAGAAAAGAACATGATTTTATAGGAGAATTAGAAATTCCAAATAAGAATTATTATGGAATTCAAACTTATCGAGCTTTAGATAATTTTCACATTACTGAAACACCGTTATCTACAGAGCCTTATATGATAAGGGGATTAGCTTATGTAAAGAAGGCGGCTGCAATGGCAAATGCTGAATTAAACGTTTTTGATAAAAAAATAGCTGATGCAATTTGCTTTGCTTGTGATGAAATTTTAAATGGTAAATATCATGACCAGTTTGTTACAGATTTGATTCAAGGTGGAGCAGGGACTTCTGTTAATATGAATGCTAATGAGGTTATTGCAAATATTGCTTTAGAAAAACTAGGACATAAAAAAGGAGAATATCAGTATTGTCATCCTAATAACCATGTAAATTGTAGTCAGTCCACCAATGATGCTTATCCAACTGCTTTTAGAATTGCATTGCTGAAGCGTTTGGAAGCATATAAAACTGCACTGAAGTCTTTAAGTGATTCTTTTAGAAGAAAAGGAACAGAGTTTAAACATGTTCTTAAAATGGGGCGTACACAACTTCAAGATGCTGTTCCTATGAGTTTAGGCTCAGAGTTTAATGGTTGGGGAAATACTATAAATGAAGAATTGGGAAGAGTAGACAGTGCCAAAAATCTTATTAGAGAAATTAATATGGGAGCAACAGCCATTGGTACAAAAGTAAATGCACCAGCTGAATATCCTGAATTGGTAACTAAATATTTGGTAAAACTTACTGGCAGCCCTTTATTCTTAGCAGAAGATTTAATAGAAGCTACTTCTGATACCGGAGCTTATGTGCAATTGTCGGGAGTATTGAAGCGTACCGCTGTTAAGCTTTCAAAGATATCCAATGATTTACGGCTTTTGTCATCAGGACCTCGCGCTGGACTAAATGAAATAAATCTACCTCGTATGCAGCCGGGTTCTTCTATTATGCCAGGGAAAGTCAATCCAGTTATTCCAGAAGTTGTTAATCAAGTTGCTTTTTATGTTATTGGTGCAGATACAACAGTTACTATGGCTGCTGAAGCTGGTCAATTACAACTGAATGTTATGGAGCCGGTAATTGCTTATAGTTTGTTTAACTCTATTTCATTTTTAACAAAGGCTTGTGATACACTTAGAACCAAAGCAATAGATGGTATAACTGCAAATGCTGATCATACCAAGGCAATGGTGATGAATAGTGTTGGAATAGTTACTCTGCTTAATCCTATTTTAGGTTACGAAGTATCGTCTACTATTGCTAAAGAGGCTCTCAATGAGAATAAATCTATTTATGATATAGCAGTTAAAGAACGAAAACTTATTTCTCAAGAAAAATGGGATGAGTTATTCCAATTAAACAATTTAATAGATCCTAAATTTATATTGTAATATAATTTTATAAGCACTAAAAAAGCCGCTTTTCAAATTTGAAAAGCGGCTTTTTTGATTTGTGAAAAGTATTCTTATTATATAACTTCAGTAACACGCTTTGCAGCATCGTTAAGAGTAATAGCAGAGAAAACTTTCAATCCACTTGCATCAATTATATCTTTACCTTCTTCAGCATTAGTTCCTTGTAAACGTACTATAATTGGAATCTGAATATCTCCAATGTTTTTATATGCTTGAACAATACCGTTTGCAACACGGTCACAACGAACAATTCCCCCAAAGATATTCACTAAAATAGCTTTTACATTATGGTCTTGAAGAATAATTCTAAAAGCTTGCTCTACTCTTTCTGCATTAGCTGTTCCTCCTACATCAAGGAAGTTAGCAGGGTCTCCACCACTCATTTTAATAATATCCATGGTAGCCATTGCTAAGCCGGCACCATTAACCATACAGCCAACGTTTCCATCAAGTTTAACATAGTTAAGATCGAATTTCCCAGCTTCAACTTCTGTTGGGTCTTCTTCATCAAAGTCACGCATCTCTGCAATATCTTTGTGGCGATAAAGAGCGTTATTGTCAATGGCTACTTTTGCATCAGCAGCATAAATTAAATCATCCTTAGTTTTAGCTACAGGGTTAATCTCAAATAGAGAAGAATCAGAGCCTACATAAGCTGCATAAAGAGAAGAAACAAATTTTGTCATTTCTTTAAAAGCTTTACCGCTAAGTCCTAAGTTGAAAGCTACTCTACGAGCTTGGAATGGCATAAGGCCAACTTTAGGATCTATAATTTCAGTGAAGATATATTCAGGTGTTTCCTCAGCAACTTGTTCGATGTTCATTCCTCCTCGTGGAGAATACATTATCATATTTTTACCACTATCGCGGTGTAGCATAACACTCATATAATACTCTGCCATTTCTGATGGACCATCATAAAAAATGTTTTGCTCGATATAAATTTTACGTACTAATTTGCCTTCAGCTTTTGTTTGTGGCGTTACTAAGTGCATCCCTAAAATATTGTCAGCGTATGTGCGTACTTCATCTAAGGTTTTAGCAATTTTTACTCCACCACCTTTTCCACGTCCTCCGGCATGAACCTGAGCTTTTACTGCCCATATTTCATATCCTGTTTCTTCTGTTAGCTTTTTTGCAGCTTCTACTGCTTCTTCTGGAGTGTATGCCAAATAACCTTTTGGTACTGATACTCCATAAGATTTAAGAATCTTCTTACTTTGATATTCGTGTAAATTCATGTGGTTTGTATTTTAAAATAGTATTTTATGTTAAAAATTTTAAAGCTCCAAAGGTAGTATATTTTTCCTAATATTTCTTATATATTAAACAAAATTTATACGCTTATTTCAAAGATTGAACTTTTTAATATTCTGGTATTTATGTTGAAACTTTATATTTTTATTAACTATTTTTTTAAAAAAATAATTGTTATTTAAATAACAGTAGATTTTTTTGCCTATATTTGCTGAATAATAGAATTATTTTTTAGAATTAATTGCAATAATCTGTATTATTTTTTAATCTTTTTAAAACCTAAAATTATGGAAAACATTATATCTTTTGAAGTTAAATGTCTTAAATGCCGCACATCTTTAATGAATCCGGATAAGAAGATAAATGGAAGGTCATCAATAGAATTTATTATTGAATTTAATGGCGTTAGGGGCAAACTAAACCTTTGTTCTTTATATGGATGCTTTGAACACGAAAGTGAATTAAAGGTTGATTATAATGCAATAGCTGACTTTTATTGTCCACATTGTGGAGAGCCTCTCTCTACAGATGTGAAATGTGAAAGTTGCGGTGCTCCAATGGTTACTTTTGGTATAAAAAGCGGCGGTAGAGTTAGCCTTTGTAGTCGTCATGGTTGTAATAAACATTATGTTGCATTTCAAAATATTAATGATGCAATAAGAAAGTTTCATGAAGAATTTAGTGATTATGCTGCTGATCTTAAATAATTATTAGTTATTAGTTTTCTGTGAGATAATGCTTATCTAAGGCTCAGGTTACTTTTGTTTACGCTAATTAAGCGTAAACTTGTTGATTGATTTATTTTATTCTGTTACTATTAGTTTTCCGCTACCTAATTCAGTGTTATTAGTAAAAACTTTATAAAAATACAATCCGGAATTAAGCTTGCATATGTCTATAGTTTTAGATGTTACATCATTTGAAATTTCTACTGTTTTTATTTTTTGTCCATTTAATGAATAAAAATTAATTGTTAGTTTGGTTTTAAACTTTTTATTTAAGCTAATAGTAATGCTTCCATTATTTGTGGGATTTGGAAACAGTTTAATATTGATCTTTGGTGGTATTATATTATTTACAGCTAAATGAGTCCAGTAATACTCACAGTCTTCACCACTAGGATTATATATTATTCCATTAGAATCACTAAAGCATTTGAAATTTAGAAAATCGTATTCTACACTTACAGTACTGTCGCAAATAACTGGACGTGGAAAAAGGGTTGTATTAATAGAAGTAGTGTTTGAATCTAATTCAGTAAATCCTATTGATTCTATTACCTTACCTT